>JANXYC010000013.1 GCA_025350305.1 Cyclobacteriaceae bacterium | reverse complement strand
TCCGTTACTTTCCCGCTCCATTTGAAACCTGAACTTTAACCACTAACTTAACGGTGCGTTCATAAATTACACCAGACTTATAACAAGTTGTTTCAAATAAAATTTTTATACAACATGAAAACGATCAAAAAACTGCAACCGATCCTGATGCTCCTGTTCCTGCTTTCATGCTCAGGAAAAAAAAGCCCGGAACAATTCCAAAGCGAATTGCAATCCATTAATCTCAACCGGGGCGAAATCACCTTGTGTGGTTCCGGGAAAGATCAATTCGGTACCGTTAACATGGGCCTTTCCTGTGCGGAAAAAGTACGTGAGAATTTTAACCTCGCTACTGCCTTATTGCATTCTTTTGAATACACGGAAGCAGAAAAAGTATTCGCCAAAGTAATTGACGGAGATCCTGTCTGCGTGATGGCTTACTGGGGTGTGGCCATGTGCAATTTCCACCCGCTTTGGTCACCTCCCACCCAAGGCGATTTGGAAAAAGGGTCGAAGACCATCGCATTGGCCCGGTCTCTTGAACGTACATCTGCCAGAGAATCCGATTATCTTGAAGCGATCGCCGCCATTTATGATCAATGGAACCAACTCGACTATCGCACGCGCACGCTCAAATTTGAAAAAGCAGCAGAGAATATCTACCAAAAATATCCCGATGACAAGGAAGCAGCTATATTTTATGCGCTGGCCCTTCGCGCTACAGCCGATCCGACTGACAAAACATTCCGCAACCAGAAAAAGGCAGGTGAAATCCTGAATTCCATCCTGGCAGCCGAACCCAACCATCCCGGAATAACGCATTACATTATTCATACGTACGATTATCCGGAGCTCGCGGAACTGGCACTGCCTGCAGCGAGAAAGTATGCTTCCATCGCAGCAGCCTCCGCTCACGCTCAACATATGCCTTCTCATATATTCACGCGCCTGGGACTCTGGGACGAATCGATACGATCAAATATTACCTCTATTGCTGCTGCTCAATGCTATGCTCAGAACATTGGAATCAAAGGACATTGGGATGAAGAACTCCATGGGATGGATTATTTAATGTATGCATATCTTCAACAAGCAAACGATGATAAAGCGAAGGAACAATTGGATTACCTCCGGACGATTACTGAAGTCTTCCCCCTTAACTTCAAGGATGTGTATTCGATGGCAGCCATTCCCGTCCGCTACGCCGTTGAACGCAAGCGTTGGGACGAAGCCGCAAAGCTTGAGTTAGACCCAAAGTTCCCATGGGAAAATTTCTACTGGGAAAAAACCAATATTCATTTTGGAAGGTTGCTGGGTGCCGTTCACACCGGCAAACTGGAAACAGCACAACAAGCGCTGCAACAATTGCGTGACATTCATGCACTGCTTAACAAGCGAGAGGAAAGTTACAACGCTAACCAGGTGCTCATTATGGTAAAAGCATCAGAAGGCTGGATTCAATTTGCACAAGGCCGTAAAGAAAAGGCATTAAAATCGATGATTGAGGCCGCTGATTTGGAAGATGCGACTGAAAAACACCCAGTAACACCCGGTGAGATCATTCCTGCCCGCGAGTTGCTGGGGGATATGTACCTCGAGATGGGAGAACCCGAAAAAGCGTTTGAGGCTTATGAGCTTGACTTGAAAAGACATCCAAATCGTTTCAATGGATTGTATGGCGCAGGCCTGGCAGCGGAAAAATCGGGTAACGCAAAGAATGCAGTTTTGTACTATAAGCAACTTCTGTCGTTGGCAAATTCGTCTGACAACCAGCGGCCGCAACTTCAGGCGGCAGAATTATTTGTGAAAAATAATAATTGATAACGGCCTTACTCGGGCGACGCGAATGAAAAAGACACTGGCTCTTTTCCTCGCATTGCTTTCCATCGTCTATCTTTTAAATCCCACAGCGGGTATCTTTGAACTGGCATATTTAAAAACTAAAGATAAACACATGAAACCTTTTAAATTCATTCTCCTTCTGATTTTTGCCGGTGCCTCCAGTCCATTCTTTGCTCAGACACCTTCCAAACAATTAATTGCAGAGTTTGACAAATTGCTCACCGAACAGTTTAAGCCTGGTGAATCAGGTTGCACCGCGCTGGTGTCTCAAAAAGGTCAAGTACTCTATAAAAAAGGTTTTGGAATGGCCGATGTTGAATTGAATGTACCCATGCAACCCGACATGGTTTTTCGTATCGGTTCGATTACCAAACAGTTTACGGCCATCTGTATTTTACAATTAATGGAACAGGGTAAACTGGGATTACAGGATGAAATAACAAAGTTCATACCCGACTATCCAACTCAGGCACATAAAATCACTGTCGAGCATCTTCTCACGCACACGTCGGGCATTATGAGCTACACCAGTATGAAAAACTTCCAGGACATCATGCGAAAGGATATGAAGCCAGTGGAAATAATCGACTTCTTTAAGAACCAGCCCATGGAATTCGCCCCGGGCACAAAGTGGAATTATGATAATTCCGGCTATTTCTTGTTGGGTTATATCATTGAAAAAGTGAGCGGTAAAACCTATGAGCAATATCTGGAAGAAAATATCTTCAAACCTGTTGGCATGACGAATTCATTTTATGGAAGTAACAATAAGATTATTAAGAACCGTGCATCGGGCTATCAGCCAGGAAATGACGGCATTGTTAATGCTGATATCATGAGCATGACCATCCCCTATGCGGCTGGTTCCATCCAATCGACGGTTGAGGATTTGTACAAATGGCACCAGGCCTTACACGCGTATAAGGTGGTGAAGAAGGAAAATTTGGAAAAGGCGTTTACAGAATATAAACTCACTGATGGCAAAGGGACCCACTATGGCTATGGGTGGAGCCTCAGTGTCGTTCAGGGAAGCCCTACCATTGAGCATGGCGGTGGCATCAACGGCTTTTTGACGAATGCTATCTACCTGCCCAACGAAGATGTTTTTGTGGCCGTCTTTTCCAATTCAAATGCCAAGCCACCCAACGATGTTTCAGTGAAAATGGCTGCGTTGACGATTGGTAAGCCTTACAACTACAAAGAAATACCATTGGATGATGCGGCTCAGGAAAGTTATGTTGGGGTCTACGAAAATGAGGAGGGCATGCAACGAATTATTACAAAAGCCGATAAGCAACTCTTCTCCCAAAGAACCGGTGGTCCAAAATATGCGATCAAGGCGTACAGAAATGACAAATTCTTTTTCCCCAACTCGTTGACCACATTGGAGTTTCAACGTGACATCCAAAATAAAATCACCAGGGTAATTTCCGCTGAACGGGCCGCCGAAATAATTTGGAATAAAACAACCAAGCCAATTCCTTCTGCTAAAACTGAAATTACGGTGACAGAAGCTGTTCTTTCTCAATATACAGGTGAGTATCAGATTTCGCCAGCTTTTTCTCTTATGATCACCAAAGAGGGCCCACGATTGTTTGCACAGGCAACAGGACAAGGGAAAAATGAACTTTTTCCAGAAACAGAAAATAAATTCTTTCTCAAAGTAGTGGATGCCCAGGTTGAGTTTATCAAAGATATCAACGGGCAATTCTCCAAACTGATCTTATATCAGGGAGGTCAGAAGATAGAGGGAACGAAAAAATAATGAACAACCTAATCTTCCTTTCCTTCATAATTTTTTCATTTTCTTCGGGCTCAACGTACGGGCAGGCGACAATAAATTATGGGTTAGCCAATGGAAGATACGTATCCGTCAATAACACGAGAATTTATTATGAAGAATATGGCAAAGGAGCCCCCTTGCTTCTCTTGCATGGCGGCTTTGGATCAATCAACGACTTTCAAAAGGTCATCCCCGAACTTTCACGTCATTTCAGGGTGATTGCTCCTGATAGTCCTGGCCACGGCCGCTCCGAGCAGGCAGACTCACTAAGTTACCAATTGCTGGCTTCCTATTTCTCCAGGATGATTGATGCGTGGCAATTGGATAGTGTGTATGTACTGGGGTGGAGTGACGGTGGCGATGCAGCGCTAATATTGGCTGCCGACCGGGCTGATAAAGTAAGAAAGGTGGTCGTTTCGGGAGCGAATAGCACCACCGATGGTTTAGTGTCCGGGGAATTGAGTCATTTGAAGAAATTGACTCCGGATTATATCACAATTGCTATGAAAGAGTGGCTGGACAATTATAAAATGTTTACTCCACAAAAAGATAACTGGAGAAAATTTATTAACGACAGCAAAAAGATGTGGCTCACCAGGATCGCCGTGCCTGAAAGCAAGCTTAGACAAATCAAGTGTCCTGTTTTGGTGATTGTAGGTGATCACGATATTATCCGGCTGGAACATGCCATGGAAATGCATCGGTCAATCAACGAAAGTGAATTCGCCGTACTGCCCGGCACTTCTCATGCTACCTTTTCCCAGAAGCCGAAATTGATCAACAAACTGACCATTGATTTTCTACTTAAGAAGTAATTTGGCCGTTTCGGGTTATATTTAATTCTACTTTGTCATATTTATAAAATACGGATAATTCAACCACATAGAAACATAGAACACATGGTTTGTATCATAGTAACCAATCCTATGTTCTCTATGTGCCTCCTATGTAGTTAAGAGCATTACGCCTTTGGTGAATCGTCCGTGGCTCCCTTTTTGCTTACCAATTCCAACTCGATTGCACTAAAATTTCGGAAGATCACTTCGCCAGACTGGTTGGTCCAGACGCATTCGACAAAATTTCCATCAATGGAGTGTGCGGTCATAAACTTAGTGGGATGAGAGGATAACCTTACAATATCCCCCACGTCTATTTTATTTTTATTGGAAGTTGCCATGGGTCTGCCGTTTGTGTTATATCGCAAAGTTGGTTATTTTAATTTTAATACTGCGCTATACAAACAATGCAACACTTAATGTCTTAAGGGCATCTCTAAAAACCTTGCCTTTTATGGCCTCAACCCGTCACCCTTCTCCGGAAGAGAAGGGTACAAGGAGTTTTTAGAGACGCCTTTAAATGAAATCAGTAAAACCCTTACCTTCACCTAAACATTCCTCATGAAAAATAGTAATAGCAAAGACATACGAATTGCGGTATTGATTGACGCTGACAATATCCCATCGACCAATGTAAAGGCCATGATGGAAGAAATAGCCAAATACGGTACTCCAACATTCAAAAGAATATACGGCGACTGGACGAAGCCCAACGTAACTGGATGGAAAAACGTATTGCTGGAAAATGCCATCACACCCATTCAGCAATATGGTTATACGGTAGGCAAAAATGCAACCGACTCGGCCATGATTATTGATGCGATGGATATTCTCTACACAGAAAAAGTGGACGGCTTTTGCATTGTCTCCAGTGACAGCGACTTTACCCGGCTCGCCACACGGTTGCGAGAGGCGGGCATGATGGTAATCGGGCTGGGCCAAAAGAAAACACCCAATCCCTTTATTGTTGCCTGTGACAAATTCATCTATCTGGAAATTTTAACGCCTGCAATTAAATCAAACGTAAAAATTGAAGTTGGAAAAGATAAAAAGGAATCCAGGACCAGTGAAGTCGAAACGCTCAAAAAGGTAGACCGCGATACCATCAATTTGATCTCTTCCACGATTACCGACCTCGCCGACGACAGTGGGTGGGCCTTCCTGGGGGAAGTCGGTAATTTGCTTTTGAAAAAGCAACCCGATTTTGATCCGCGGAATTTTGGATTTGCAAAATTAGCCCCGCTAATTAAAAGCATCGGAAAGTTTGAAATAGATGAGCGGGGTACTGACAAGAAGTCTATTAAATTGGTGTACGTTCGACTGAAAGCATAACAGCAATCCTTCCTATGTTCTACTTATTTCAGAACGCCATCTCTTAATTTCCTTCTGAATTTAAGAAAATCACAGCTTCCAGTTTGACTGCCCCCAACGTTTGATAAATATGAACTCCCGCAAGAAACTAGCCATACGCTTTACGAGATTTTGGAAAATTCTTGGCCCAGGTCTGGTAACCGGCGCCAGTGATGACGACCCCTCCGGCATTGCTACCTATTCACAGGCAGGTGCTCAATTCGGGCTTTCAACGTTATGGACCGCCCTCATTACATTTCCATTGATGGTGTCCATCCAGGAAATGTGTGCGCGCATTGGCATGGTTACTTCCTCAGGATTGACTGGAACATTAAAAAAGAATTACCCAAAATCGATTTTGTTTTTGATGGTCCTGTTTAGTTTCCCTGCCATTGTTCTGAACATAGGCGCGGACATCGCTGGGATGGGGGCTGTTGCCAATCTCATAGTTCCCTCCATTCACCCCATTTATTTCAGCATCCTGTTTACCATTATTTTATTAGTCGCCATCATATATTTCCCGTATCAAAAAATAGCTGCCATATTAAAATACCTCTGCGTCATTTTACTGGTTTATCTGATTGTTCCATTTTTATCAAAACAAGATTGGCAACAAATCATTCTCCATACAGTTGTTCCCACCATCCATTTCAATAAAGAATTTATCAGCATTCTGGTGGGCGTGCTGGGCACGACCATTTCACCGTATTTATTTTTCTGGCAAGCCACCATGGAAGCGGAAGATATAAAGCATATGAAAAAACATTTGGTGGTGAATAAGAGCATGATTCATAAAATGAACATTGACGTTGATTTTGGAATGTTGTTTTCGAACGTCGTTATGTTTTTTATTATTCTCACCACGGGCACGGTCCTGTTCAATGGAGGTATCCATCAAATTGACACGGTTGAACAGGCCGCTAAGGCATTGGAGCCATTGGCGGGTGAAGGAGCCTATTACCTCTTTGCCATTGGTGTAATCGGAACGGGTTTTTTAGCCATTCCTGTTTTGAGCGGCTCCCTCTCGTATATCATCTCCGAGGCGTTTGGCTGGGAAGAAGGGCTGGACAAAAAATTTCATGAAGCCCGGGGGTTTTA
>JANXYC010000273.1 GCA_025350305.1 Cyclobacteriaceae bacterium | reverse complement strand
TGAGGCTCTTCGCCTTGCCCACATAAATCAATGACTCCCCCTTGTCATAAAACCGGTAAATACCCGGAGAATCCGGCAGCGATGCTACTTTTTCTTTCAGCACATCGGTCATGGATTAATTATTGATATCCCAGGGTTTTTGATTCAACTTCGTGGAGTCCGTCTGCTGGAATCGGGAGCAATCCAGTGATATATCCACTCCGGACGGCGGAACTTTAAATTTCCCCTTGGTAATGCCGGTAGTTAGGTCGAGATACGTCTTGGTCATGTATTTTTTCCAAATGGGCCCTGCCGTGCGTCCGCCCTGTCCAAATACCCACGATGGGAAATGGATGCTGCGCTCATCGCCACCCACCCAAACACCTGTGACGAGGTCGTGGGTAACACCGATGTACCAACCATCCGAAGCCTGGTTGGTTGTGCCGGTTTTTCCACCTATTTCATTGTCTTTTCGGAGGTCAGCAGTCATCCAGCTTGAAGTTCCATAGTCTTCTTCCACGCCGCCTCTCAACATGTAAATCATTTTGTAGGCCGTTTGGTCGCTGATGGCCTGTATTGTTTTCGGAACAAAATTTTCGATCACGTTCCCATTCTTGTCTTCAATGCGGGTGATATAAAATGGTTCTGTATGGATGCCGTTATTGACAAACGTACTATACGCCCCGACGATTTCATACAAGGATACATCACTGACACCCAGACAAAGCGAGGGAACGGCATCAAGTTTACTCTCGATTCCAACCCTGTGGGCAAACTCCACTACATTCTCCTCACCCAGCGCCTTCATCATTTGCGCGGTAATGGAATTAACGGACCGCGCCATCGCCTGGCGGATTGTCATTTTCTCTCCATTTCCCCTTTTCCCGTCGAAATTAGGCGGATACCATACAGTGCCCGATACCTTAAAACTTGGTGAGATGTCTTCCAGGACATAGCAAGGAGAATACCCCGACTCCATAGCAAGACCGTAGACAAATGGCTTGAACGTAGAACCGGGCTGTCGTTTGCCCTGCTTGACGTGATCGTATTTGAAATACTTATAGTTAAATCCACCTACCCAAGCTTTGATGTGGCCGGTGGTTGGATCCATTGACATCATACCGGTTTGCAAAAATCGTTTGTAGTATGCGAGTGAGTCCATGGAACTGAATAATGTGTCTCTTTCTCCGCGCCAATCAAAAATCGTTACGGGTTTTTTGAGGTTAAGCATGATGCGTACGGAGTCAGACTTCTCTCCGTATTTTGCCACGAGGTTTTTATAAGCATCTGTCTGTTTAATGCGCAATTTTAAAAAACCGGGTATTTCTTTCCAATCTTCATCCACCCAGGGATTTCCGCCTTTCGTTTTCCACTGCTTTTCAAATTCTTTTTGAAGAAAGTTCATATGCTCTGCCACTGCTTCTTCGGCATATTTCTGTAAACGGCTGTCAATGGTTGTATAAATCCGCAGACCCGAGTTCCATAAATCAAGACCACGCTGGGAGCAAAAATCCATAAGTTTTGTGGTAATGACTGTCCGGAAATACGTAGCGAGACCTTCATTCTGGTTTTGAATTTTAAAATTCAAGCCAAGGTCAAGGGCAGCAATCGAGTCGTACTTTTCGCGTGACGTGATTTTATAGTTGCCTTTGAAAACCTTTTTGAGAACTTCATTCCGTTTTTGCAAAGCATTTTCAGGCCTTCTGACAGGGTTATAAAATGTTGGGTTTTGCAACATACCCACCAGCAGGGCCGACTCCTGCAAGTTGAGGCTGTCTGGGGGTTTGTTAAAATAGGTTTCGCTGGCAACTTTGATACCGTAACTGTTGCTGCTGAACTCTGCAGTATTCAGGTACATGGCAATGATTTCGGGTTTTGTGAAATTGCGTTCAAGGTTTACAGAAATGAGCCATTCTTTTGTCTTTTGAATGATACGTCTTGGATAACGGCCAAGTCTGGCCAGTGTGCCATCCAACGACCGATCCGGATTGCGGGTGTACAAGTTCTTAGCCAACTGTTGGGTAATGGTGCTGCCGCCACCTTGAGGACTTAGCGTAAGCAGCCCCCAGGCAACACGAAAATAGGATGGAAGGTCTAGTCCAGAGTGCTCATAAAACCGATGATCCTCCGAAAGCACCAAGGTATTCACCAGGTCACTTGAAAGTTCATCGAAATTGACCTGGCTTCTGTTGAATCTGAAATACCGGCCAAGTGAAACCCCGTCTGCAGATATTAATTCAGAAGAAAGATCGTTCTCAGGGTTCTCTACGTCAGCGAGACTGGGCATCCCCCCAAAAAGTCCAAAGAGATTCCAATCTACCGAATACACGTACAACGGCAAGCCCAGGATGAAACACAGGAATGCAATCCAGCTATATTTAATGACCTTGCGAAACCAGGGCCGCTGATGGTTCAGCAGATCACTGATTTTCTTTTTGATAGTGTCGGTCGAAGAAGCTGAGGTACTCATCGAGAGCTTTGTTTCTGTAGAAGATATTGAAATTATCTTTGGTAATAACAAAGTTATGGAAATTTAAGGTGGAAAAGGGCAGCCCTTTAGCCACTTGGTTGTCGAACCGGTTAAAATATTCCAATGCTTCCGTTTTGTTGCCCAGCATGCCGACGAACGTCAACACATACTGATCATTGAAAATAAGATTACTTGCCTCGAGCTTTTTACTCCTATAAAACAGCAGATTGAATTTCTCCACTGCAGTAGCCATCGCAGTGCTAGCCTTATCCTGGATGCGATGGACAATTACGAAATAGTGTGGTTCTTCAAAAGAAGCAACAAACCTTATCCCTTTTGAACGTTCTGTTTTTTCAATAAACGTCTTGGAGCTTGCCAGCAATGTTTCTGCGTAGGTATGCACAAGAGCATCTGGATATTTTTTGATAAACTCCCCAAGCTCATATTGATATCGGGTGACATCTTCGGTTTTACCCGTGATTAGAATTTGGAGTAAATCCAGTTGAGGCGTAAACGAAGTTTCGCCGATGTCCTTTGCCAACTTTATTTTTTCCTGTGTTCCCCTCAAATTGTTTCGCTGAAATTCGGCGTAGGCCTCTTTGTAGATTATTTTCTGTTTTTCCGCTGCTACACTAGTTTCCTTTAGATAGTCCGGATTAAGCAATATTTTGGTATAGGTGGAATTGGGAAATTCATCTTTCAGATTTTGTGCAAGAATGTCTGCCTGTCTGTCACCTTTCTCTTTATGAATCAGGTATAGTTTGTAGAGCACTTCCGGTTTGAATGAAGATGTTGGAAAGCGGGCGAGTAGTTTTTCATAAGAACCAGCAGCATTTTCCTTTTCTGCCAATTGAAAGTAGTAAAGATCACCAAGCTTAAAGTAAGCTTCTTCAATTTTTAGCAATGATTCGGTTTTCTGTTTCTCAGTTTTTGGAAGCTGAGCAAAGAGTTTAGCGGCCGCATCTTCCGCCGGACTTACTTTTTGTTGGCCCCCAACAGTTGCCTTGGCAATAATGCTGTTGGGCGCAGTTTCAACAGGTGCAGATATACCTGTCAGGGGCACGGCGGACCGGGAGGATCTTCGCCAGTTATCCTCCAGTGGAATCTCGCTCCAGATGCGCTTAAATTCATTCTGGCCTGAGGATACAGCAGATGCGTTACCAAAGTACCAATCGTTGGTGCTGTTGGACTCTGTTTGGAAAAAGGAGCTATTCTGATTGTTACCGGTATTACCGTTATCCGATTTCTTTTTTTTCTTTTTCCGGGCATCGGTACTTTTTTCTTTGGCGGCAAACACTGAATCAACATGTGCGCGGAGGGAAGCGGAGTCCAGGGAGGCCATCATCAACAAACTGTCCTGCCATTGAATGGTCTCCGTGTATTTTACAAATTCACCCAACACTTCATGTCGTTTTTTGATAGCATCATAATTTTCAAATTCCTTCGGCAACGCGCTGATCGCGCTGTCGTAGTACGACTTCGCCAGCGAAAAGCGTTTAAGTGAATCAAAATACAATTGTCCGACGCGGAGAAAGGCATTGCCTTGTATGCGCTTGTTTTTGCCAGCATGCGCCGATGATTTATATTGGTCAATTGCCTCGGTAACATTCCCTTGCTTTCGCTCAAATTCCCCCAACTCGAAATAAATCTTATCTCTGAATTCGTAATTCTTGGCGTCTGTTAATAATTTTTCAAACTGCTTTCGAACAGCTCGTACATTACGCGAGTTATCAAGTCTGGCTACTTGCGCCATGTTAAGTCGCGCGTAAAAATCAATCTCGTACTCAGGATTGGTAGTGAGGCATTTCTTATAGTAGTTATAAGCTTCCGAGCTGAAGCCGAGTTTTTGATACACCTGGCCGATGATAAAGTAAATTCTCCCTTTCCGGTCAGCACGGGTGAGGAGAGAATCCGCTTTGGTAAGACTCCTTACCATGTTGTCATAATCAGATTTTATTTGATAGTAGTAGGCCTGTTCCAGATAAAGGTTTTTTGCGTTGGTTCTGTTAAGTTTTTCTTTTTCTAAAAAATGGAAAGCTTCTTCTGCTTTTTCAAATTCGTTTTGCTCAGTAAACGTCCGGATCAAATTCACCAACGCCTGGTGACGCAAATTAGGATCATGGCTTTTTGTGTTGACATATTTAAACGTTTGGATGGCATTTGCAAAATCGCAATCGTATAATCGGGCCAGGCCCACCAGCAGGTAGTTGTCATCCACCCAGCGACTGTTAGGGTGTCGCTGGATAGAGATGGAGGCCATCTTAATAATTTCTTCAGTGTCTTTACGGTAGCTTTTTGCCAACGTAGTGTCCAACTTGGGATACAGCCGGAGAATTTGATTGGGGTTGTCATCCAGACTTTTAAGAATTACTTTCTCCACCGCACGGGTTTTTTCTTTAGCGTAGAAATATCCATTGAAATGGGCCGTTGTATTATGAAACAGATCACCAACAATGGTGTTTTGATTGGAAGAACAACCCCACCACGCGGTAGCCGAAAGGCAAAAAAAAGACCCAGAAAATATTCTCAGAAAGACCTTCATGAATCGGTTTGAGCTACAAACGTAAAAAACAGATTTTCAATATTATAATCGTCCGGAATATCTAATTTTACTGATATTTTCATCGCTTTGAAGCCAAAAAAGACCCTATCGGAAAGATTCAATACACCTTACCAGATGGTGATCCGTAACGAGGACAACCTGGAGGAGCGATCGCGCTTTGGGTTTACCTACGCAAAGTTGCTGGTTTTTTCGATTGTCATGTTCATTATAATGTTTATAGGCAGTCTTTATCTGGCGCAAACCCTTTTATCCCGATGGTTTGATCCGCGATTTGCGCAACGTGAAACGATTAAGAAGCTGGATCAGCTTGCCTTCAAAGTAGACTCGCTGGCGATGGAGGAAGAGAACAAGGACAAGTTCATTCAAAATTTCAAACGGGTCTTTAACGGCGATACTACCAATAGTAATTTTATTGATCCTGTAGCGGCCTTGAAAGGACAAGACAAGCCAATCAAGCCGGTAAGCAGCATGAAACTCGCACCGACAGATTCGCAATTCAGAAAGGATTTTGAACGGTCAGAGCTTTCACTGATAACACTTACCAGCAGTAAGTACCGGGAATTACAGGAGATATTTTTCTTCACACCGATCACAGGCTTTATTTCAGATCGCTATGATGTAAAGAAGGGCCACTATGGTGTCGACATTGTAGCCAAAACAAATGAGCCAGTCAAGTGCATCGCCGATGGCACCGTGATCCTGTCTTCCTGGACACAGGATGCCGGCTATGTGATTGCTATCCAGCACCGGGGCAACCTGATATCGGTGTTCAAACACAATGCTGAATTATTGAAAAAAGTTGGTAGTTTTGTCAACGCAGGTGAAATAATCTCTATTGTTGGCAACAGTGGCGAGATGACCGATGGACCTCATCTTCACTTTGAACTTTGGTACAATGGCAACTCGCTGAATCCGGAAGAGTTTGTAACGTTTTAAAATCTAGAGTCATGTTTACAACAAAGGAGGAAAAAAAAGCGGCTGAAGAGATCAGCAATTCCAGTAATGTGATTGGGAAAGGCACTATACTGGAAGGGAACATTGAAACCTTCGGCAACATCCGCATTGAAGGACGTATCAATGGCAATATCAAATCTAAATCTAAAATTGTTTTGGGCCACTCGAGTCATATCGACGGGAACGTTACCGCTCAGAATGCCGATATTGAAGGAAGTGTAAAAGGCAAAATTGAAATATCGGAAATGTTGGTACTCAAGGCTTCGGCAAATGTGCACGGGGACATTTCTACCGGTAAACTGGTCGTTGAGCCGGGAGCTGTTTTTAATGGCAGTTGCAAGATGGGTGCAGCGATCAAAGACATAAAGTCTGCAGAGAACAATGGAACAGGACCGCACGCCTACCGAGCCGAAGCCATCTGATTCGTATCTCAAATACAGCAGTTTTGCCCTTCAACTATTCGGAGGTGTGGGTTTTGCAGCATGGGTGGGCTATCGCCTGGACAAACATTTTGCCTTAGGATTTCCAGTTTTTCTGCTCCTTTTTATACTCCTCGTCTTTGGAGGCTTGATGTATCAAATGTACAAGAGTCTCAAAAAAGATTAAATGTTGAAATTTATGATCATGACGATTGCCTTGGCACTCCTGATCAAGGGATGTGTGATGTCGTCTTCCTTACTGGGATGGTTTTCACCTCCGTCATTATCCAATGTAATAATTGTTTTTTTTGGCCTGTCAACGGTTGGCCTCTACCGTTTTGTTGTCAATAGGCTGGGATTGCAGCCGCAAGACTTTGTAAGAACTTACCTGGCCGCCACTATTTTGCGCATTCTTTTTTTTGGAGGTTTTGCATTTGTAGTGATGCGACTGGACAGGCCAGAGGCTCGGCACAACGCACTATTTTTTTTGGTGTGTTATTTCCTTTTCACGGCTCTTGAAGTTCTGATCTTGTTCCGGCAAGTAAATTACCAAAACCCCACAAGGAGAGGCCAAAAAGATACCTAAAGATTTTTTTTTGGTCGATTAATCAATAGTTTTGCGGTCGATTAGATAGACTGTGCAAACCTACCTGAAAAAGCCATTCTCCTTAGTGAAAAGTGCATTTTTGACCCTCGTTGTATACCTGTGTCTGGGAGCAATTTTATCCTCATATGCCCAGGAAGAGCACGTGTCAGATACCACCAGACATGAGGAAGGGCATTCGAAAAAAGTTAAAATAAGTGCGGTGATTATTGAGCATGTCATGGATAACCATGTATGGCATTTTTTCGATGGTCATTACGGCACGCTTCACCTTCCGGTGATTGTCTATTCAACTGAGCGTGGACTCGATATTTTTTCATCCGGGCATTTCTTTGATGAGCACCATCAGGAAATAACATACGATGGCTATAAACTTGAACACAATAAAATCCACCGGGGTGACAAAGAGGTGTTGGATTTCTCCATCACAAAAAATGTCATGATGCTTTTCATTAATGCCGGCCTGCTTCTTATTGTGATGACCTCGGTGGCAAAAGCATATAAAAGAAATACCGGCAAGGCCCCCAGAGGACTTCAATCAATTATGGAGCCCGTCGTTCTTTTTGTAAAGGATGAAATTGTAAAACCGAACATTGGGCCGAAATATGAAAAGTATCTTCCATATCTGCTGACACTGTTTTTCTTTATTCTCTTTGGAAATTTATTGGGCTTATTGCCTGGTTCCGGAAACCTTACCGGGAATATTGCAGTCACCTCAACGCTGGCACTCTTCACTTTTCTCATTACGAATTTTAGCGGCAATAAGAATTATTGGAGGCATATCTTATGGACACCTGGTGTGCCCTTACCGCTTCGGTTCATTATCCTTCCGGTGGAGATAATCGGTATATTCACAAAACCATTTTCGTTGATGATCCGTCTGTTTGCTGCCATCACCGCAGGACATATCGTGTTGCTCAGTTTACTGGGCCTGACTTTTATTTTTCGAAGTTGGTTTGTGGGATTTGGTTCTTCCATCTTTGTATTGTTCATCAGCATGATCGAGTTGTTGGTTGCTGGGATTCAGGCGTACGTGTTCACTTTGTTTTCTTCGCTGTACATTGGGATGGCCGTAGAAGAGCATGGACACGATCACTAAATAAGGAATGAAGGCAGGAAACTGCAAAAAGATACTCCAGGGTAATCCTGGATTTTGTTTCACTTAATTTACTAAGCTATGTTATTTTCAATTTTATTAGACGTCAGCTACGCGATCCTGGGAGCTGGTATCGGTGCCGGTCTGGCTGCAATTGGCGCTGGAATTGGTGTCGGCCGAATTGGCGGATCTGCCATGGAAGCCATGGCACGTCAGCCGGAATCTGCCAACAAACTGCAGGGTTCCATGCTGATCATCGCGGCACTTGTAGAGGTAGCTGCGCTCTTCGCTCTTGTGATTTGCTTCTTGATTTCCAACCTGACAACGGCGGACATCGGTTGATATCAAGGAGAACATCGTAAACCTTTGAAAACTTGCCTTAGGCGATGGGCCGGGCAAGTTTTTACTCTGAATGTGCAACGATCGATTGAACCTTAGCAGGACAATTCATCCAATTAAAAGTAAAGAATTATGGAACTACTAACCCCCGGCACCGGCCTTCTCTTTTGGCAAGTTGTTGTCTTTGCGGCACTTTTTTTTCTATTAAGCAAAATGGCCTGGAAGCCTATCTTATCTTCCCTGAAAGAAAGAGAGACCTCCATCCAAACAGCACTCGACTCGGCCGAGAAAGCAAAGGCGGAGATGGCTTCGCTGAAATCCGACAACGAAAAGCTACTGAAGCAAGCGCGCGAAGAACGTGATCACATTTTGCGTGATGCGCGCGAAGCCGCCAACCGCATCCATGACCAGGCCCAGGCAGATGCCAAGAAAAATGGTGACAGGATCATTCAGGATGCAAAAGCCGTGATCAACATCGAGAAGCAGGCAGCCTTGCGCGATGTGCGCACCCAGGTAGCGCAATTTTCTTTGGAGATTGCTGAAAAGCTGATCAAGAAGAACCTTGCAAACGATACGGCGCAGAAAGAACTGGTGAATAGTTTCATAAAAGAATTAAAGTTGAACTAGCTCCATGGCGGATTTACGAGTAGCATCGAGATATGTAAAATCATTGCTGGGATTGGCAGTGGAGAAGGGCGCCGTGGAAGCCGTTCATCAGGATATGCTGATGTTTTCGAAAATTTGTAAAGAAAACCGTGCCTTTGTGATGATGCTGAAGAGCCCGGTGATCCGTCATGATAAGAAGCGAGATATTCTTGAAAAGATATTTGCAGCCAAAATGAATCCTCTTTCGATGGCAATCATAGACATTCTTACCCGTAAGAACCGGGAGCCTTTATTGCCCTCTATCGCCACCGAATTTCACAATGCCTATAACGTACACAAAGGAATTGGCCAGGCAAATATCACGACCTCGTTGCCTATGGATAATGAAATGCGTGAAGTGATCGAATCGATTGTGAGGAAGCTTAGTGATAGAAAACTTGTTGAGATCGATGAAAAAGTGGATAAGGATTTGATTGGTGGATTTATCCTCAATGTGGGTGACCGCCAGATCGATGCATCTATCAAGAGTAAATTAAGAACGTTGAGTTTGAAATTCAATGAGAACTATTATATCAAGGAGTTTTAACGAATAACGAAATTTATGGCAGAGATCAGACCTGAAGAAGTATCCGCAATATTACGCGAGCAATTATCTCACGCCCGTACGGATGCTGAGCTGGAGGAAGTTGGCACCGTGCTGACGATCGGTGACGGTGTGGCTCGTATATATGGCCTTACCAAGGCCCAGGCAGGGGAATTGATTCAATTTGAAAATGGTTTACGTGCACTGGTGCTGAATCTGGAAGAAGATAACGTGGGGGCCGTGTTGTTGGGTGATCCTCAGGGCATCAAGGAAGGCGCTACTGTAAAACGCACTGGACAGATCGCTTCCATAAAAGTTGGTGATGGTGTCTTGGGTCGTGTGGTCGACACATTGGCAAAACCAATTGATGGCAAAGGCCCGCTGTCGGGTGACTTGTATGAAATGCCACTGGAGCGTAAAGCTCCCGGGGTAATTTTCCGTCAGCCTGTAAATGAGCCACTTCAAACTGGTATCAAAGCCATTGACGCGATGATTCCGATCGGCCGCGGTCAGCGTGAGTTGATCATCGGTGACCGCCAGACTGGGAAAACGGCAGTGGCTATTGATGCAATCATCAATCAAAAGGAGTTTTACGAACAAGGCAAGCCGGTATATTGTATTTATGTAGCCATTGGACAAAAAGCTTCTACCGTTGCGTCGGTTGCCGCCACTCTTGAAAAGGCAGGAGCCTTGCCTTTTACGGTTATCGTTTCCGCTTCGGCCGCTGATCCGGCCCCTATGCAATTCTTTGCACCGTTTACGGGTGCTGCGATCGGTGAGTTTTTCCGCGATACAGGTCGTCCTGCGCTCGTTATTTATGATGACTTGTCCAAACAAGCAGTCTCGTATCGTGAAGTTTCGTTGCTATTGAGAAGGCCTCCGGGACGGGAAGCGTATCCTGGCGATGTATTCTATTTGCACTCACGTCTCCTGGAACGAGCCGCAAAAATTATTAACAATGATGCGTTGGCTCAGAAGATGAATGATCTTCCAGCCTCTATCAAGCATCTTGTAAAAGGCGGTGGTTCACTCACAGCGCTTCCGATTATCGAAACACAGGCTAATGATGTTTCTGCTTATATTCCAACCAACGTAATCTCCATTACGGACGGGCAGATATTCCTGGAGACCAACCTTTTCAATTCCGGTATCCGTCCAGCCATCAACGTTGGTATTTCTGTATCACGGGTAGGGGGATCGGCACAGATTAAATCAATGAAGAAGGTAGCGGGTACCCTGAAGCTTGACCAGGCCCAATTCCGTGAACTAGAAGCATTTTCGAAATTCGGTTCTGATCTGGACGCTTCAACTAAACTGACGATCGAACGCGGTCGCAGAAATACGGAAGTTTTGAAGCAGCCTCAATATCAACCCGTACCGGTTGAGGAACAGGTAGCAATCTTAACAGCATCAACCCGGGGCTATCTTGACAAGGTTCCGGTAAATAAAGTGAAAGAGTTCGAAGCAGATTTCCTTGCCTTGATGAAAGCCCAGCACAAAAATATCCTTGATAATTTCAAAGTTGGTAAGGTGGAAGATGCGGATATGGAGATGTTGAAAAAGGTTGCCCTGGAATTGGCCAGCAGCTATTAACACCTACTGAGTACTACGTAGCTGGCGCGACAATATGACGATGTTAGTTATTGATTAACAGGAGTTTACATCAAGAGTTATGTCGCCTAAACAATGAGCGTAGTAGTATAAACCTGACAATGATTGTTCGAAGATTTTAACGTATGGCCAGTTTAAAAGAAGTCAAGACCAGGATCAGTTCGGTGACCAGCACCCAGCAGATCACCAAAGCCATGAAGATGGTGGCGGCGGCCAAACTGCGCAAGTCCCAGGACCGTATCATTCAGATGCGCCCCTTTGCGCAAAAGATGACCGCCATTGTGCAAAATCTCTCTTCTGGGAATAACGATGGCGATACCTGGTACAGCACGGCAAGAAAAGAGGAAAAAATACTGATTGTTGCCATCAGCTCTGACCGCGGACTATGTGGGTCTTTTAACTCCAATATTTTTAAAGCTGTGCTTCGTCTCATCCAGGAAAAATATCCTACTCAACAGGCTAAAAGGAATGTTACTATCCTTTCCATTGGTAAAAAGACATTCGACTATTTCAGCAAACGACAGTATCCACTCGTGGGAGACTATGTAAATATTTTTCAAGGCTTGACATTTGAAAAAGTAGCAGAAGCAGGGCAGTACCTGATCGATTCCTTCCATCGTGGGAAATTTGACAAGATCGAAATTATTTATAATCAGTTCAAGAATATTGCTACTCAGGTATTGATCACAGAACAATTTCTGCCGGTGTTACCACTTGCCTCCGCAAAAAAGCTGGATATTGATTATATCTTCCAACCGAACCAGGAAGAAATCATGTCGGGACTTATACCCAAATCGTTGAAGGTGCAGTTATATAAAGCCATACTCGACTCCAACGCTTCTGAAAACGGCGCGCGCATGACCGCCATGGACAAGGCGAATGAAAACGCAGGTGAACTGCTGAAAGATCTTAAACTGATGTATAACCGCACACGCCAGGCAGCGATTACCAAGGAAATTCTTGAGATTGTGGCCGGAGCAGAGGCTCTTAAGTCTGTATAGGGGAAAATCAAAGAATTTGAAGGCTCATCCTGACAAGGATGAGCTTTTTTGTTAAGCCGCCCGATCGTGCATTCATGCTTCGGGTTAAGAAATTTAGAATGAAAAATGTTTTGCGGGTGTACCAATTTTTGAACCTGATCAGCATAGATGTGGCGTGTGGTGCGATGGTGTGTGCTGCGTTTTTCGCGCACATTTTTCAAATAGAATTGCGCCCCCAGGGTCTCGTCACGTTGGGGATTACCGTATGGATTATATATTCCGTCGATCATCTGCTGGATGCCCGTCAGTTGAAAAAAGAAGCCACGACAAAGCGACACCTTCTCCATCAGCGTAATTTCCGTGCATTATCCATGCTGGTGCTGGCCGGGGTAATGATCGATCTCTGTATGATTCTGTTTATCCGGAAGCAGGTTTTTGTCTGGGGAATAGGGTTGGCATTAATTGTATTTCTTTATCTGCTTTTTCAACGGTTGATTACCCCGTTTAAAGAAGTAATGGGTGCTCTTTTGTACACGGGAGGTGTATGGTTGCCTGTGCTAGCGCTCCATATAACACCACTTTCAGCATCCCTTATTTTTCTCATGATTGCCTTTGCGCTTACGGCCTTGATAAATCTGGTCTTATTTTCATGGTTTGATTTGGAGCATGACCGCAATGACACACAGGTATCACTGGTTACATTTTTCGGACAGCAAAACTCGAAAAGGGTTCTATCAGTCTTATTTTTGTTGCAGGGACTCCTGTTGGCTGGCTTGCTGGCGAGCACTCCGTATAAAACCGAAACCTTAATTTTGGTTAGTATGAATGTTGTCCTTGTAATTCTCCTGGTGGCCCCCGACTGGTTTAGGAAGCAAGATATTTATCGACTGGCGGGAGATTTTATTTTCCTGTTTCCCTTACCCTATCTAATATTAAATGGATAGAACGAATGGCTTTGATGCGGTAGCGTGGTATTATGATCGGTTGGCGCGGATCGTCTTTGGAAAATCAATATGCCGATCGCAGACTTGTTTCCTCGGCACATTGTCCGCCACATCCAATATACTTGTACTAGGGGGTGGCACCGGTTGGTGGTTAAAGGAATTTCTTCAGAAGAAACCCGGATGCAGGATTTTATATGTTGACGCGTCCCCGGCAATGTTAAATCTGGCAAAGAAAGCTGTCGGAGATGATAAGCGGATTACGTTCCGGCTTGGAACCGAAAATTCTATTATGGAGGTGCATGAATTTGATGCAGTGATAACATTCTTCTTTCTTGATCTTTTTTCGCATGAAAAACTTCGTGACGTTATTGCTGGAATTAAAATAGCACTCAAACCAAACGCCCGTTGGCTAGTGTCGGATTTCATCAATACAACCTGGTGGCACGCTTGCATGCTGTCAGTCATGTATTTTTTTTTCAGAATCAGTACTGGACTCCGGAATAAAAGCCTCCCGGATTGGACTGGATTATTATTGGCGGGCAATCTCCGCGTACTGGAGCACAAAATGTTTTTTGGAAACTTTATCAAAAGTGGTTTATACCAGACAACTGAATAGCGAGATCATCTCAATCAAATTCTAAATCGCCGGTCTCAATCTCAACTTTAAGGAGATCCAATTGTGTTTGAGATCCTTTTTGCAGATACGACTTTGAAAGTGCGAGTATTGATTTCCAAATCAGGTTATTACCGGTGATATGATAGTGGGCTATAATTTGAGTTTTCGAATCTTTCGGAACCAGGTTGAAATCATATTCCGACTTCAAGACATCATTTGTCAATTCATAGCTGGACCGTTCGGGTATCTTTACTGCTTTCACCACTTCCCGCATAACGTAACGTTCCTCCTGGCGAATGATGAGTTCATAGACGGCACCCGTTTGGAAATGAACGCCGCTCTTGAGGGTAAGTCGCTCAAAACCGGGCATCCACTTTTTCATTCGGCTCGTGTCATGGAGCACGGCCCAGCATTTTTCTGGTGAGGCATTTATTAAAACAACAGACGTGTAATCAAAAGACGGAATAACCAGCCCCAGAGAAAGAAAAACAGCAAGCAGGATTGTAATTATAATACCAAGATACTTTAGTATTTTCATGGATTGAAGTTAGCACGCAAATTGATTGAAACATATCCGCTGTGCCCATCGCGTCAATCAAACGATAATAGTTGAAAATCAAGACCTTTCTTACATCAGAAGCCGAATTCGCCTCGCAAACCTTATTTTTACACAGGGCGTCTCTAAAAACTCCTTGTACCCTTCTCTTCCGGAGGGGTGACGGGTTGAGGCCGTAAAAAGGCATGTTTTTAGAGATGCCCATATTAAACTGGAATGACCCTGAATAAAAAAGGAAGTAGGCAGCGACTGATTGATCATTTACCTGTTGTGGTATTTGAATATACATTCCATCCAGATGGAAATCGTGATTTTACGTATATCAGTCCTCGCTGCGAAGAATTGTTTGGCCTCAATCCCGAAATTATCATTCGGGGCCATTTACCTGTCGGGAATTTCATTCACCCGGATGACATCGCATCATTCAATGAAAGTGTTGAAAACAGGGTCCGGGACATGAAGGAATGGAGATGGGAAGGCCGGTGTAAGGGTAAGCAGGGATTCATATGGGTAGAAGCCGAAGGTATCCCCGTGAGGATGAAGGATGGAAGGACAGTCTACAATGGAATTTTCTCGGACATTACGGAAAGGAAGGGCCTGGAACAGCGCTATCGTGAATTAGTAGAACAGCTTCCCATCGGACTGGCCATTCATTCCAAAGGAATATTAAGGTTTGTGAACACTGAGGCGGCCAGGATGATGGGTGCTGGCGCTCCGCAAGATTTGATTGGACTTGAGGTGCTACGGTTTGCTCATCCCGACTCTCTTCCGATCGTTAAAGAGCGCATACAAAAAGTGATGAAGGGAGAGTCAGCCCCACCCATCGAAGAGAAATATGTTCGACTGGACGGAGAAGTAGTATATGTGGAGGCCTCTGCACATCCCTATATTTATGAAGGTGAGCCGGCCGTTCAAGTGATTTTCACCGACATCACGGAGCGAAAAAAGGCAGAAGTAAGTTTTCGAAAAACAGAGACATTATTCTACCAGCTTTTTCAAAATACACCACTGGCCGTTACGCTGCTGAACGAGGAGGGAAATGTAGTGCAGATCAACAAAGGTTTTGAGGAAATGTTTGGCTATTCGGTGCAAGAACTTGAAGGAAAAAGCCTCAATTTATTTGTAGTCCCTGTTGATCTTGAATCGGAAGGGAACGACCTGAACACGTTGATTTCAAGCAATCGTGTAGTTCGGACCGAAACAGTTCGTCATCGGAAAGATAAGACGCTTTTGTCAGTAATAATATATGGTGTCCCGGTCTTATTGCAAGACCAGACCATCGGTATTTTCGGCATGTACGTCGATATAACCGAACGGAAGAAAGTTGAGGAAGAATTGAAAATACGAAATACAGAGCTAGACAACTTCGTGTATAAAGTTTCTCACGACCTACGGGCTCCATTATCGTCGGTCCTCGGATTGGCCCATCTGGCCAGCATTCCAGGCAATGACGATAACCTGGCAGATTACATAAAACTGATGGGGCAAAAAGCCGAGCAGCTCGATCACTTTATCAGCGATGTTCTCAGCCATTCCAAAAACCTGAAAATGGATCTGATGGTTGAAAATATTGATTTTCAAAAAATCATTGATCAGACATTTAATGATCTTAATTACCAGAAGGGAGTCGAGAAGGTAGAAAAAAGTATCACCATTTCCGTGAACGAATTCTACAGCGATCCGTGGCGCATCGCGGAAATTTTCCGCAACCTCATATCGAATGCAATCAAGTACAGGAAGCTTGACAATCCGGAAACCTTCATTACAATTTCCATTGAATCGGATGGAGCGCACTGCTCAATTGCTTTTCAGGACAATGGAATTGGAATTGATAAGACAAGCCTTGAAAAGATTTTCGAGATGTTTTACCGCGCCAGTGACCAATCGGAAGGCAGTGGTCTTGGTCTTTATATCGTCAAAAATGCGGTGGATAAACTGGGTGGAAAAGTGAAGGTAGAGAGTGAGTTAGGAAAGGGCACAACATTTAAAATTACACTGCTCAACCAGCGTCTTTCAAAATAAAGAGTATCTTTCCGAACGTCGTTGCCATGCAAATTTACCAGGTAAAAAGTAAAGAGGATATACGCGAGTTTCTGTCATTGCCCGTGCGCTTATACAAGTCCACACCCCAATGGATACGGCCGCTGGACAATGATATTGAGTCGGTATTTGATAAGGAGAAAAATAAGGCGTTTCGTCATGGGGAATGTATCCGATGGCTTTTGAAAGGTGATACAGGAGAAACCATTGGAAGAGTGGCAGCTTTTCTCATGGAAAAAAATGTTCATAAAGGGAATGAACAGCCTACAGGAGCCATGGGCTTTTTTGAATGTATCAATGATCAGGTAGCAGCCTTCAGGCTTTTTGATCATTGTAAAATGTGGCTTCAGGCCAGGGGAATGGAAGCCATGGATGGACCCGTGAATTTTGGCAGTCGCGATCGCTGGTGGGGGCTCCTTGTAGAAGGATTTGAAAACGAACCTAATTACCAGTGCAACTACAATTTCCCCTATTATAAAATCTTTTTTGAGGTATATGGATTTCAATTGTACTTTAACCAGTTAACATATGCCCGAAAAGTGATGGAACCGCTCTCGGAACGACTTACTATGAAAGCAAAATTGGTGGCCCGTGATCTGAATTACAGTTTTCGTTATATCGCCAGGAAGGAATTGAATAAGTTGCCGGAGTATTTGCGGACGGTGTATAACAAGGCATGGGCCAATCGCGCAGAAAATCCGGAATTATCACCAGCGCAGGCAACCCTGTTAGTAAAACAAATGAAGCCAATTCTAGATGAGCGCCTGTTGTGGTTTGGGTTTCATAAGGAAGAACCTGTTGCGTTTTTTCTCTCGTTGCCCGAGATCAACCAGATATTTAAGCATGTCAATGGGAAACTAGATTGGATCGGAAAACTGAAGTTCCTCTGGCATAAATTAAACAAGACGAACAAAAAAGCATTTGGAATTCTGTTTGGCGTGGTGCCGGAGCACCAGGGCCTTGGAGTAGATGGAGCGGTCATTATGGCTTCCAGGGAATTATGGCAATCCGGTAAAATGCATTACACGGACTACGAGATGAATTGGATTGGGGATTTCAACCCTAAAATGATCCAGGTAATCGAGCAGGTAGGAGGCTACGTTGCCAAACGTCATATTACGTACCGCAAATTATTTGATGAAACAAAGCCGTTTAAGCGTCACCCAATTTTAAGATAACCATGCAACAGGAAGAAACAAAGTCAGGTTTTTTGTGGAAGAACCTGCTACGCGGGCTGATTTGGTTTGCGGTCATTATTACAGCCTACATTCTGGCCAGTGAGGATATAAAAGTATACCAGAAAGAAATCAACAATATCGGTGATCGTTTACCGTTACTGCTGGGAATATTTACAGTTTCTGAAGTTGTTTTTGGGATTATTCCTCCGGAGCTGTTCATGCTGATCTGGCAATCGAAGGGCATACTGTCGGAGTATGTCGTCAACCTCACGTATCTTACATTGATCTCCTATGCAGCGGGTGTCCTCGGCTATTACATCGGCCGCTATTTTTCAAAAACAAGTTTATATCTACGTATCAATGAACGGTACCTGAAGCAATACGACCGACAATTAAAGAAATTCGGTATTTATATCGTACTGGTTGGCGCTGTTACCCCGGTTCCGTTTTCGGCCACCTGCATGTTGGCAGGCTCGGTTAATATACCCATCAAGGATTTTCTTCTGATCTGTATTTCGCGTATCCTGCGTTTTGCAGTATATGGTTGGATGGTGTGGAGTTTTCCAAATTGGTTTAGCTGACCGGTGCACCGTTCATGGAAGGCTGGAAATAAAATCGGTGTGCAGTTGAAGAACTTGGGGAATGACCATGTGGTGATCATCATTGTAGATAATGTAGTCAGCTCTCTTTAACTTTTCTTCTTCAGGCAATTGATTTTTCATGATCGCTTGAATATCTTCCTGGGTCCGGTGCGTATCGCGGGCCATGACACGTTTGATCCTGATTTCTTCCGGTGCGGACACGACAATCATCTTATCAACGGATCGGGAAGCACCAATCTCATACAACAGAGCGGCTTCGTGGAGAACATACCTGTCGTGTTGATGCATGGCCAACCACCCTTTGAAGTCCTCAGCCACACGTGGGTGAACCAGACTATTCAACGTCTCCAGGCGGTCAGGATGGGCAAATGTGGCGCGGCTCAGATAGGTACGGTCAATGCTGCCATCGTGCAGATAGGCCGAGGCTCCAAATTCCTTTTTGATTTGCCCGACGAGAATTTCGTCCGTTGTCATTAAGTTTTTCGCCTGGCTATCGGCGTCATACACAGGTATTCCAAGACACCTGAAAATATGACACACCAGGCTTTTTCCTGAGCCAATGCCACCAGTAATGCCAACGTGGAGCGGATGGTTCATAGCAATTAATATTTCTTCACCCTCACCGAATCAAAACGAACTACCGCTGCATAGGGTGGTAATCCTTTCAATGCAGGCAGAAATGTTTTCGTCTGTCCTTTTGTAATCGTTGCGTAATCGAATGATAGAAAAAGTGCGAGCGGCTCCGTCAGGAATCGGGCGTGTTCTTTTTGAGGCACAAGAAAAACACACTGGACACTGTCTTTCTCTACTTCAACTCCCCAGGGAGCTTTAGGCATTCGCAACGCTACTTGCCGTATAATTTCTTCTACGGGCCCAACATCAAACATTACTTCTGCTACGGGAGGGTTGCGGCTGATCAGTTCATTATTAGGGACCACCACTTCGACGCTTTCGCGAAAATTGCGGTTGATTCTGGAGCCACTTACATTCAATTGAATTGTGTCGCGGAGACTTTCTATTAAACTTTTGGGTCCTTGAAGCGTAACGGAATCGGGTAACACAACCACCTTACTGGTTCGTCCCAGATTCTTTCTGAATGAGAGGTTGTTAAGGTTGGCCACCAGTTTTATCTTACGAGGTATCTTGGGTTCGATTTTTAATCGAAGCGTATCAGTAACAATAAAATTTACCTGGAGGGTACCAATCTGGCTGGCGACAATTGGCGAGAGTGTGGCGGCCACAATTTTACGCATATCTGTAGGCCGTTCGAGCGTCATAGAAATGTTGGGGACTTTTAATCCCAGGCTTCTCCGGAGTATTTCCCAACCATTCCCGTTCACATTAAGTACAAGGACTCCAGGTAATGGCTCTACGGCCACATACTTTGTATTATCAAATTCAAACTGCAGCGGGAATCGAAGATTTGTTGCGTAGTTTTTATTAAGGGCATTAAAAATCCAAAAGACAGCAGCTGCGAAAAAACAGAGTGACAGCGTTTTCCAATTGGTACGGTCAAACCGCAGCAGGTTGCTAATGGCACGTAGAAAATTCAAAGGTTATACTTGAACATTCAAATTGATTGCATAGCTCACGTTGACGCCTTTTTAGAATTCGCCGCTTTAGTTGATTCCATCGATACGGAAGATTTGGCGAACTTGATACGGGCTCCACGTTCAAACTCGATGATAAACGTGTCGTCTTCAATCTCCGCTATCCGGCCATAAGCACCGCCAATGGTCACAATGAGGTCACCTTTTTTCACTTCTTCCACAAATTTTTTCTGGTCTTTGGCCTTCTTTTGTTGTGGGCGAATCATAAAGAAATAGAAAATGCCGATAATAGCCACCATAAAAATCATGGAGGGCCAACTGCTGCCTTGTGCTTGTAAAATAATGATAGGAGTCATGGTTAAAATTTTTGCCCGTCAAAGTTAGTAGTTTTTAGACTGTAAAGACAAAACAAAAAAGTCCCCCGGCCAAGCCGGAGGACTTTACTTGATTTCTTTTGGGAATTACTTCGTAGGCCCGTTTGATTCAGCCTTGGGGGTTACCATGGCCTTGAATCGAAGGGTTGTGATTTTAGGCCATGTATTGGCCGTCACAGCAATAGTTTTGTTGTTGATGCCGGCTTTACCATTTGTATCAAACTCAGCAGTAACGGAACCTGTGCCCCCAACGGGTATTGGCTCTTTTGTCCAGGTGGGCACCGTGCAGCCGCAAGAAGGTACTGCGCTTTGAATGATTAGCGGTGCCTCGCCGGTATTTTTGACTTTGTAGATATAGGTCACTTTTTTACCTTCACTGACCGTACCAAAGTCGTGGTCAATTTTTTCAAATTGGGCAACGGGTAACGGACCTTCCGGCTTTTCATCTGTTACTGTAGCGGCAGTTTCAGGTGTTGCGACGGTAGGGAGAGCATTTGTCCCTTTATTGGTCTCTAATTGTGCGAGCCGGCTTTCAAGTTCTGCAATACGTTTTTCAGCTGCACGGTCTTTGCAGGCGGTCATAAAAAGGATGATGCCGACAGTCATCCAAATAGAAATATTCCTCTTCATATGTATATAATTTGATTTTAAATGGTCCGAGCCTATTGGCAGGACAATAACAAACCTAAAAGTTTAATGAGTAAAATTATTCAGAAATTCGGAATGAAATAAACTCATTAACAAATCATTAACTCTTTTTGTTTCCCCGGATTTGTGCCAGCAGGTCATCAACATCCTCCAACAGGCGCTCAGCTTTCCCTTTCGCTTCTGATACCACCTTTTGACCTTGAGATTTTGCTTCTGATGTCAGTTCGGTGTCCTTTCCAGCAACCAGATCGGCTATGAAATCTTCCAATACTTTTTTGTATTTATCTAAGCGATAAGAAAGTTTTCCCCGAGTAGTTGATCCTTTATCAGGCGCATAAAGAATACCCAAAATGGCCCCTGCTGCGGCCCCTGCAAGGAAGGCAACTAATGTATTGCTGCTTTTTTTACCCATGACGAATGACTTAGGATGCAAAGATAATTCATTCGTTTGATAGTCAATAGCGTTCAGCCCAGCAGGGAAATGGGCGTATAAGGCCTATTTATTGTCCATTAGTCCGCGGCCGCTTTTTTTGATTTTACCGGACTGCTGAAGTTCCTTGGCGATCACATCCAGAATTCCGTTTATGAATTGCCGGCTTTTTGGTGTACTGTATTGTTTAGCGAGTTCAATGTACTCGTTGATGGTGACCTTGACAGGAATATTGGCAAAATCAATCAGTTCAGCGATGGCCATTCCCAAGATGACACGGTCTGTCAGTGGAAGCCGGTCAACTTCCCAGTTCTTCGTGTTATTGGCTATGAGATCATAATAATCTTTATCCAATTTTGCAGCGGACACGAAAAGTTTTTCAATAAAAATTTTATCTTCTTCCCAGTCAAGGGAAAGTTTTTGAATTTCTATCACGCCTGATTTTTCATCCAGTGATTTAAGCGTTTTGTCAGACATGCTCCGCACGATCTCGTGGTCTTCCGCCCACCGCAGGTCCTCTTCTTCAAAGTAAGAATTGATAAGGGTGTCCCCCAAAATAAGTTTCCGGATGAGATGCTTCACAAATGATTTGTGTGCTTCGATATCGGGTACGTCCAGCGCACAGTACTTTTGAAATTCCTTATCCGATTTTATGCCATTTCTAAACCAACCCCTGACCATTTCCATCCGCTGGTCCCAACTTCCCCCAGATCGAAGTGTTTCTTTTTTGAGTTCAGTATTTTCGCGGAGGGCCACTACTACCGGATTGGAGGTAAAATTTTTTGAGATGATTTTTTTATCCTGGGCTGCTACTGAAGCAAAAGCGGGTAGGAGATTTAAGACGGAATAATAAAACACGTTAATCTTCTCGACGTCCAACACGATGTTCTTGCGCAAATAGTCAAAGTCATTTTTTGTAAACTTTTTGTGAATGGAAAGGGCTTCTTCGATTGCCTGGCTAATTTTGGGGTCCGGGCTTTCCTTGACTGCCTGTCCCTGAAATTTTTTCTCAAATTGCTTAAGTGCCGCCACCTCTTGGCTCTTTAACAGGACCTTGTCCTGAACTTTCATAGAGTTAAGGTCGGGTTGGAAAAACGTCGTGATATGATCGAGGGCAATCAGGTAGTCGGCTTCCTTGCACTGCTCATATGCAAAGAGGCTTTGCATGATTTTGATCCGGAGGGTGCGTCTGTTAAGCATGGCAAGGAACGGTAAAAAAGAAGTGCGCAAGTTACATTTTGTAGGGGATAAATGGTTGATTTGAACTAAAATTCAATTGACCCGTTTTACCTGCATCGTCTGTTGCCCCTTTTGATGGAATGAGCCATGATTTACAATCACCCGTGGGGATAATGAACTGTCAGGCGAATTCCATCAGACTTTAGACCGGTAATTATTAACAGATGAAAGAGCTTTCGCATCTCAACAAATATCTTCTGAAGTACAAATGGCACCTCTTCTGGGGTCTGGTGTTTGTCCTCATCTCCAACGTATTTCAGATAGTTCCTGCTGTTATGGTGCGAAACGCCATCGACCTGGTGATGGATAATATTAAGGTATACAGGTCATTTGGGGCGACCAGCGCACAAAAAAAATTCTTTGATGTGTTTGCTCAGGGAATCCTGTTGTATGCCGGGCTGATACTTGTTATGGCACTCTTGCGCGGGATTTTCTTGTATTTCGTTAGGCAGACATTGATTGTTATGAGTCGCCTCATTGAGTATGATATGAAAAACGAAATTTTTGAACACTATCAAACATTGCCATTGAGTTTCTTCAGACGTAATAACACGGGTGACCTGATGAACCGGATTTCAGAAGATGTAGGTCGTGTGAGGATGTACCTTGGACCCTCTATTATGTATGGACTACAGCTTTTTACTTTGTTCTTCATGCTCATTCCTGTAATGTTTATGATCAGCGTCAAGCTGACCTTGTTTGCCCTTATCCCCTTACCTTTCCTCTCGTTCAGCATTTATTACGTGAATAATATTATCGAGCGGAGATCAGAAGAGATTCAAAAAAGCCAATCGAGACTCAGCACGTTCGTTCAGGAAGCTTTTTCCGGCATCCGGGTCTTGAAATCTTTTACACGTGAGAAAGAATCGGTTGAAAAATTCACGCTGGAAAATGATGTATACAAACGCCAATCGCTCCGGCTTACGCGGGTGCAATCGCTTTTCTTTCCAGTGATGTTCGGCTTGATTGGTCTGAGCACCATCCTGACGGTATATGAAGGAAGTGTCGAAGTGATCAATGGTTCACTCACGTTTGGTAACATCGCCGAGTTTATCATCTATGTCAACTTATTAACCTGGCCCGTAGCCTCCCTTGGCTGGACCAGCAGCCAGGTGCAACGCGCCGAGGTCTCACAAAAGCGAATCAACGAATTTCTGAAGACAACAACGGACCTTGTCTCCGAGAAAAACAGGATTCACCAAATTTCAGGAAAGATTGAATTCAATAATGTTTCCTTCACCTATCCAGATACGGGAATAAGAGCCCTCAAAAATCTTTCTTTTGATATACAGGCAGGAGCGTCTCTCGCCATTATTGGATCTACCGGCTCGGGCAAAAGTACGATCGCCAACCTTATATCGCGATTGTATGATGTTACGGAAGGCGCGATCCGCATTGATGAGATTCCAATAAAGGAGTACAATCTTACATGCCTGCGGAGCCAGATTGGCTACGTGCCTCAGGATGTGTTTCTTTTCAGTGATACAATTTTCAACAATATTGCGTTTGGCCTCACCTCGCCGGGGGAGCAAAAAATTGTGCAAGCCGCTAAGGATGCGGATGTGTATCAAAACATCATGAGCTTTCCCCTGGGGTTCAATACCAGGGTGGGGGAGCGAGGGATCACGCTTTCAGGTGGTCAAAAGCAGCGCGTGTCGATTGCGAGGGCCATTGTGCGTGAACCTAAAATACTGATGCTGGATGATGCGCTTTCGGCGGTCGATACGAAGACGGAAAACACCATCCTCAACAGTATGAAGACGATCATGCAAGGACGCACCACGATCATTATTTCTCACCGTGTTTCCTCTGCTAAACTTGCAAATAAAATTATCGTGCTTAATGATGGTGTTCTGGCGGAAGAAGGAACCCATGAAGCGCTGCTGGAACGTAACGGAATTTACCGTGAACTATACGAACGGCAGATGATGACGGACGAAGTAGAAAGCTGATCACTTTGGGAAAAGCTTTACATATTAGTTTGTAGGTAATGGTCGTATTACCATCATTCTCAACGCGAATAGGACTGAATATTTTGGACATTCCGGATTTTTCAAAAGTCGGTCAATCAGAACACATACCGCAAGCCCACGCCGCCTTGGAAGCGTTGGTGGCCGGGGTCAATTAATGCATCCGTGTACACCTCTATTTCGATAAAGGCAGAGACCGGAAGGGAGAAATATGAATATTCAAATCCCACCACGGCTACAAGGCCATAGGTAAATCGTTGTTGTGTAAATTTTCCAAATTTACCGTCGTCTTGATTGAGGGAACGATCATTAAAATTGTAGTCATATTGAAGTTTTGTATTACGCCACTGCCACCCAAGTCCAGCATAAAGCTGAAGGCCTTTCGAAATTTTTTCAGCATCCCATTGGTACAAAAATTTAGCCTCCACAAACCAGTCGCTGAGTGCTTTGTGAGCAAGGTACTGGATGCTCTGTGATTTTTTCAGTGTATCGGGCAGGTAGGTGACAAATGCGTCGCGGTAATAACGGTTGTACAATCCGCTAGCAGCCTTGCCTATATCGGCTGCAAAGGCGAAGTGTTTGCTGGCATAAAATTTATAAGTGAGGGCAAAAGGATCCCCCAGCTTCAAACCCAAGCTCTGGTATGGATACCGGCTTCCTTCCAGAAGTGGGCACATGATCCGGGCTTTGTAGCCACTCACGTGTGGAACGCGAAAGCCTGAGCTCCGTGGACTTTTCCGAACTTGAGCAAAACCACTCGACGACACAAGGAGCAGTGCTAGCAAAATCCAAGAGGGTTTTGAATAACGCATTAAAGCAAATATAACGATTTTGCGTTAACGCTGTGGGTAATCCAAAACGATGGAACTAGCGTCAGACCACAACCTTGTATTGCATTTTGTGGAGCTGTGCGTAGAACCCTTCCAAGCCAAGAAGGTCCTCGTGGCGGCCAATTTCCTGAATCGCGCCTTTGTCCAGAACGATGATTTTGTTCGCTTTTTGGATGGTAGAGAGTCGGTGGGCGATGACAATGGACGTGCGGTGGCTCATCATCTTACCGATGGCTTCCTGGATCATCTCTTCTGTTTCTGAATCCACGGAAGACGTGGCCTCATCCAATATGAGAATTTTGGGATCGTACACCATCGCACGGATAAATGAAAGTAATTGTCGTTGACCAACAGACAGGGTGGCGCCGCGCTCCATCACATTGTAGTCTAGTTTGCCTGGCAGGCGGTCAATGAATTTTTGTGCACCCACCAAGTCGGCGGCGTGCATGATCATTGCATCGGTTACTTCCTGATTGCCGAGTGTGATGTTGTTTCTGATGGTATCAGAAAACAGAAAGACATCTTGTAAGACAACGCCGATATTTTTTCTTAGCGCATGAAGATCAAATTCTTTTATATCAACGCCGTCAATTTTTATGGAACCACGGTTTATATCGTAGAAGCGATTTAACAAATTGATTATGGAAGATTTACCGGCACCGGTCGCACCCACCAGGGCAATCGTTTCTCCAGACTTAATTTCAAGATTGATATCTTTTAGAACATACTCGGCGTCGTTGTACGCAAACCAAACGTGTTCAAATGTTACTTCCCCTTTCAGTGCCTCCGGCCGGTGAGTGCCATTGTCCATCACATGCTCTTTGCTATCCAGCAGGTTAATAATCCGGGAAGAACTAACAATACCCATTTGTAAGGTGTTGTACCGGTCGGCAATCATTCTGATCGGACGAAAAAACATTTGTATGTACATAATAAATGCGGTCAACGTTCCGATCGTAATGCCGGTTTGCTCTACATTCAGCACACTTTTGGCACCGTACCACATTAATAAGCCAATACCCATGGCCGCGATTATTTCTGCTACCGGGAAATAAACGGAGTAGTAGAGCACGGATTTCAGGTTCGAATCAAGATGATCCTTGTTGATCTCTTTAAATTTCTCAAATTCCCGTTTTTCGCTTCCAAAGATCTGTACAATGTTCATCCCCGTCAGATGCTCTTGTACGAATGAATTGAGATTGGACACGGCATTGCGCACATCGTTAAAGGCAACTTTTATTTTTTCTTTAAATACATACGTTGCGATAAACATGAGCGGAATGGTAGAAAGACTTACCAGCGACAGCCGCCAGTCGGTCCAGAACATGAAGAAGAGAATGAAGACGATTTGAAGAAGGTCGCCCATCATGGCAGCGAGACCTTCACTGAATACATCGGCCAGGGTTTCTACATCGGAGATGGTGCGGGTTACCAGCCGGCCAATCGGTGTCTTGTCAAAAAACTTCAGCTGTAAACCGATGATGTGCTCGTATAACTTAATGCGTATGTCGCGTATTACGTATTGTCCGATTCGGCCAGAGATGTAAGTATGAACATATTGAATAACCGATTGAAAAATCAAAAGACCGATAAGAATGATAATGAAATAAAGCATCATCTGGTAGTTGCCCACCGCAACATATTTATCCAGAATAATTTGCGTGAGGTATACCCGGTAGGGCGATAGAAAGCCGAGAAAGAATGTAAGTACAATGACAAAATAGAATTTTTTCCGGTATGGTTTAATGAATTGAAGAATTCTCCTCAATACCTTAAAGTCGATAATACTGCCGCTGCTGACTTGTTCTTTTTCCATCACCTCACCCTGGCCCCTCTCCTGGGAGGAGAGGGGAAGAGTTATTTAGTAAAGATTGATTTGGGATATTTTACATTCATTAAATAGAGACCTTCCGGGGGTACGTTCATGCCTGCTTTCTTCCGGTCTTTGCTTCTCAAAATATGTTTAAAACCTTCTACTGTTATTTTCCCGGTGCCTACTTCCAGTAATGTACCCACCATGGCCCGCACCATGCCGCGAAGAAAGCGATTGGCCGTGACAGTAAAAACCAATACGTCATCCTTTTGATTCCATCGTGCGTCTTTCACTTCACAAATAAAGTGATTCACGTCTGTTTTTACCTTGCTGAAGCATTCAAAATCGTGCGTTCCGGTTAGTAACGCGGTTGCGTGCTGCAGGGTTGACATGTCCAACGGTTTATAAAAATAAAAGGCAAGCCCTTCCCGGAGCGGGTCTTTTACGCGGGTGATATGGTAGTGATACGTCCGTTGAATCGCGTTGTAGCGGGCACTTACCGTTGGCTTTACTTTCCGGATAGACCGGATAGCAATGTCTTTCGGTAAAAATGAATTTAAGCGAATGATCAGCGTATCCGGGTCAAAAGCATGGGTGATGTCTGCATGGAAAAATTGCTGTGCACAATGGACGCCGGTATCGGTGCGGCCGCTGGCAACAATCGCAATTTCTTCACGAAATAATTTGCCCAGCACTTCTTCCACCACCTGCTGAACACCCACCGCGTTGGATTGCGATTGCCAGCCGTGGTATGCGGTGCCTTTGTAGGTTATCTCAAAAAAGTAGCGCATGGGGGGGAGCAGTAGACAATGGGCAGTAGGCAACCGGCGGAAAGAAGTAGGGAGTATGGGGTAACCAGTAGGGAGTAGGCAAGGGGTAATGGGCGATTGAGGGTGATAAGCAATGACTAAGCAGATTAATAGCTGGAGTGATTAGTATAGAAAAGACAATGTCAACAGGTTGCGTCCATTGCCTGCTGCCTACTGCCGATTGCCCACTCACCCTCATTTGAAACATGTAAATAATAATCATTGGACTTAGCATCGTTCGTAGACTATCGCCGCCCCTTGCCCCACACCAATGCACATCGTAGCGAGCCCGTACTTTATTTTCCGTTTCCTCATTTCATGAATCAACGTAGCGCTGATGCGGACGCCGCTGCAACCCAACGGGTGGCCGAGGGCAATGGCGCCGCCGTTTACATTGACGATCGCG
>JANXYC010000225.1 GCA_025350305.1 Cyclobacteriaceae bacterium | reverse complement strand
TTTGTTAACGTTGCGATCCCCGGCTGTAAGGGGATTTGCAATTTGACTTTGACGGGATGGATCAATTTCATTTTTTCGACAACCCGCCAGCAATAGAATCCATAGCATTGCTAGCCAACAACTCGTAATTCCTGTTTTCATATTGTTTATTGTTTTTCTTACGAGCATCAAAAAAAGAATGCCACGACTGAATTCTCCGGAAAAATTAAATAGACGGACTTGGTAAGAGACCTCCTAAGATTTTCCTGTGCAAAACACTCCTGCTAAAGCGGGTGATCAAAAATAAATCTCCCAACCCGTGGACTGCAAAGAATTTCAATGTTGTTGATCATGCGTATCCCATGATATAAATCATCGAGCGTATTCGGCTAAATATCTAACTGTTTGTAGATAATTTTCCTCATTCAGGGCTGATTTTGTATGCAACACACTGCAGATAGCTACGTTCGTTGAAAAATGTTGTTCAGAAAATCAAGAAGGCTTTGGCTGCTTGTTTGAACACAGGACGAACTGAGATTACCGAAATAATATGTTTTTTCAGAGGAACAGGGATTTCAAGCGGAACATGGGTGATGTGATACAAGAACATTTATTCCAGCGCCACCTTATATACCGTCAACACCCGTTTCCGCGCAATAGCATGATCCACAATGGGCCTGGGATAGTTCTTTGATTCATATTCCGGTACCCATTTTTTGATATATGTTCTTTCTGGGTCAAATTTTTCCGTTTGAATGTAGGGATTGAATACCCGGAAGTATGGAGCAGCATCACACCCCGAGCCAGCCGCCCACTGCCAGCCACCGTTGTTGGCGGCGAGGTCAAAATCCAGCAACTTTTGTGCAAAATAAGCTTCTCCCCAGCGCCAGTCGATGAGCAAATGTTTTGTCAGAAAACTGGCGACGATCATGCGCACGCGGTTGTGCATGAAACCAGTACCGTTGAGTTCACGCATGCCCGCATCTACGATCGGGTAGCCGGTGCGGCCTTCACACCATGCTTCAAACTCGATTGGATCATTCCGCCACACGATCCGGTCGTAGGCCGGTTTGAAGGCTTTAGTTTCAACATGGGGGAAATGCCACAAAATCATCTGGTAGAAATCCCTCCAGATGAGTTCGTTTAACCATACTTCATTTTTTTTGACCGCGACACTTGCCAGCTTGCGAATGCTCACCGTGCCAAACCGGAGGTGCACACTCAACCGCGAGGTGCCTGCGATCCCAGGAAAGTTTCGAAACGTATCATACTTTTCAATGATAGATTGTTTGATCGCGCGGTCAGGAAAACGCGGTTTGGTCTCTTTGAATCCAAGGTTGGAAAGCGATGGGATTGAAATGGGCGCCGTTTTTTTAAAATTGTCAGCGTATTTTTCGACTGGATAACTTTTTAGGGAGAATTCATTCAGCCCTGCCTTCCATTTTTTACTGTATGGTGTAAAGATGGTGTACGGCGTTCCGTCTTCTTTAATAACCTCATCCTTGTCAAAAATTACTTGATCTTTGAATGTTTTAAATGATATGCTTTTCCTTTCCAGAATTTCTTTTATTTCCCCGTCTCGTTTTGTTGCGTAGGGTTCATAGTCGTGGTTAGTGTAAACTGCTTTAGGCTGCAGTTGTTTAAAAATTTTGACAGGATTTCCGTGAAAGACCAGGAGTGTACTTCCTGTTTTTTCTAATGCATCTTTCAGCGATGCAACAGCCTGATGAATAAACTCTACTCGTCGGTCGACAGGGTCATCAAGTTTGTCGAGAATGACCGAATCGAAAATGAAAATGGGAATGACTTCCTCATTTTCTTTCAGCGCCTGGTAAAGTCCTGCATTGTCTTGCAGGCGCAGGTCGCGCCGGAACCAGAAGAGGGTAGTGGTTGGTCCAACAACCATTTTGGCTTTATCGAGATTATAAATGATCAATTTACTTTTCGGGTTTATTACCTGAGCACGTTGTTCCGCTTCTTTTTGGCAGATTTAGTGTGTTGTTCAATGTTTTTAGGGAAATTGAACTTAGCGACATCTCTTCCATATAACTAACACGGTTTCAGAAAGCTTCAAAAACACCTTTTCATTGGCCTCATCCCACCTTCTCCGGAGGAGAAGAACTGAGGAGTTTTTGAAGCTTTCCTTCGACACATTTCCCGTTATTCTTTTTATCAAAGCCTTTTCCACGATGGGTGGGGTCTTCCATATAACACGGTTTCAGAAAGCTTCAAAAACACCTTTTCATTGGCTTCATCTCACCTTCTCCGGAGGAGAAGAACTGAGGAGTTTTTGAAGCTTTCCTTCGACACATTTCCTGTTATTCTTTTTATCAAAGCCTTCTCCACGATGGGTGGGTCTAAAAACCCTGCCTTTTATGACCTCAATCCGTCACTCTTCTCTAAAATAGAAGGTACAAGGAGTTTTCAGAGAGCCTTTAGTTTTTAATAAACGCAGCAGAAGTCAGTTTTGTTAAAATTCCCTGCCGAAATGTTATTCTAATATTAATTTGATAATATTGGCGAAGTATGTAAAACCCTCTTTTGAAATAGGATGTCACCGGAATTTTGTAAATGACCTTTTTTGGTTAATGGATGAAATCGAATCAATTGATAAGGGGGTATTTCCTTTTTTTAGCTTTGTTCGTTCCAGAAATTGTTGAAGCCCAGTTTCCTTCCAGGTTAAAGGATGGATTGAAGACCTATCTTTCTTCTGACAGTACAGCATTTATCAAGTTGAATTTTGTCTCTCAAATATGGGTGCGGTATAATGAAAATAACCCTGGCACGACAATCAATGGCCAATTGGAAAACAATACCTATGATGTGGGGCTGCGGAGAACCAGGCTTGTGTTGAGCGGCCAGCTAACGGACCGAGTGTTCTTCTTTTTGCAGTTTGGCCAAAACAACATTGGCTATCTTTCGCCACGGAAGGTTGGAGCGTTCTTTCATGATGTCACCGGTGAATATGCAGTGTTGAAAAAGAAATTAAATATAGGTGTTGGGTTGCACGGATGGAATGGTCCGGGAAGATTTGCTAATTCAGCGGTAAGCTCGCTGCTCCCGTTGGATCCCCCCATCTTTCAGGAAACCACCAATGATGCGAACGACCAGTTCGTGCGGAAGATGGGTATTTATGCGAAGGGTAAAATTGGAAAGATTGATTATCGAATTTCTGCCAGCAAGCCCTTTATTACGCAGACTGCTTCCATTCCCATCGACCCACTTTCAGACAACTCCAGTTACTCGTCGATGATCCCCAAGCAAGCCTATCAGGGATATTTCATGTATCAGTTTTTGGACCAGGAGTCAAATGCCGGACCCGGAATGGTGGGAAGCTACCTGGGCAGGAAAAGGGTGTTTAACATCGGTGCCGGTTTTGTATCGCAAGCGCGGGCCATGTGGAGTAAGACCGTTGCCAATGATACCGTGTATCATCCTATGAATCTTTGGGCAATTGATTTTTTTTACGATGCGCCTCTTAATTCAGCAACCGGCAGTGCCCTGTCGGTCTATGGAGGATACTTTAACTATGATTTTGGAAAGGGATATATCCGAAACGTAGGCCCAATGAATCCTGCCAACGGTGTAAAAAATGGATCCTTTAATGGTCCTGGAAATGCGTACCCGGCAATTGGTACTGGCTACTCTTTGTATGTGCAGGCAGGCTACAAATTCAGAAATGATTTGCTAGGAGAGTTTGGCACATTGCAATTGTATTCTGCAGTCCAGTATTCGCAATACGACAGGCTCAAGGACCCGATGGTCGTAGTAGATACGGGTATGAATTGGTTGCAATATGGTCATAACAGCAAATTCACATTAAATTATCAGTATCGGCCGGTCTATGCCTCCAGTGACATGAAAATCATGTCGCACAAAAGTGAATGGGTGCTTCAATATCAGATAGCTTTTTAAAATACTTCCGGGCATCCATCCCTTTTGATTTAGACAGTGATCGGCGTCGGTAAACAATGCTCCTGCGACCAAACACCCGGCTTCCTTTTGGGAGCTCCGTTGGCCTTTATTCCAATTTACATTTACTTCGTACTAGCTTGGATTTGGTTAATGGAGCTTGGATTGTAAACTGATCCAACTGCCGCCATTGTGAACATTGCTATATCCATTGGATTTTAGAATATTTTTGGCGGCAGCGCTTCTCATACCGGAAGCACAGCAAGTAATGATGGGTTTATTTTTGTCGTTCAGACGGTGAAGATTATTTTTTAATTGATCCACGGCGATGTTCACGGAGCCTTTGATATGGCCGCCGCCGAATTCGCTATTCGTTCTTACGTCCAAAATAATAGCACCATCGTTAATCAGTGCTAAATAATCTGTTTTTGGACCTAAGCCAAGAAGATTTTGTAGGGTTGTAATCATGATTATCGTTTGGTTTGCCAGCGATTGGTATCCTTTATTCTTTTTGTTTTTGAAACATACTGAATAGCAGTCCACCCATAAAGGCTCCGTAAAGGGATGAATTAAGAGGGCTGGACGTTATAGGGCATGTGCCGCTCACACATCCGACCTCGTGCCAATACATATATCCACCTGCCAGCCCGGCGGCCGCCCCGGCCATTATCAGCCAGTATTTCTTAATGATGTGCATTGAATTTTTTTCTTAATGTACTGAGTCCAAAGGGGAGATACAGGGGACAAAAGCTTACGAGGCTGGTAAGAATGAAAACAGCGCCAAGCGTCAATAATACGATAGCCAAGGTGCCAGAGATCAGATTCGAGGCGTACAGCGCCAAAACGACAGCGGCCAAAACCACCCTAATAATGCGATCGGATGAACCCATGTTTTTTTTCATAATAGTGGTTGATTTGAATTTGACCAAAACTACAGGATGGGAAAGCGCCATTTAGTGACTTTCGTCACATTAGGTGAATTTTATTTCTTGAAAGCTTTACAAGTCCTTCTTTCTCCATCTGTTTGATCACACGGGACACCACTTCTCGGGTAGACCCTAATTCATCCGCCAACTGTTGATGAGTGACCTTTATTTCATGAGTTTGAAACAATTCAGCTTTTTGTTTCAGCAGATTGAGAAGCCTGGAGTCTAATTTTTTAAAAGCAATAGCGTCTACCACGGACAACAATTCTTCAAAACGTTTATGATAAAGCTTAAATATAAAATCAGCCCACTCGGGGAATTGACTTATCCAGGCGCTTGCCTTTTCTACGGGTATCAGGAGTATTTCGGCTTCCTCCTCCACAATGGCCCTTATTTTACTGGTCTCCTGGTGAATGCCGCCCAAAAAGGACATGATACAACTTTCTCCAGGAGTGATATAGTATAAAAGTATTTCACGTCCGTCTTCTTCTGTACGCAATACCCGGATGCTGCCATTGACAACAATTGGTACGAACTTAATATAGCCGCGCTCCTCCTGGATGACTGTTTCGGCCGGGAAGTGCCTGGTTTGCCCATAGGTTTGAATCTCCTGGCTGAGCAGGGAGTGAAACAAGGGTGCTTTCATGGTGTAGTTTTCAATATGCAAAGCAACGTTAAATTCGGGCGAAAAGATACCCGCAGGGTAAATCATAGTTATTGACATAACCATTCAAAAAATGCCAGCAACACAATCCAATCCCGAAAAAATAAACTTAACCTACACTAGTGTTTGCTGCTAACCAGGACAATGTTTACGGCCTCAGAATTTTTAATTTCATCTGATCCTTTGTTAAGAATTGTGTCACCTGGTACCAATTTGCCGAAAACCTCTACGTTCTCATTCTGTGATTCTCCTTTCTGAACGTCCACCCAAACAGCAGAACCATGTGTGGCCTTTATGACAAAACTACGCTCCATATTTGTTACCACTGCTGATTGTGGAACCACCAAAGATAGCTCTGGCCGTTTAATTGGAATAATGGCATGGGCATACATGCCGGGTAACAATTGACTTTTATGGTTAATTATCTCGACCTCTATTATTTCTGACCTGGTTTGGATGGTAACTCTTTTTGCCAGCCGGGTAATCTTCCCCTCAAAATTTTTATCAGGAAAGCTTTTGACAGAAAATAGAACGGTTTTTCCAATTTCTATCTCAGCCAGGTACTTTTCCGGAATGGCAATATGCATTCGAAGCCTGGACTCATTTTCAAGTCTGAGAATTGACATTGAGTTTTTATCATTCGGCCCGACGAATGCTCCTGGGGCCATCGCGCGTTCGGTGATAATACCATCAAACGGCGCCCGGATATTGAGATAGTTTGTGAGGCTCTTAACCGATTGATATTTGGATTCGGACGCAACAAAGGAAAGGCTATCGGCAATTACCGTTGTCCTGGCAAAATCCATGTCATACGGTGATACAGCGCCCGGTGTCTTGTTCGTTTGCCTCAGGCGCACATATTTTCCTTCGGAATTCATGTACATCGCCTGTTTGACCCGCAACTCCGAGTAGGCTCCATCCAATTGGCTAATTAATTCAGGCGCCTCAAGTTCTACCAGGAGTTGGCCCTGAGAAACTTTATCTCCTATATCCACCAGGATTCGTTTTATATAACCGTTGACCTTGGCTACAATACCAGTCGCGTAGTAACCCTCCAGTTCACCAGGCAGAACTAGTTGAGTTGCTAAATTCTCCCGATGTACAACAAAGGCTTGATAAACAACTTCAGTTTCAGAAATTTTGGGTTCCGGATGTTTGCAGGATGTACCGATAATGGCGATTGTGGGTAAAAACAAAAGAAATCGGAATAAAGAATAATATGTTTTCATAGATATGAATTGTACTTTATCAATCAGAAGGATCTCAATTAATTGTTCTGGTAATTGACTTTATCAAAATGTTCACTCATTCTGTCATCCGGGTCAAGAGACACAGATTTTACGGAGGCTTTTGATTGCACAACGGAAAAAACTATTGGCAATATCAATAAGGCTGCAAATGTTGAAGCGGTTAATCCTCCAATTACGGCGCGGCCCAAGGGAGCCGTCTGCTCTCCGCCTTCACTCAATCCACTGGCCATGGGAAGCATCCCAACAATCATTGCGATGGAGGTCATTAAAATAGGTCGCAGGCGCACAGACCCTGCGACCCGGGCAGCTTTCCCGGCGTCTTTGTATTTGAGTCGAAGCGTTTCAGCATTGGTAACCAGTAAAACCGCATTTGCTACCGACACACCTACTGACATGATTATCCCCATGTACGATTGCAGATTAAGAGTACCACCTGTCAAAACCAATAGCCCAATTGAACCTGCTAATACTGCAGGGATTGTTACCAAAACCACAAACGCCACTTTAAAAGATTGGTAATTTGCCGAGAGCAGGAGAAAGATGACAAGAATAGCGAGCAACAAACCTGATTGAAGACTTGCAAGCGTCTCCTCCAGGAGTTTTACTAATCCACGTATCTCAATAACCATCCCTGGCGGGGGATTTCCTACTTTTTGGATTGCTGTTCTTACCGCGGAGGCAGCGGTGCCAAGGTCTTTTTTGTAAATATTGGCAGACACGGTTACAATTCTGCGTGGCCCGATCCGATCATATTCCGCAGGAGCAGTGGATGAATTAATAGTTGCGACATCCATAAGCGCAGGGCGGAGTTGCCCCTTCACCAAAGGAATACTTTCAATATCCTGAATCGATTTCATCTGGTATTCTGGTAACTGAATCTGGACCTGATAGGCAAATCCTTTTTCTGTGTCCAACCACAAATTTTTGGCTGTAAAGCGGCTGGAGGAAGTTGCGGCAACTAATGATTTAGCGATTTCATTCGGAGAAACGCCCAGTTGCGCAGCACGTTCGCGATCAATATTAATGTCTAGGATGGGATAATCTAGGGGCTGATTGATCCTCACATCGCGAAGAAAATCAATCTTGCTTAGCTCCTGTTCTATCTTCGCTGCGAATTCCGCGCCCTCATGAATATCCTTGCTGGCCACAATTATTTCGATGGGGGTATTGGCACCCTGGCTCATTATTTTGTCCGTGAGTTCTATCGGCTCAAACGACAAGGATATATCCGGTAAAATTTTTGCAGTATGCTGGCGAATGTTGTCCTTTAGTTCATCGAGAGAGCGGATTTCATATTCTTCACTAAGATTGACTTGTAAAATTGCTTCCTGTGGACCGCTGTTAAATATGTAGAGCGCATTGGTACCGTAACTGGAAGGCGTCATGCCCACGAAAGCTGAACTAATATCTACGTTTTGTTCACCGACGATTTTTTTGATGATTTCAATAGTTTTTAGGACAGCGTCTTCCGTCCGCTCAATGCGCAAGCCATCTTTGCCCACGAGCCTCACTTGAAATTGCCTGCCGTGATTTATTTTGGGCATCAAGTCTTTTCCGATAATAAGAAAACATAGGGTTACCGTACCGAATGATGCAAGGAGATAGAAAATGATGACCCTCTTTTTGGAAGACATAAGACGGTCAAGCAAGCTCAGGTATCGAAGCTTAAATCTTTCAAATCCTGATATTTTATCAGTGTGCCTCTTTTCGTAGTGCTCCAGGGCTTGCGCCTCTTTGTTGGTTAGATAATTCAGAATTTCGAGTTCGTGCTTTTTAACCAGATCATGGCCTTTGATCCACCAATTAGAAACGACTGGTACAAAAGTCTGCGATAACAGGTATGAGGCCAGCATCGAAAAGCCTACTGAAAGCGAAAGTGGTAAAAACATACCTCGTGGCACTCCATTCATCAGAAAGGCAGGAGCAAATACAGCAAGGATGCAAAATGTAATGAGCAAAAGGGAAAAAGAAACTTCTTTGGATGCATCGAGAATGGCACGTGCCTTTGTCTTGCCCATTTCCAGATGTTGGTGAATATTCTCAATGGCCACAGTTGCCTGGTCAACCAATATTCCGATGGCTAATGCCAGACCCGATAAGGTCATGATATTAATTGTTTGCCCAGCAAGTTTTAGTAAAAATATGGCCGCCAATATTGAAACAGGGATGGTGCAAACAACAACAAGAGAACTTCGGAAGTCGCCCAGAAAAAGAAGCACCATCAGACCCGTGAGTAAGGCCCCGATAATCCCCTCTATTGCGAGGCTCTTTACCGAGTTGATAACATAAATGGATTGATCAAATTCATACGTCAATTTGATGTAATCAGGCAGAAGCGCCTGCATCTCCGGAAGTTTCGCTTTGAGGGCGCTGACGACACTCATAGTGGATGCATCAGCTGTTTTGGTTACGGGGATATAGACAGAACGCTTTCCATTCACCAATGCATAACCTACTGTAACATCAGAAGCATCTTCCACGGTAGCCAAGTCATGTAAGAATACCGTTGACCCCGCTCCGAGTTTTAAGGGAATGTTCAGGAACTCCTCCACATTGCGGATGACTGTGTTATTTGGTGTCATGATGTTGTAATCTCCAATTCGCATATTACCTGCAGGGGAAATCTGGTTGTTTTCAGTAACCGCCTTTACAATATCATCCAGTGTAAGTTCATAGCTTGTCATAAGCTCCGGATCCACTTTTACGACAATTGTTCTCTCATTGCCGCCGAAAGGAGGCGGTGCTGAGGCGCCTGGAATCTGTGAAAACAATGGCCGGATGCGAGTGGAGGCCAGGTCCTGCATTTCATTCAGACTTGCCGTTTTGCTGCTGAAAACCAGCTGTCCAACGGGCAAACTTGAAGCATCAAAACGAACCACTGTGGGGGGGACGGTTCCGGGAGGCATGTAGCTCATCACCCTGCTAACCTGATTGGCCACTTCACCCGATACCTGGGCCATGTTAACATCTTCATAAAAGGTACACTTAACCAAACAAAGGCCCTGAACATTTTTGACCTCGATGTCTTTTACTCCGGTCACATACAGAAGTTGATTCTGATAGCGTGTGGCGATAAACCCCTCCATTTGTTGAGGATCCATTCCACCATACGGTTGAGCAATGTAAATCGTTGGTAAATTAAGTTTAGGAAAAATATCGATTGGTATTGATATGAGAGCGAGAATGGAAAAAATTAATATTCCTGCAATGGAAACGATTACAGTAATAGGGTTGCGTAACGCAGAAGAGATCATTTCAATTCAAATTATTAGTAAACAATTCAAAATCACCGGACGCGGCTGCGTATTGCAGAATGGCCCTCCAAACGTTTCCTCTTGCTAAAGAAGAATCTACTTCAGCCCTGTTGAGAATGGCATACGTCTGAGTCAACTCCAGGATTGTATTCAGCCCGGCGTCATAACGGGCTTTAGCCTGGGCGTAGGCATCTTGTGCGGCAGTCAACTGTATCGGCGCTTGCCGGGCCACTTCCAACGCTGCCTGGTAGCGAAGGCGTGCACGCTCCAATTCGCTCTCTACGATTAACGATTCTTCATTATATCGTTCTTCAGCCATCCGGGTTACAGACCGCTGGGCACGGGCTTCATTTCCTGTTTTAAAAAGTGTGGTAATATTCCATATCGTACTGATCCCCACCATATAGTTATAGGCCCGGAATGGAACGCCAGAACTAAGGGAATTACTATAGATAAAGTCGCCATTATTATTCAACCTGTCCGTGATACCAGAACCGCGCCCCCATCCGGCAGCAAGAAAGGATACCGAGGGCAACTCGCTCTTTCTAATCGAACCGATTTTGGCCCTATTTAATGCAACAATACTTTTGAAGTATGTCAGGCTAGGATTGTTTGTGAAACTACGGGAAATATCAATCTGTCCGGGAACTTGTTTCAGAAAAACCGCTGTGTCCAAATCGAAGTTAACATCTCCAAAAAGTCCAAGCAATTCTTTTAGGTAGACGACTTGTTCACGTGCCAGTCGCTGTACTTCCAAAAATTGCAAGGTTGCCTTTGAGTACTCTGCATTAACAAGGGAACTGTCAACACCCGGCTTTAAGCCAGACTGTGCGTAAGATATCGTGACATCTTTAAGGGATTTTACTCGTGTCATGTTGGCCCGTTGACTCTTGAGCATATCGTTCATGATCAGCCCAAGCAAGTAGGCATCACCCACTTTGATCTCGTGCTGGAATAGTTCATTTTGATAGTCTGCCTCCGCTACTGACATTCCCGCTTTCGCGGCATCAACCGAGGCCCGATACTTACCAAAACTAAAAAATTTCCAATTGATTAAGCCGGTAGCAAAACTTGTCCAAACGGCATTGTCGGTATAGCCGTTGACTTTGATACCACCGGCAACAGGTATTGCCGTTCCTTCGTTGGGGAAAAAAGTACCGCGAACCTGATTGGATGTTGCATCCAGAATCTGACCCTGAACAATGAAGTTGGGAAGGAAATTGTTTTGAAGAGCCTTAAGCTCATAAGAAGTAGCTTCTTTTTGGGCCACTTTGATCTTGATTGAAGGATAATTTTGCTTGGCCAGTTTGAAGGCCTCCTTTAATCCCAATACTTCTTTATTAACATGATCCTGCGCCAGAAGCGCTGAATGCCAGAAAATTGAAATCATAAGGATCACAATTCGCGTATGTACCATATACAGAGACTTAAAATTTCACTAGTGAATAGGTGGCGATATCGGGAATCGAAGACACAAACAGATTTACCGCTTCCAGGCATTGCGTTTACACTAAAGACAGAAATCTGATTTAGTCAAACTCGAATTTTTCGCTTTGGAGCTGTTTAAATATTGAGTTAGTTCTACCAATCTGCAGCTGTTTCGTTAGGAAGAAAATTTAACGTTATAATTCCGGCTCGAAAGTATTGGTCAAATCTTAAGCGATTCTTTAGTTGTCAGTTTCAAGGAGATTTTATGACGTTTTTCTTCGTACGTGTATAGAATGGGCAATAGATATGTCTCGCAGATTGCTTTTACTATCGACAAGCCAAGGCCAAGCGAGTGAGATTTCTGATTGTCTTTGGCAAAACGTTGGAATAGTTTCTCTGGTTCGCTCTTGGGCGCTTCTCCCGTGTTGATTATGCTAAGGTGATTACTTTCTGTTGTTATCACAATCGCCCCTGATGAATAATTATGTTTGATGGCATTTATAATCAGATTTTCAAACAAAATATCTGCTAGAAATGGATTCATTTTGGTGTTAATCTTATTGGTATAATTTCTCTCTACTGTTATTTTTTTCATTCCAATTAATTCTTCGAGACTTTCTAGTCTGTTGTCAATCAAATCATTTACGCAAATATCTGAGACTGCATGAAACTGACGGTTTTCGATTCTGGATAGGATAATGAGGGCTTCATTGAGTTTCGATAAGCGGCTGGCTGCGCTGTACATTGCCTTGATCAGGCTTAAATGCTCCTCTGTCAAGTCAGGATACTGAAGCAGGATCTCCATTTTATTTTTAATGATTGCCAACGGAGTTTGTATTTCATGAGAAGCATTTTCCGTAAATTCCTTTTGAATAGAAAATTCCTGATTGATTTTTGCTGACATCTTTTCAATCGCAGCAGCCAATTCATTAAATTCCGTGATTGAGTTTCTATGGAGGTTAAGACTCTCCGCCCGGTCAATCTTGTAGTTACTAATCGTATCGAGAATGTTGTAGAATGGCTTCCATATTCTTCTTGAAAGCTGATTATTTATGACATTAAGGATTGTCACAAAAGCTAAAAATAAAAAGACTTCCAGCAAAACAACGCCTTTGATTAGATCCTTTTGTTCTACCAGGGCCCTGCGGATGTGGATATTGTAATTGTTCCCGTTGATTTGAGCATGGAAAGCGAGTTGGCGATAACTGATTGATTTGAGTTCAACATTGTCGTAAATGGTCGTATCTGAGATTACTTCAATATCATTGGAAAATCCGCTAACAGCGAGGATGCTAACTGTATTTGCAGAGTATTGCTGAAAAAGCAACAAGCTGTCTGATCGAGTCAATTGTTTGACAACGTAGTCCTTTCTTTCATGTAATTTATCCGTAAGGTCATTATCAATAATGACCTGGAATAGGAGGAAAAAGAAGATACCACCCAGGCAAACAATTAGCAAGGAAGCGCCTAGAAAATAAAGATTGGTCTTATCGAGGAGCTTCATCCCCGCCAAATTTGTAGCCTACCCGGTAAACAGTTTGTATATAGTCGTTCGAGCCCTGTTCAACTAATTTCTTTCGGAGATTGCTGATATGAGTATATACAAAATCATAGCTGTCCGCGGTGTCGATGTAATCGCCCCAAAGATGTTCCGCGATGGACTCCTTCGTGATAATCTTGTTCTGATTGGAAATAAAATAAATTAATAGATCAAATTCCTTCTTTGTGAGCGCTACGGGGCGTTGATTTGCAAAGGTTTGGAATGTGTCGGGGAATACACGAATTTCCTTGAAGACAATTTCTTTATTGCCCCTAAATTTTCTCCGGCGGAGAATGGATTTCACCCGGGCATTTAATTCAGACAAATGAAATGGTTTGGTCAAGTAATCATCGGCGCCAATATCCAATCCGGCAATTTTATCTTCCAGGGCGTTTTTTGCAGAAATGATAATAACTCCTGTTTCTGATAGTTTTGATTTAAGTTCCTGAACTAAGTCCAATCCATTTCCGTCGGGAAGTCCGATGTCCGCTACGATGCAGTCATACTCATAGAGATTTATTTTTTCAATCCCCTCCTTAAATGTTGTAGCCTCCTCGCAGATATAGCCTTCTGACATCAGATATTCTTTCGATGAGTTTAAGAGCTCTTCTTCATCTTCAATAATGAGAATTTTCATGACAGTACGTATACGGTTTTATTGCTTTTTTTTGACGTTCCAAATAGCATGCAAATAGAATGATTAATTCATACTTAACTATGTTAAACAATTATAATGATATACCGAAATTCTTAAGCAAGTCTGAAGAACTACTAAATATGGCGCTTGCTGAGTAGAAAGAGGATTAGAATAGTTTGCTTGCAACAGAATTAACAGTCGCCTTGACGTTTAGAATTTGACAGACTTTGTCAATTTCATCCTACAGGTTTTTGGAGCCGATATCATTTGTTAGTGTACCTTACATTGTCATACAGACTGGTCATAAAATAAGTTTTCTGTCCTATTGCTTCACAATCTCCACCCTTCGGTTCTTTGCGCGCCCCTCTTCTGATCTATTGTCTGAAATTGGTTTTTCCTGACCCCATCCTTTAGCGGTCAGAAGTGATTTGTTAATGCCTTTCAGAATTAACGCATTCATCACGGCCTTGGCGCGGTTCTCCGATAAAGTTTTATTGGATATGGCATTCCCTGCATCATCCGTATGTCCTTCAATGCTGATTTTCAGCGTCGGATTTGCTTTTAACATTTCAGCAATCTGACTGACTATTTCTTGTGATTCAGGTTGGATGTCTGATTTACCTGTATCAAAGGTGATGTATAAAGCAATGTATCCATCTGTATTCAATGCGGTGAGGATATCGTTGGAAGTGATTTCCTGCTTCATTGCTTCCACCTCCACAATGCTGAGTATAAAATTCACTGCAGCGTTGGCCCCCATCTCTACTTTTACCCAGGCTTCCTTCGTCCCTTTTACGATTTTGAAGACAGCAATTCCTTCGGTGGCATTCAAGAATAAAGTAGTCCCCCCGATTTTCTTTGAAGCGTTTTCATAGTTTCTCAGGATTTGCAACACGCTGGGCATTGGCTTTCCTGAGTCATTGTCGAATCCGTAATTAATAGCAGTTTTCGTACCTTCTTTGGTAACCATTTTTGACCCGTTCACTGCAAGGTTAAACTCCACAGCATCAAAATTGTTGGAGTATTCGCTGATTAAATAATTTGGCATCCTGTTCGGAAACATCGGATGATCTTTGCTGCCTTCTGCATCTTCCCCTTGCGCGTACAAGGATTGGGTCGCGATGAACAAAGAAAGTATTAACAGTGATCTTTTCATTTTGCTTGAATTAGGCTTTAGTTTCAATTTGGAAATAAGGTATGGAATAATTAGATCACCGTCAAAATATTAAAAATAACGATTGACCTTCAAACCCTTATAGGCGGGAAGGCTTTCAACTTTTGAAGCGGGTGTGTTGAATGGTTTCGTCCAAAGATTCAATGTTGCATATTTGCCACAGATTTCACTGATTACCACGGATTATTTTCAAATGGCATTCAGTCTAATCCGTGTTCAAATGCTCCAGGATGAGTTTGAACCAGTGGGAATAGCGATCCGGGTTTGCAAGAATATCCGTCCGTATTTCTTTTGTACCCATGTACTTCCAATCCTCCACTTCTTCTTTATTGATGGCAGGCTGCCCGTCAAATTTTCCGATATAAATGTGATCAACTTCATGTTCGATCAGATCGCCTAGTTGAATTTTGTAAATAAATTTGTGGGAATAGGTTGGTAGCAAGTCAATTCCCATTTCATGCATCAGCTTTCTGCGAACAGCAGTTTGCATTAACTCCCCTGGCTTCGGATGACTGCAACACGTATTCGTCCACAGTCCCGGGCTGTGGTATTTTGTTTGAGCCCGCTTTTGTAACAGTACTTCGCCTTTTGAATTAAAAAGTAAAATGGAAAATGCCCGGTGCAAGGCACCTTTGCGATGGGCTTCAATTTTTTCCATGGTCCCAATCTCCTGGTCAAGTTCATCCACCAGTACTACCTCTTCCATATCGCATCAGGTCAAATTGGCCGATAACCTACCAATTTTTTCTGGATTTCTTTTCGTGCGTGAAAGATCCGGTTTTTCACTGTGCCGATGGGGAGTTTGAGATGCTCTGCGATCTCATGATATTTATAACCGGTGGTATGCATCTTGAAGGGCACCAACAATTCGTCTTTAATCGAATTCATATTTCGCCAAACTTCTTTGAATTCTACACTTCCTTCTGGCCGATTAAATGTATGCTCATCCTCTACGTTCAGAAAGTAAAGCTCCTTGGTATCGTCGTGGGAAGTCCGTTCGCGTTGTGCTTTGCGATAGTTATTGATGTAGGTGTTGCGCATGATCGTGAACAACCAACCCTTCAGGTTAGTGTTTTCCCGGAATTTGTCACGATAGATAAGGGCTTTGAGGATTGTATCTTGAACCAAGTCGTTGGATTCTTCACCGTCGGAAGTGAATCGGTACGTGAAGGTTCTTAAAGCAGGCCTTAATCTCGCAATAGTGTGGCTGAATTCAAGTGCTGTCATCCTATTTTGTTTAATATTTTGTGATAAATATTAAACAAATGTAATGGGCAACTTCGAGGTGCAATGTTTTGTTTAAGGGCAAATCAAGACTCCAATCGTTGTTTTGTTCCTTTTAGGAGATCTTTTAGCTCAGCGATTGAGGAGAAAATATGCATGTTTGGAGGGATTTTGAGTGCTATTTTCCGGAGAATGAGTCCGGAGGCAAGGAGGGTGCAGTCCGATATTTCTGCGCAGAGCTTATTTATGAAACCTTGAACAGTTTGTCCGGCTGGCGAACTGGTAATTGCTGTAACAAGAATAGAAGGATGATGGCTTTGGCAAATGGACATCAGGTCTTTGTAAGGCACCATTTGGCCGAGGTAGTAGGTACGGAAACCAGCTTTTTTCACGACGTAGTAATAAAATAACAGACCCAGTTCATGAAGCTCCTCCTCCGGAAGGAAAAGCAAAGCACGTGCACTGGACTTTGATGACAACGGAAGTGAGTCGATCGCAACAATAATCTTTTGCCGGATCAGGTTAGAAATGAAATGCTCTTGGGCTGGAGTAATGTTACCGGTTTGCCACAGGATCCCGATTTTTTCCAGGAATGGATAAACGATGTCTGTTATGGTCTTTTCAAAGTTATAGCGTCGGATCAACCCGGTCAGAATCTTTTCAAAGTTTTCTTCCTCCAGGTCAATCATCGCCACGATCAGTTGATCGATGTGAATGTCAGCATCATTTTTTGTTTCGCTTAACTCGTTTACTTTTTTGATCAGCCCCTCTGCCGTCAGGTCGGCTATTTTGGATATTTTTACTCCGTTATTGTTCAGAAGCGAGATGTTGATAATTTTTTTTAAATCATCGTCGGAATAGTAGCGGATATTGGTGTGGGTGCGTTGGGGAATTACAATCTGGTATCGTTTTTCCCATATTCGTATCGTATGAGCCTTAATGCCCGAGAGCTTTTCCAGTTCTTTTATGGAGTATTTACCCATGATTTTCGGACGCTTAGGTATTTTGTCTTGAATAACCTTAGAAAAATGGTTTTGTTCAATCTTTTGTGAAAAAAATAGATCCAGCCATCCATACAGCCCTCCAATGGTTCAACAAAATGGGTTGGACACCATTTCAATTTCAATTGGACACCTGGCAAGCCTACCTCAATGGCCAAAACGGACTGGTCAATGCGCCCACCGGTAGCGGGAAGACGTACTCCCTTGCTGTACCAATTTTGTTAGAAGGACTTCAAAACAAGGACAAGAAAATTCAGGCGATCTGGATTGCGCCGATCAGGGCGCTCTCAAAGGAGATTCAACAGGCCACCAAGCACGCGGCGGAAGGTCTTGGTTCTCACTGGAAAGTCGGCATCCGGTCGGGCGACACAAGTTCCGTCGAAAAATCGCGGCAGCGGGAGAAGCCTCCCCAGTTTCTGATCACAACACCGGAGAGCCTGCATCTTTTACTTTCTCAAAAAACATACGCCGATTATTTCTCAAACCTCAAGGCAATCGTTGTTGACGAATGGCATGAACTGATGGGTTCCAAACGCGGTGTGCAGATGGAGTTGGCTTTATCGCGCCTCAAGACGGTAGCGCCTGGTCTTAAAATCTGGGGTATCTCCGCCACTATCGGAAACATGGAGCAGTCACTGCAAGTACTACTCGGTTCCGACTATGAAAAGAAAGTTCACAAAGTCATTAAGGCCGACATTAAAAAGAAGGTGGAAATCATCTCGGTGTTTCCCGATGAATTGGAGCGGATGCCGTGGACCGGCCACCTGGGCATTCATCTTTTGAAAAAGGCTATTGAGATTGTTCATAAAAGCAAGACCACACTCATCTTTACCAATACACGCTCATTCGCTGAGATATGGTACCAGAAAATGCTGGACGCCGCCCCGGAACTTTCTGGCCAGATCGCCATGCACCACGGCTCCATCAGCTATGAAATCCGTCACTGGGTTGAAGAACAATTGCACGAAGGCAAACTGAAGGCGGTGGTGTGCACCTCCAGCCTCGATCTGGGAGTGGACTTCCGACCGGTGGAAACGATCATCCAGGTGGGAAGTCCAAAAGGTGTGGCGCGGTTTCTTCAACGGGCTGGAAGAAGCGGACATCAACCAGGCGCTGTCAGCAGGATTTACTTCTTACCCACGCATTCATTGGAACTCATCGAGGCTGCCGCTGTTCGTGAAGCAATGAAAAGAAATGTTTTGGAAAACCGGGAACCGTATGTCCGGTCTTTTGATGTGTTGGTTCAGTATCTGGTGACGCTGGCGGTCTCCGATGGCTTTAAGCAGGATGAAATATTTCAGGAGGTCAAGGGAACGTTCTGTTTTCAATCGATCACGGAGGAAGAATGGCATTGGGCTTTGCGCTTCATCACAACAGGAGGTGCATCGTTAACGGCCTATGATGAATACCGGAAGGTGCAAATAGAAGAAGGAATATATAAAGTTGAAAGCAGGAGCATAGCGCAACGTCATCGACTGTCGATCGGAACAATCGTGGGAGATACTTCCATGATGGTGAAGTATGTCACAGGAAAATACCTGGGCTCGATTGAGGAAGGCTTTATTTCAAGGCTGTCCCCTGGAGATGTTTTTTGGTTTGCGGGCCGGACCCTGGAGCTTGTGCGTGTCAAGGACATGGAAGTGCAGGTGCGCAAGAGCAAACGTAAATCAGGCCGTGTACCATCCTGGCAAGGTGGGCGCATGCCATTGTCTTCGCAGATGAGTGAGATGATCCGGATGAAGATCAATGAATCGGCAGAAGGCCTTGAGACCGACGAAGAAATGATTTTTCTGCGACCTTTGTTAAAGCTTCAATCAGAACGGTCGCACCTGCCGAAGAAAAATGAATTCCTTATCGAATATTTTGAAACTGATGAAGGGCATCATGTGGTGATGTATCCATTTGAAGGAAGGTTGATTCATGAAGGACTTGCATCATTGGTGGCCTACCGTATTTCGAGGATAAAGCCCATCACATTTTCCATTGCGATGAATGATTATGGCTTTGAACTGCTCTCCGATCAGGAAATACCAATTTATGAAGCGATTGAAACCGATTTGTTAGGCATTGACAATCTATTGAAGGACATTCAGGCCAGTATTAATTCCATTGAAATGGCGCGCCGCAAGTTCCGGGACATCGCTGCCATTGCGGGATTGGTGTTCAAAGGATTTCCCGGGCAACGGATCCGCGACAAGCACATCCAATCTTCATCGCAACTGTTTTTTAATGTCTTTCATGAGTATGATTCGACCAACCTCCTGTTTCATCAGGCGTACGAAGAAGTCATGGCCTTTCAACTCGAGGAAGCACGGATGCGACGGGCGCTGGATCGAATCAAAAAACAAAAAATCATCATTAAGGAACCCGCTGTGCCTACACCGTTTTCATTTCCAATCATTGTCGACCGGTTGTCCCGTGATAAACTTACTTCTGAAAAATTGGAAGACAGGGTGAAGAGGATGATTTTAGAGTATGAAGAATGATTGATTTGGTTGTACAACAATTATTTACTCGCCTGTATGGCTAAAAGAACGGCCAGGAATATTCCGTATCCAATCGTCGCAGAAATGATGTTTTTTCCTTTTGCCCTTTTCCTGTAACAACTCAAATAAGCCGGGTTCATCACCATTTCTTTGTCCCGTACTACGATGACTTCTATTGGCGGCGGATGTGGGCGGCCAAGGACTGTTCCGGCAATCGCGAAGAGCCCAAAGAAAAAGCCAAGACATGTCCTTCCATTTTTTAAATGAATAACATCTTTCGAAAACGCGGAAAATGTAAGAAAAGTTATATAGAGAAGTATAGCTGTCCTTTTCATACTTGTTATTTTCGGGAGTATTTCAAAAAAAGCGTGTATTTGCAAAGTGTCATGCAAATGAGTATTTATATTAAAAAATACTTCTGAAAATCAGAAAGAAAGTTCCCGCCATCAGCATCACCACCGGTAAGGTGAGGAACCATGCGATCAGGATATTCCGTACCATGTCTGGCTGTAAATTCTTTACCCCTTTGCTGGCCACCATGCTTCCCGCGATTCCGGAGGACAGAACGTGGGTGGTGCTTACGGGTAGTCCAAAGTAACTCGAGAGTCCGATCGTACTGGCAGCAACTAATTCGGCGCTGGCCCCTTGCGCGTAGGACAAATGTTCTTTGCCGATTTTCTCGCCGATGGTCTTTACAATGCGCTTCCAGCCGATCATCGTACCACAGCCCAGGGAAAGCGAGATCAATACAATGACCCAGCCTGGAGAATAGTCTGTCACTTTGCGAAGGTTTTTCAGATTCTCTTTCAGGATATTCTTATCCTTTTCACTGACCCGGGCCTCTTGCTTTTTTAGTAATTCATTAAGATTCCGATCCATCACGAGAATATCTTTTCTTACCTGAAACCGTTCTTTCTTCGGAACGTCATTAATTGAACTGATTGTACGGATGGTACCCTGTAAGCGTTTGTTCATTTCCCGGGCATCCATAAGCTTGACCCTATCTGGCTCTGACAATGGATTCGGATCAATAGAATTGATTACTGTTTCAATCTGCATCATCGGGTCGCCAAGCTTTTTTGAATCGTACAGGGTATTCAAAGCAAAATATCCGGGAACGATTCCGATTAGAATTAACATGATAAGCCCAACGCCTTTCTGTCCATCATTTTGCCCATGAAAAAAGCTCACACCTGTACATGTTAGTAGCAATATCCCTCTGATCCAGGGAGGGGGTGGTGTGTTCTTTTTTGGTTCCTTGAAAAGATCATCTCCATAAGATCTTCCCTTGGTGGTCACCCGGAGCACGAACATAAGGATTATTGTTAGTGAAAAGCCCACAAGCGGGGAGAGCAGAAGTGAAATCCCGATGTCTTGTGCCTTTCCCCAGTTGACCGCAGCGGAAGTGGCGTCCGGTAAAAACGAATAGGCAATGCCAACACCTAATATCGATCCAATCAACGTGTGTGAACTGGAGCAGGGAATGCCTAAATACCAGGTGAGGAGGTTCCAGGAAATGGCGCTCAATAAAAGTGCCGCCACCATGGCGATGCTGTGGGCAATATTTTGATCAATCAGGGATTCGACCGGCAGGAGATTCACAATTCCCATGGCCACGGCAATGCCGCCATAAAAAACCCCGAGTGAATTCATGAAACCTGACCAGATTACTGCCACCCACGGTTTCAGCGAGTTGGTATAGATCACAGTTGCTACTGCATTGGCGGTATCGTGAAACCCATTGACAAACTCAAACGAGCAGGCCGCGATGAGGCAGATAATCAATAAAATGGAATATGATAACTCTAATTCAAACATGGATTCTCATCTATTTAATGGGTGGAAAAAACCCATAGTTTGTGGCTAAGATAGGGGGACTTGGTATGCCCTGTGTTACGCCAATGTTAAAAATTTTGGGTGGTAAGATTAGGACTAATTTGCCTTTGGCGGTCGTTTGGATTGTTTCCTTAAACTTGCTGTAAAACCAGGGATATAACGCCTGATTTGTACATTTAGAAAGTTGAAATCTGAAATTCTGACCACCATTCAATTACTTCCGGAAAAGGCCCTCTTTCTTCGGAAGGAAAAGACCCTGTTGGTCGCCGACCTTCATTTTGGGAAGATCAGCCACTTTCGCCAGGCCGGCCTTCCGGTGCCGCCGGAGGCCAATCAAAAAAATGCGGAGACGTTGATTGATTTAATAAATAAAATGAAGCCTGCCCGGATGATTTTCCTGGGGGATCTTTTCCACAGTCACTACAATGAAGAGTGGGAAGTGGTGGGACAGGTTGTTCGCCACTTTCCGGCATGTAGTTTTGAATTGGTGAGGGGCAATCATGATATTATGAGTGAACAGCAATACAGACGAAAAGGAATTAAGGTTATGGATCATGAACAGATCGATAATTGGATTCTTTCGCATGAGCCCATGGATGTTTCCGAAATCCCTGAAGGGAAGATCAACATCGCAGGTCACATTCACCCGGGTGCCCGATTGCAGGGGAAAGGCCGCCAGGCGATCATGCTCCCGTGCTTTTGGTTTTCCAAAAACCAGATCATTCTTCCGGCGTTTGGTTCTTTTACAGGTCTTGCACCCATTCGCCCGCGCAAGAACGATACGGTACATGTTATTTTTGAAAATAAAATTTTGGAGGCTGTAATGGAATCCAGGGAACGACTTTCAAAAGTTGTGCGATGAAGAAATTTCTGGTGGGTTTGTTTTTTATTACTTCGGGTGCACGCTCTCAAGATACAACAAGACTATCACTGCTCTTCATTGGTGATATCATGCAGCATCAGACGCAGATATCAGCAGCATTCAACCCGGTAACCGGACGTTATGATTATAAGCCTTGCTTCCAGTTTATCAAACCAATTTTATCGACACCTGATATCACCATCGGCAATCTTGAACTGACATTGGCCGGGCCGCCCTATACGGGTTATCCTCAGTTCAGCGCTCCGGATGAATTATTGGAAGCCTTAAAAGACGCCGGGTTCGATGTGCTCGTAACGGCCAACAATCACAGCATGGATCGCGGTAGAAAGGGTTTGGAACGCACCCTTGATTTGCTGGATAGTTTCCGCTTCTTGCATACCGGTACCTTTAAGGATACCGTTGATTGGTTAAATGAGTATCCACTGGTGGTGGAAGCAAAAGGTTTTCGATTGTCGTTGCTTAACTACACCTATGGCACCAACGGTATCCCCGTAAGGGCACCCAACATTGTAAACCCGATTGACACCGCCCGGATCAGACGCGATTTACAAAAGGCAAAAGCGCAGCATACCGATGCGACTATTGTGTTTTTGCATTGGGGTGAGGAGTATACGCGTATGCCAAACCCTTGGCAGCAACGTATAGCCGATTTTTGTTTTAAGTATGGGACCAAGATGGTCATCGGCTCACATCCACACGTGCTGCAGCCGATCGAATGGAGAAAGGATCCCGACCAGGTAGTGGCCTACTCACTTGGAAATTTTATTTCAGCGCAATGGGATCGCTACAAAAATGGTGGGGCGTTATTGCATATTGATTTGGAAAAAATCATGATGCCTGACAGCACTTCATCTGTAATAATGAAAGATGTGAGTTACTCCTTGGCGGCCGTATTTCGTGCCCATGATGTTCGCAGGACATACTACCTGCTGCCGATTGAGCAATTTGAAACCGATACAACTTTTATTGGTAAGGCAGACCGTGCGATGGGAATTCAATTCCGGGATGATTCCGGAATGTTTTATAGAAGAGAGAATAAAAACGTTGAAGAAAAGCGGCCGCATCCGCCGGTGTTGCTAAAAGACCGGTGATCTTACCTCCGGCCTGTTTTGAAAAGGATGCCGATTGAAAATTCCAGGCCGGTAAAATCAACTTTGGCGTCTTTGTATTCCGCCTGAACGGTTGAATTCGTACCGCCGAGGATACCGCCCGAATAACTTCCAGTCATCGGTATCTTCGATTGTCCCATTAAATAATTTGTCTCAAGAGAAATGCCCCACTGACTGGTCACATCCACGGTCAACTCCACACCACCCTGGTAGCCGAACCCGGGTTTGTTTTCAAATGCAAAGTGCGAATTCACCACATCCCACTTCTGATCCTTACCAATGGCCCGGTCCAGGTTTCCATAGTTCAATCGCTGATCAAAAGCATAGAAGAAAAAACCGCCGGCCTTGATATCAAATTGGACGCCCTTGCCTTTGATCTGAAATACGATTTCACCCGGAACGAATAGCGTAAAATTGGGACCAGTCAGGGCCGATTTACTTTCAAACGGCAGATCGATCACATTCAAGCCCGACATGCGATAGAGCGTAACACCAGTCTCCAATGCAATGAACCGGTTGATGTCTACCCCGATACCACGGATGGAAAATGGACTGATGGGTGTTGAGAATTCTCCGTTTCGCGGGATAAAGTAGGAGAAGGCCAACCCAACATTCTGCGCAAGGGCGGCATGGGTGCCGGCGAAAATAAACAGCAGCAGTACGAACCGTTTCATTCTATTTTTTTTGACGAAGATAGTTGAAACTTTTTCCGCAGAGATAAAAAAACAGGTTTCCCGCAGATATCGCAGATGATCGCAGATTATTGCGTAAAGGCTTCATCACCTAAGCCATAATTATTGAACCTTTCGTGCTAAATTGGAAGTCCAAACTCCAACTATGAAAAAATACTTTCTTGTCGCCCTGATTATCGCCATCGGTTGTCAATCAAAAAAGACGCCGGCTGATCTGATCATTAAAGGCGGCACCATCTATACGATGGATGATAGGAATTCCATCGTTGAAGCTGTTGCAGTCAAAGCGGATACAATTTTATTTGTAGGAACGTTTGTTGAAGCAGATAAATACCGGAATGAAAATACGAAAGTGATTGACCTTGCCGGTGCCACCATGACTCCGGGCTTCATCGAGTCACATGGACATATCATGGGCCTCGGCTACAATGAGCTCAACCTCGATCTGATGAGCATCAAAAACTATGATGAATTGGTCGAAAAGGTAAAAGAGGCAGTAGCCAAGGCGCAACCCGGTCAATGGATCCTCGGCCGCGGATGGCACCAGGACAAATGGGATACAAAGCCTGAAAAAATAGTAAAAGGTTTTCAGACCCACGACAAGTTGAGCGAGGTCTCTCCGAATAATCCCGTGTTCCTTCGCCACGCAAGCGGCCACGCGGGTTTTGCCAACGCAAAGGCCATGCAAATTGCGGGCGTGAATCAATTGTCAATTGAAAAACTTGAATCCAACCTGGGTGAAGGCGGCGAGATTATTCGCGACAAGCTGGGAAATCCTACGGGGATATTTAATGAACGTGCGCAGGGTTTGATCAGCAACTACATTCCAGACAATACAGCCGAGAGCGACGGGAAAGCCTTAGAACTCGCGATGGAAGCATGTGTTCGAAATGGCATCACCGGTTTTCACGATGCCGGGGCCTCACGAGAAAATATAACGTTATTCAAAAAATTCAGAAGCGAAGGCAAATTAAAAAGTCGGTTGTACGTGATGATCACCGGTTTCGACCGCAATTTGATCAATGAGTGGTACAGACAAGGCCCGGAGATCGATCCACGTGGCGTGACGATCCGGTCCATTAAACTAAACTGCGATGGAGCGCTTGGTTCACGGGGTGCCTGGCTGCTGGAACCGTATACCGATCGTCCTGAATTTTATGGTATGGCCACCCTGCCCATGGACACGGTGTTGAAAACTTCACGTGATGCATTGATCTATGGTTTCCAGGTTTGTTCGCATGCCATCGGTGACCGCGCCAATCATGAGATTCTCGACCGATATGAAATTGCCTTCAAGGAAAACCCAACGAAGACTGACCATCGCTTTCGCATTGAACATGCGCAGCATCTTCACCCGGATGATATTCCAAGATTCGGAAAACTGGGAGTGATCGCGGCCATGCAGGCTATTCATCTTTCATCGGATCGCCCGTGGGCGATCGAGCGGCTGGGGGAGAAGCGCATCAAGGAAGGCGCCTACATGTGGCAATCTCTATTAAAGACGGGTGCGAAAGTAATTAACGGAACCGATGTGCCGGTTGAGCCGATCAGTCCGCTGGCGAGTTTTTATGCATCCGTAACACGAATGACATTGAAAGGCGAACCAGAAGGCGGTTATGAGCCTGCAGAAAGGATGACACGCGAACAGGCGCTGCGCTCATACACCTTGGATGCTGCGTATGGCGCGTTTGAAGAAAAGTTTAAAGGTTCCATCGTTCCAGGAAAGCTTGCAGATTTTACGGTCTTCTCGCAGGATATCATGAAAGTACCGGCGAGTGACTTACTGAAAACAGAAGTCGTGATGACCGTGATGGGAGGTAAAAAAGTATTTGAGAAGAAATGAGTGGTATTAGCGACTTGGGAATCTTATTCTAAAACTGAAATAAAAAAAATTGCGCCGCCGGTATAGCAGCGCAATTTTAGTTGAGATGAATTATTTCACTAAAAATTTATGGGCTCGGGCCATCATTGACTTGCGATCGGCTGTAATGGTGGGGTCGCTGTAAATCTTGCTGGACAGTTCAGCAACCACCTGTTTTTTGTAACCCAGCTTTTCGGCAATATGTTCGCAGAAATGAATTTCACTTTTGAATACTTGTCCATCACTTTTCATTAATTGGATCAAATGATAGAGATTTTCGAATTTTTGGTCTTCGGTAAGACCGGAAAGATTACCAATGGGCTTCGGATTTTTCATCAGAACATCCACTTCTTCTTTCGAAAGGCCGTTGGCTTTGCCGATCATGTGGATGGTCTTGGCTTCTTTTTCACCTATGCTCTGGTCGCTGGCAGCGAGGTTAATCAAGACATTGATTTGTTCTTTGATCATAGCTTTTAATTTTGCGTCAAATTTTGATTGAAATCATCGAAATTTATATAAAAAAAGATGAATTCTTACTTCCACTCAAAAAATTTGTATAATAAGGTAAAATTGTTGTGCAACCTTGTAAAACCGTTACAGTCTGTCCATTAAATCTCTAAAATGATGAAAATGAAAGTATTAATTCTGACTGGGTGCCTGGCTTGGGGAGCGGTGGTTGGCCAGCAAAGTGAGGTGAGGAGTGTTGGGACTTTCAAGGGGGTGAAGGCAGCGGAAGCAATTAATGTCTATTTGAAGAAAGGCGATAAGGAAAGTGTAAAAGTGGAGACAACAGGTACCGACCTGGGGGAGGTGCTTACGGAGATTACCGGTAGCTATTTAAGGATCCACATGAAAAGTGATTTTCGCTTTGGTGGAAAGAAAAGAACTGTTAAAGTGTACGTGACCTATGTAAGTCTGGATAAGATCACAGCGAGTTCTGCGTCCAATATTTTTTCCGATGGAACCATCACCTCCGATCGTATGGAAATTCACGCGAGTAGCGCTGCCATTATTGAACTTAATCTGGCAGTAACCGATCTAAAAGTAAGTGTTTCCAGCGCGGGTGAAGTTACGCTGGAAGGCAACGCCAAATCAATTGACGCCGAGACCAGCAGTGCCGGTGTTGTAAACGCCTATAATCTGCCTGCGGAAACTGCAGATGCCAGCGCCAGCAGTGCAGGCGCCATTAAACTTAATGTAACGAATGGATTGAATGCGCATGCCAGTAGCGGTGGAAGCATTCGCTACCGTGGTAATCCCCTTAAAACCAACACCAACGCAAGCAGCGGTGGGTCGGTCACCCGATCTAACTGAACAAATTAATTGCTACGGGTCCACGGGTTTAAACCCGTGGCAATTCAAGTCCATGCGCAAGGACTTTAGCACAGCACAATAATTTGAAAAAATTCTTTGCGGTATAAAACCGGAAAAATAACGAACTTTGATTAATGGGCGGTTTTATCGGCATTGACAATCAATTTTACGCAATCCTGCTGATCATATTCATCCGGTACCTTCTCCTGGCTTCAGCAGCATTTCTAGTTTTTTATTACATCAAAAAAAATGCCTGGTTATTCAAAAAAATCCAGGTGAAATTTCCGGCAATCTCTGATTACCAACGCGAATTTTTATTTTCGGTGAGCACGTCACTCATATTTGCTGTGCTGGGCTACCTGTTTTTCTTCGGCCCGGTCGCGAAATACACATTTATTTATAAAGATATTCATGCTCACAGTCTGTTGTATTTCTTCTTCTCCGTAGTACTGACATTGATTATTCATGACACTTATTTCTATTGGACGCACCGGTTGATGCACCACCCCTGGCTTTTCAAATACTTCCATAAAGTCCATCACCTTTCCACCAATCCCTCGCCGTGGGCAGCCATGGCTTTTCATCCGCTGGAGGCCGTGGTGGAGTTTGGGATTATTGCCATCGTTCCGTTTTTGTTTCCCATTCATCCGCTGGCGATTGCCTTGTTCCTGCTTATTATGATGATTTACAATGTGTACGGCCACCTGGGATTTGAACTCTACCCCCGAGGTTTCTCACAGAGCAAGATGGGGAAGTGGATCAATACTTCGGTGAACCATAATCAACACCATGAATATTTCACAGGCAACTATGGCCTATATTTTTTGTGGTGGGATCGCTGGATGGGCACCTTGCGGCAGGACTATGATCAGCGATACGATGAAGTAAAGACGCGGAAAGGCTGATTTCTGTAAGCGCAGTTCCTTAAATGATTTTACGGATTATGGGCATCTCTAAAAACCTTGTCTTTTATGGCCTCAACCCGTCACCCTTCTCCGGAAGAGAAGGGTACAAGGAGTTTTTAGAGAAGCCCTTATGATACTATGGATCGATGCTTCCTTTCTGTTTGTGCTTTTCGTAGCGTTTGAATATAGTGTGCATAATCAGCAGGCCGAGGCAACCCACCATAAATCCTCCAAGTATATCCGTAAAATTGTGCACACCAAGAACGATTCTCGAGAGCATCATTAAGAGCGCCCAGATTAAAGACAGCACGATGCTTACAGGTGTGCGGAATAGGATGAGTGAAAATGCAAGCGCTGCTGCCGATACCTCTGCCGTGTGACCTGATGGAAATGAGTTGCTCCCACCCACACTCCACTGTGTAATCCGACTGTCAACTTCATACGGCCGCGGTTCTTTAACGGTTCTTTTTATGGTAGCGCTGATAGCGCCTGCCAGCGCAATACTTAATAAGATCATCAATCCTTTCATAGCATAATCCCTATTTTTTTTTACCAATCCTGTGATTAAGAAGATCGCCGGAATTCCCAGGCTGATGAAACTAATGGAATCGGACACCACCTGAAAGAACCGGATGGAGGATGGCGATTGACTCGCCTGAAGTGCCGCAATTACGTTTTGTTCTTTCTCCTTGAATGACGAAATGCGAAGGAAGCCAAGTCCAATGAGAACGATTACCAACACTCCAAATGTGAGCCAGAATTTTTTCTTCATGTCGAATCCGTCAAAAATAAACACTTTTCGGGATACTGACGACTGTCAGCCTTCGACAAGCTCAGTCTGACAAGTTTCGACAAGCTCGGTGTCAGCCTTCGACGAGCTCAGTCTGACAAGCGTGATAAGGCTTTGAGAAGCTCGGTGTCAGACTGAGCTCGTCGAAGGCTGACACTACGAAGCCTGATTACTCCATAGTTCCCTCGGTTGGATTAAATCATTCCCTCACCTGGGGTTATTCATTCCAACCTCGGATGCCAGAAATTATTTTACTTTTTTAGAAAATGACTTGAAAAAATACCCTCGCAAATAAAAATTCGTCTATTTTTGGCCCTGTTTAGATAAAACCACAACCACTATGGCCTATTTGCGCTTTGAAGCATTGAAAAAATTGAATGACCGGGATCCTGTACCGGTCTCCACTCCAAGTCCTAAAGTTTCTGATTTTTTTGGTGAAAATGTTTTTGGGGCAGAACAGATGCGGGCCTCCCTGTCACCTGTTGTATTCAAAAAAGTGATTGCCGCCATTAAGAATCATGAGAAAATTGATGAGACGACAGCCGATGCTGTGGCATCAGCAGCAAAGTCGTGGGCGATGAGCAAGGGAGCTTCGCACTTTACTCACTGGTTTCAGCCGATGACAGGAGGAACAGCGGAAAAACACGATTCTTTTTTTGATGCACAATCCGGCATTGAACGCTTCAAAGGCAGCGAACTGGTGCAGCAGGAACCTGATGCATCTTCCTTTCCAAGTGGCGGTATCCGCAGCACATTTGAAGCAAGAGGTTACACTGCCTGGGACCCAACATCTCCCATGTTTTTGTACGGAAAAACGCTGTGTATCCCTACAGTCTTTGTTTCCTATACAGGCGAGACGCTTGACACAAAATCACCCTTGTTGAAAGCCCTGAAGGCGGTCGATGTGTCGGCGACAAAAGTCTGTCAGTTGTTCGATAAGGATATTCAACACGTCGTGGCTTCCCTGGGCCCTGAACAGGAATATTTTGTAGTGGACGAAGCCTTGTACATGGCTCGTCCTGATTTGGTAATGGCCAGTCGCACCGTCTTTGGACATGCGCCCGCACGTGGTCAACAAATGGAAGACCACTACTTTGGTTCCATTCCCGCCCGTGTTTATGATTTTATGAAGGAATTTGAGCTTGAAAGCTGGAAACTGGGAATTCCTGTGCGCACACGTCACAACGAAGTGGCGCCCTGTCAATTCGAAGTGGCCCCTTTGTTTGAAGAAGTGAATATTGCCAACGACCACAACCAACTGATGATGGATGTGATGGGTCGGGTGGGAGAGAAGCACAATCTGAAAATTCTTTTCCACGAGAAGCCTTTCGCGGGCGTGAACGGAAGCGGAAAGCACAATAACTGGTCGCTGATTACCGACTCGGGAATAAATCTGTATGCGCCTTCCAGCAGCGCGCGCGACAACCTCCTCTTCCTCACTTTTTTCGTCACGACCATTAAGGCCGTCCATGAATATTCTGATTTGTTACGTGCCAGCATCGCGACCGCAGCCAATGATTTTCGCCTGGGAGCAAATGAAGCACCACCGGCAATCATGTCTGTATTCATCGGCACCCAGATGACTGCCGTACTTGATGAGATGGAGAAGAAAGGCAACGTGAAGATCGAGAAGGGTGATAACATGTACATGAAGCTCGGCATCGACCAGATACCCGAGATCATCCTGGATGCAACGGATCGCAACCGAACCTCGCCGTTTGCCTTTACCGGCAACAAGTTCGAATTCCGCGCCGTGGGTGCCAGTGATAACTGTGCTATTCCAATGACCGTGCTCAATCTTATTGTGGCCGACCAATTGGAGAAATTCAATGATGCCGTGCTTAAGGAAATTGATAAAGGCACTGAAAAGAGATTGGCTATTGTAAATGTCCTGCGGAAGTATATTAAGGAATCAAAGGCCATACGATTTGAAGGTGATGGCTATTCGGAAGATTGGGTAAAGGAAGCAGCCAAACGTGGACTGAAGAACGTCAAGAACATGCCACGTGCGATTGAGGCATACCTTACCAAAGAATCTGTGCAACTCTTTGAAAGACACGGCGTATTGTCGCACAAGGAGTTGGAGGCCCGCAATGAGATCCGCCTGGAGGCCTATATTAAGCGCGTGCAGATTGAAGCCCGCGTGATCGGTGACCTGGCAATGAACCACATCATTCCAACCGCGATCGCCTATCAAAACAAGTTGATCCAGAATGCAAACGGCTTGAAAGGACTGGGTGTTGATAATAAAGCAGTAATCCAAACAATCAAAGAGATTTCCGGTCATATCGATACGATCAAGAATGGTGTGCGACAAATGGTAGAGGAACGCAAGAGGATCAACAAGATAACAGATACTCATAAACGTTCATTTTCATATTGCGATGACGTAAAGGAAAAATACTTTGATGAAATCCGTGAAGCGGTCGACAAGCTTGAACTGCTGGTGGACGATGAAGATTGGCCATTGGTAAAATACCGCGAAATTTTATTCTTGAGATAATTTCCCTCATCTAAACCCGAAGGCGGTTGCTGAAAAAGCGCCGCCTTTTTTCTTTTTAGAAAGTAACTTAGCTTCGTTCTCCAATCACATTAAAATGAAAACCTCCTTCTTGATCTTTGCTGTATCTCTGATTTGTACGTCCGCAACTTTTTCACAGAAAAAACCAGTGGTTGAAATTGAAAAAATGGTGACGCGCTCAGATGTAGAAGCACCACTTACTTTCCTGGCGGCCGATGAGATGCGTGGCCGCGATACCGGATCCCACGAACTTGACATTGCCGCCAACTACATTGCTTCACATTTTCAACAACTGGGGCTGCACGTACTGCCCGGTGCTGAACGATATTTTCAGAAAGTAGATCTTGTAAAGAGTTTTCCGATAGGGGCTGCTGAATTTAAACTTAACCTGGATGTTTTAAAATTTAAGGAACACTTTGTAGTAATGGAAGGTAGCAATCTGGAATGGAGTGGAGAGTGTGTGTTTGTAGGGTATGGCTCCGTGGCTGAAGTGCCGGCAGATATAAAAGGAAAAATGATTATTTCCATCGCCGGCTCGAAGGAGGCGGTAGGTGTTCAACAGATTTTCAGTGCTTCCGCTGAAAAATTCAGTCGTCTCAAGGCTGCCGGCGCGGCGGGACTTGTTGAATATTTTGTCACCACCCCTTTTCCCTGGCCGGCCATCGTAAATTATTTTGCTTCCAATTCGAGCATCGCCGTTAAGTCAGAGGGCCCGGCCGTTCCCCACCTCTGGATGAAGGATACAGAAGTAGCAGGCATGCGGGAACTCAAAGAGCAAAGGAAAATAAATGGTTCTCTTTCCATTCAAGGAAGCAAGCAAGTAGCACTGTTGGCCAAGAATGTGGTAGGAAAGATCGAGGGGACTGACCGCGTACTAAAAAATGAGCACCTCGTAATTTCGGCCCATTACGATCATGTGGGTGTTGGGGCAAAGAAAGATCAGGATTCAATTTACAACGGTGCGCGCGACAATGCGCTTGGAACGGTGGGCATGATGACCGCGGCTCGGTTCTTCACAAAGTATCCGCCCAAGCGTTCAATCATTTTCATCGCGTTGACAGGGGAGGAGAAAGGATTGTTGGGGAGTGCCTGGTACGCCGATCATCCATTGGTACCACTCCGTCAAACGATATTTGACTTTGACTGTGATGGCGCAGGCTATAATGACAAGACAGTAGCAACCGTCATAGGACTTGAACGTACCAGTGCCGAAGGAGATATTGCGAAAGCCTGTAAGGCCTTTGGACTTAAAGCAGGCCGTGATCCAGTGCCGGAGCAAAATTTATACGAACGTTCCGACAACTATAATTTCGCAAAGAAAGGTGTGCCTGCCATTGATTTCGCAACGGGTATAAAATCATTTGATGCCGAGATAATGAAATATTACCATCAGCCCGCTGATGAAGTAGGATCATTGGATTTTGAGTACCTGGTCAGGTATTACCGTGCGTTCGTGTACGCCAACTATTTGATCGCCAATGGTCCAAAGGTGCCATCATGGACTGCCGGAGATAAATATGAGCAGGTTGGAAAAGCGCTTTACCAGAAGTAAAGTGGTGGGTACTGGGCACTGGGTGCTTGAAGCTCTTGAATGAGTGAGCGATTCCCTATGCCTAATGCCTAATGCCTAACCTATCCCTATCCAAAATTCCTTAAAGCCGCTTCCTCCAGATCAAGTTCGTATTCCAGCTTGCGCAAGACATCATCACCGTACTGATTTTTTCTGCGCAGGGTTTTAATCTCTTTGCGTTCAAAGTTGATCATGTGCAATTGCAGTTTGTTGTACTCTGCAAACACCTCTTCGGAGTGACGCGTAAGGTCGACAGTAAGCATGCGCCGGTTAATGTGGTCCATCTGCCGCTCATACTTCGTCTTGATATGGTGCAGCGCGTCTCGTGTTGCATCCTCTTGCGCATAGTTTGATTCGATGAATTCAATGGCGGAATAGGAGAGGTACATCCTTAGCTTTCGCTCTTCCTCCTCCGGATTGTCTGGGTCGGGTATCTTAAAGAGCTTGATCAGCAATGGCAGCGTCAGTCCCTGTACTACCAACGTCATGAGGATTACGCAAAACGTAATAAATAAAATCATGTTTCGGAATGGAAACGCCGTTCCGTCGGGCAGGGTGAGGGGCAATGCCAGCGCGGCGGCAAGGGAAACGACTCCTCGCATGCCGCTCCATCCAGCCAGCACCACCGCTTTCCAGTGAGGGACTTTTTCCCGTTCGCGTATCCGTTTTGAAATGAGATGGGGTAAGTAGGTTCCCGGGAAAATCCATATCATCCGGATGACCATTACCAGCAAACTGATGGCAAGTCCGAAGGTGATCGCTTCCGGCAAGGTGAAACCATCCAGGTTTTTTATGATCAAGGGCAGTTGCAATCCGATCAAGATAAAAACAACGCCGTTCAGAATAAAGATGAGCGTTCCCCATACGCCGAAAGCCTGTATGCGGGTTGCGTAATTGAAAATTTCATCTGATCTCCAGGAAAGAAACAAACCGGCGCTTACCACTGATAGCACACCGGAGAAATGAAAATATTCTGCAGCGAGGTAACAAAAATAAGGTGAAATCAGGGTGATAGCAGTATCTACGCTGGGTGTTGTGGGCAAGAACCGG
>JANXYC010000206.1 GCA_025350305.1 Cyclobacteriaceae bacterium | reverse complement strand
GCAAGACAGGCGGCAGTCACAATTTTTCCGATTCCCGCTTCTCGACGTCTGGAATTGTACACGCTTTAATAAAAGTAAGTCATATTCAGCCAAGGGTGCTGGTTTTCCAAAAAGATTTTTAGTTAGTTATTCAAGCTAAACACGAAAATGCCAATCTTGAGATCGCCAAAGACGAAGTTGAAAAGCAATTAAAACTTGCAGAGGAAGCGATAAAGGAAGGCAAGAAGTAAGCGATCGCTGAACTTACTCTCTCTAAGAGATCAATAAACACCTTCCTTTCTTCGGCCTATAACAGAGGAGAGTTATCACTCTTCGCCGTCAGGGATTTCCAATGTCTACCTGAAAACGTAAACAATTAAGTAAATCCACTTGGCATCAGGAAAAGTATCATCCTAACATTAAAATCTGCCTCGATCATGTGGTAAATGTTGTCATTCCTTCAATGGTACTTTTGTTTCTGTTTGGCTCTTACATGACTTATTACAGGAAATTGTCATTGACAATGACACCTATAACTAAAAAGAGAAATCGACAAACCTTGTTTACATCCGTTTTGTTAAACTATTTTAGCTTTTTAGCCCGCATTTTGCTGGCAATCCAGGTTCCTAATGGCGAAAGAGACCAGTACACAGAAAAAATCAGAATTTTCCGATCTCACCGGCCACGAATTCATCGAGGTGATCGGTGCGCGGGAGCATAACCTGAAAAACATCAGCGTTTCGTTCCCGCGAAACAAATTGGTTGTCATTACCGGCATCAGCGGAAGCGGGAAATCTTCCCTGGCATTCGACACGATTTATGCGGAAGGCCAGCGAAGGTATATGGAGAGCTTCTCCGCCTATGCTCGAAGTTTCATTGGCAACCTCGAGCGGCCGGATGTGGATAAGATCAACGGCCTCAGCCCGGTCATTTCAATCGAACAGAAGACCACCTCCCGAAATCCACGATCTACCGTTGGTACGGTCACGGAGATTTATGATTTCATGCGTTTGCTCTTTGCCCGCGCTGGCGAAGCGTACTCGTATTTGTCCGGTGAGAAAATGGTCCGGCAGTCGGAGGAACAGATATTGAACGGAATTTTTCAACACTTCAATCAAAAAAAACTGACGTTGCTGGCCCCGGTGGTGAAAGGACGCAAAGGCCATTATCGTGAGTTGTTTGTTCAGATACGCAAGAGTGGTTACTCCAAAGTGCGAATCGACGAAGTAGTTCAGGATATCACCGCCAAAATGCAACTGGACCGGTACAAAATACACGACATTGAAATTGTGATCGACAGAATTGTGGCCGATGAAAAAGACCGTTACCGGATTGGTCAGTCTGTTGCAAGGTCATTAAAAGAAGGAAAAGGGGTGATGATGCTGCTCGAGGAGAGCGGTAAGGCTCATCATTTTTCAAAATTCCTGATGGACCCGATCACAGGTTTGTCGTATGATGAGCCCGCGCCGAATCTTTTTTCTTTCAATTCACCCTACGGTGCATGCCCAACGTGTAATGGCTTGGGAGTCGTGGAGGAAATCACAGAGGAGTCCGTTATCCCTGATAGGAAACTTAGTATTGCCCGCGGCGCCATCCTGCCCCTCGGTGAGTACCGTGATATCTGGATATTTAAGAAAGTAGAGGCGATCCTGAAACGGCACAAACTCTCGCTGACAACGCCCATCCGGGAAATTCCCAAAGAAGTAATCAAAACTTTACTCTACGGCGACGATGTACCGGTGGCCGTGGCGTCGGTAAAATATCCCGGTACCGAGTGGAACACACGCTTTGAAGGCATTGTCAATTTCCTGGAGAAGCAGCGTGATGAGGGATCGGATGTGCTCAAGAAATGGGCCGAGGATTTTACAATTACGAGAACGTGCCCCGACTGCAACGGAGCGCGATTGAAAAGAGAATCACTCCATTTCAAGATTGATAACAAGAATATCGCGGAGCTTTCATTGCTGGACATTCAGGCGCTGAAAAAATGGTTTGATCGTATCGAAGACCGGATCAATGAGAAGCAACGAATCATCGCGACCGAAATTTTGAAAGAGATCCGTAAGCGCATTGGCTTTTTGCTGGACGTAGGATTAGAATATTTGAACCTGAACCGGCCCTTGCGAACGTTGAGCGGAGGAGAAGCACAGCGCATTCGACTGGCAACACAGATCGGCACACAGCTTGTCGGCGTGTTGTATATCCTGGATGAACCCAGCATTGGCCTCCATGCACGTGATAATGTGAAGCTGATCAAAGCGCTTAAAGACCTGCGCGATCTTGGCAACTCGGTAGTGGTGGTGGAGCACGACAAGGAGATGATGCTGGAGTCGGATTATATAATCGATGTAGGGCCCGGCGCCGGGCGACACGGAGGACAAGTGGTGGCCGCCGGTATGCCGGAAAATTTTCTGAAGAATAACAGCACGACCTCAAAATATTTGAATGGGCAGCTGTCCATTTTGTATTCAAAACAAAAGAGAACAGGAAGCGGTGAGAGACTCTCCTTGTTAGGCGCTGCCGGTAACAATCTCAAAAATGTGGACTTGAATATTCTGTTGGGAACGTTTACCTGTATTACAGGCGTATCCGGCAGCGGTAAGTCAACACTCATTCACGATACCCTGTTTCCGATCCTGAACAAATATTTTTTTAACTCCCATGCCGATCCGCTGGCATACAAAAAAATTGACGGACTCAAACAGATCGATAAAGTAATCGAGGTAGACCAGTCCCCCATTGGACGAACGCCCCGTTCTAATCCAGTTACCTATACCGGTGTTTTCTCGGAAATCCGGGATCTCTTTACCCAAATGCCGGAATCAAAAATCAGAGGCTATAAGCCAGGCCGGTTTTCATTTAACGTTAAGGGCGGCCGGTGTGAGACATGTGAAGGCGCCGGTTTGCGCCTGATTGAGATGGAATTTTTACCGGATGTTTATGTGATTTGCGAAACATGTAAGGGCAAGCGTTATAACCGCGAGACGTTGGAAGTACGATTCAAAGGGAAATCCATTTCCGACGTGCTGGACATGACCGTCGAAGAAGCTGTGACATTTTTTGAAAACCAACCTCGGATCTTGCGAAAGATTGATACGCTGAATGACGTGGGCCTGGGTTACATTTCTTTAGGTCAGCATGCCACAACTTTATCCGGTGGAGAAGCCCAGCGTGTGAAGCTGGCCACGGAACTTTCCAAGCGCGACACCGGAAAGACTTTGTACATATTAGACGAACCGACGACGGGCCTTCACTTTCAGGACATTTCTCACCTGTTGGACGTTCTTCAAAAGTTGGTAGACAAGGGCAACACGGTACTCGTGATTGAACACAACATGGACATTATCAAGTCGGCTGACTACATCATCGACCTCGGTCCGGAAGGAGGAGAAAAGGGCGGGCGAATTATTGCGCAGGGTACACCTGAAGAGGTATCTAAAAACCCTGCGAGTTATACAGGAAGATTTCTGAAACAGGAATTGATCTAAGGGCCTCTAAATCAGTTGACAGTTGTCAACTTGTTACCCATTGCCTACTGCCCCTGCCTACTTAATAGTTGACAGTTGACAACAATCAATTGACAAATCAGGACCCTTGCCTACTGCCCACTTATTTCAAGACCACTTATCAATTGCCTTTTGTAAATTGTCAACTAACTACATTTGTTAGCAGAATGGTCAATAAGCCCAGATTATATTGGACACTGCAGATCGGAGGCTGGACGCTCTATGCCCTTATCCAAATTACCGGGAGCGTGTTTGCTTCCGACGATCAGGGGGTAAGCACCCAACGTGTAATCTTCCTCACGTATGAGGCGTTTTTCTGTCTTTTACTGACACATATTTTCAGGAATGTCATCAACCGCTGGCGTTGGCTGGATGCCGGGATGGCCGTGTTGATCCCCCGGGTGATTCTCAGCGTTTTTGTTTTGGGCCTCATCATGTATTTTTTGCGGATGCCCATCTCTGTGCCGTTGGGATTATTCAACAGCAAAGTGGCATTTGATATTCGTAACATTCTGGGTCTGACGCTTATTTATTCACTCATCTTTTTCTTATGGTGCGTCTTGTATTTCAGCTACAATTATTTTGAACGGTACAACACTTCGCTTAGACTGGAAGCTTCCATCAGGGAAATAGAGTTGAACAACCTGAAATCGCAGCTCAATCCTCATTTTATTTTCAATGCGCTCAACAGCATCCGGGCACTGGTGGACGAAAACCCTGAAAAATCAAAGGAAGCGATCAACCAGCTCTCTAATATTTTGCGGAACTCACTCAGCACCGGTAAGCGGGGACTTATGAAGTTTGAAGATGAATTAAAAATTGTTAAAGACTATTTGGGGCTTGAAAGCATCCGCTTTGAAGAACGGCTGAAAACAGAATTTGAAATTGATCCTGAATCGCGCGATTTTTTGGTGCCGCCCCTGATGATCCAAACGCTTGTCGAAAATGGCATTAAACATGGCATCTCCCAGTTGACTGCCGGCGGAATGATTCAAGTGAAAACAGCGGTGCGCAACGACCGGCTCAACATTCAAATTCGAAATAGCGGCCAGTATCGGAACGGCGCCAAGCGAAATTCCACGGGCCTGGGGCTGGAAAATACGAAACAGCGACTCAAACTAATCTATGGAGATAAGGCCTCATTTAGAATTTTGACTGAAAACGATACTTTTGTTTTGACAGAAATTGAAATACCACACCTGAGATAATGAAAGCACTGATTGTTGATGATGAACGCCTCGCGCGCAAAGAGTTGATGAAACTCCTGGAGGAACACCCTTCGATTGAAATCGTGGGGGAAGCACAAAATGCAGATGAAGCAGAACAAATGATCACGGACCTGAATCCGGATTTATTATTTCTGGACATTCAAATGCCGGGGCGCACGGGTTTTCAATTACTTGAATCCCTGGACACCGTGCCACTCGTGGTCTTCACTACCGCATACGATGAGTTTGCGTTGAAGGCTTTTGAAGTCAGCGCACTTGACTATTTATTAAAGCCCATTACAGCTGAACGCTTAACGGAGGCGGTACATAAAATTCAGGAAAAAGAGCGGACCCGCTCCGGCCGGGGCCGGGATCAAAAACTGGGTCTCGAAGACCAGGTTTTTGTGAAAGACGGCGAGCGATGCTGGTTTGTAAACCTTGCCAATATCAGGCTGTTTGAGTCGGATGGCAATTATATTAAAGTTTATTTCGACACGAACCGCCCGATGATACACAAGTCGTTGAATGCATTGGATGAAAAACTGGATGAGCGGGCATTCTTTCGCGCCAGCCGCAAACATATTGTCAATCTCAGCTGGGTGGAGGGAATCGAGCCATGGTTCAATGGCGGGCTCATGGTAAAACTTCGTGGAGGAGATAAGGTGGAAGTAAGCAGAAGGCAGGCAGCAAAGTTTAAGGATATGATGAGCCTTTAAACTATTCAAGCTGCTGCACCCCTATGAGATAAAACCTATTTCTTAATTAAGAATCGATGATTTTTGCTGCGAAATCATTTTAGATTTCTTGACAAAATATTTGACAAGACGGCTGTTTGCGGAGAAAGCGGAACTTACTGGTCTAAAAGCATTCCACTACTACAGTCGTGGATGTAAGGTTACAGTGCAAAAAAGAAAGTGTGATCTGCTTTCATCGCACAGCCTAAGAAAGACTTCGATTAACAGAAACATCATGGTGTATGGCAGAGACATAGCGAAGACAATCAGCCAGCATAAATCGGAAAGTGGATTTAAACCTTATGTGGACTACAATGACTATATAGGTTATCAAAGCAAGGATGAAAAGCATTAAAACGACCGGAAAACAGTTATATCATAGAAATGTAGGTAGCAGTTCTGGCTATAATTATGGACGTACTGACTAAAGAGCAGCGAAGAAGAAACATGCAGGCCATAAAAGGCAGGGGCACAAAAATTGAAATCAAACTCGCTAAAGCATTATGGAACAGGGGAATCAGGTACAGAAAAAATAATAGTTCTGTTTTTGGTAAGCCCGACCTTACGATAAGACGGTGCAGAATTGCCATTTTTGTGGATAACCCGAAGATCAAGAAGTGGTGCATGTAAATTTTTAATCGTTTTTGAAATTTTCAAAATGTGATTTTATAATTTGATTAAGGTTCATTAAGAAACTAATCATCAATGTGTTGTGTAAGCCTAGACTCAAATTTTAGAGGAATGATGAGTCTTTAAAAAGGCAGTAAGTCGGTTGTGTTTTACTTCAAAACAAGGTCAATAAACTCTTTCTCCACTTTCCAATCTCGGGCAAGTTTGAGCATGGCGGTGGCTTCCATTTCGGTCACATAACCTTTCAGGTTGTTGGATTCCCACACCATGTTGATGAGGTCAACACGCTTTTCCTTAGCATAATCCCCAATGATGTCATCCAGGAAAGCCCGGGCCCGGTCAAACGCCGTCAGGTGATCTTTCTCAATAAAATCAAGTGCCCACCGCAATTCTTCGGGCGCTTCCAATCGGCTGGCCGCCTTCTCAAGATCTTCTTTTTCCTCATGATCGAGACCATGGTAATGGAATATCACCGCCTTCAATAACAGATAAACCCGCTTTTCTTCAGAGGCCATAAATCAATAAGATTGAAAATTAACAACCTGCGCGACAACTCCCAAAGGTATCATTCAGACACCATCAACTCTTCCGTGATTTTGTCTGCCAAAAGTTTTCCCTTTCGTGAAAGCAGGATGATTCCATTTTCGATCGTTACAAGGCCATTCTGCTGAAGCTGTGCCAGATAATCACCGCGGCGGTGCAGAAGGTCATCATCCAGGTGCCGCTTCAGAAAACTCAGATCGCATCCCCATTCCGTGCGAAGTGTGGTAAGAACATACTCGTTGATTTTATTTTCCCGCGACAGTACCTCCCGCTCAAATGGAATAATTCCTTCGTTGATTGAACGGATGTAGCTCGCATTGTTGCGAATATTAAATTGCCGGGAGTCACCGTTGTACGAATGGGCGCTGGGACCAATACCAAGATAAGGGGATTGTTTCCAGTAACTGCTGTTGTGCCGGGAGTAAAATCCGGGCTTGCAAAAATTGGATATTTCATAGTGCGCGTAGCCCGCCTGGAGAAGCATATCCGTGAGCATTTCAAATTGCTGTGCTGAATTTTCTTCATCCATAGGACGAAGCTTTCCACGCTTACTCCAATTGCCGAACACAGTTCTCTCTTCGATGGTCAATCCATATGAAGAAATGTGTTCAGGCAAGAAATGAAGCGCCTCCTGTAGAGTCTCTTCCCAGATTTTTTGAGACAGCCCCGGTATGGCATAAATCAAATCGATGCTGATATTGTTAAAGCCTGCTTCACGAACATTCTTCAGGCTCCGCCGGGCTCCATTGGCATCATGCACCCGGTTCAAATATTTCAGAAGATTATCATCAAAGGATTGAATCCCAATGCTCAGGCGGTTTATGCCGATTGCGCGAGCCGCATCTAATTTTTCCTTTGTTAAATCGTCAGGATTGGCTTCTAAGGTAATCTCTGCATGCGGAGCCAGTGTGAAGTGTGTTCGAATAGCAGCGAACAAAATGTCCAACTCCTCTCGATTCAGCAGAGAAGGAGTGCCTCCACCGAGATAAATGGTGTTAATTTCTTCCGACAGATAATCTTTCTGAAGAACCAGTTCACGAACCAGGGCAGTGCACAGCTCGTGCCGGGTGCTGATATCAGTGGAGAAATGAAAGTCACAGTAGTGGCACGCTTGTTTGCAGAAAGGAATGTGAAAGTAAAGTCCGGCCATAATAAATTGTACGATGAATCAGCGGATAATTTTTTAGGTGATTTCTTTCGAATAGTTTTGAGCGATGATACGGGTTTTTTTGTTATTGATTTTTCAGGCGAGTTGGATCACCGAACCGGTTGAGGTAAAAGATCTACGGCCCCACTGGCTGCAGTACACCGGTGGGAACTATCAATCGGTGAATTCATCGCCAGTCACCGATTCGCACACTATTTATTTTTATGTAAAGACCCCGTCATTCAAAGGTCACTATTTATCAATCAATAGCACAGAAGATTGGGATTTGTTTGTCAACGGGAAGCTTATTTTTTCCGGACGGGATCAGCTATTCAGTTTGGACAGCCTGGCACATTTATATTCCCAGGAATTGTTCTTTGGAATATTTTCTTCAAGAGGGGTTATTGATTTGGCAACCCGGATCGTTTCACCGTCATTTTCACGGTTGACGATCCCACAAGAACTTTCACAACGACAACCCACTTTTTTTCGAGATTATGCCATTCTGACTACATCTTTCTTGTTGCTCTTCCTTCTCATTCTACTCAGGACAAATCCGCAATTGACGCTTGATTATTTTTCGTTTGCTAAAATATTTTCCGTCCAGAAGCGGAATGAAAACTTACTGGCTTCCCGCATTACTTCCAGTGTAAACTTATTGTTTTACCTGTTCAGTGCTCTGCTCACCGGATTTTTGTTGTCTGCCATATTCTATTTTGCCGGGCCGTATTTTCATGTGGCAAAATTCATGGGCATTAATTCTTTAGCGGGAGCATTTTTGGTCTGGCTTAGACTTTCTCTGTTCATTCTGGTTCTATTGACCTCGAAACTGATAATCGTTTTATTTTTTTCCTCTTTGTTTAATTTCAGGGAAACGGTGAGTTTTCAGTTTTTTAACTTTTTACGTTTCGTATTATTTACATCAGTCATGATGGCCTTGTCAAGCCTGGTTTATTTTGTTTTCAGGGGGGGGCAGGCACTGTTTTATGAGCAATTGATGGTATTGGCCCTTGTCCTCATGAGTGCCGGTTCGGTGATGGTACTGATAAAACTACTGGCGCGGGCGCCTTTCTCCTTTTTTCATTTATTTTCCTACCTTTGTGCTTCGGAAATTATTCCGCTTGTGATCATTATCAAGATATTCTTTTAACTACCGAACCCGACGTGTGCCGATATGATAGAAACGGTTGTTATTGACAGGATGCGGAAAGTAAAAAGCATTCTCGTCACCCAGGAAGTACCTACGGATCCAACTTCTCCTTACTTTAAAATTGCCGAGAAATATTCGATCAGGGTTGACTTCAGACCTTTCATACAGGTTGAGGCTGTGCCTGTAAAAGAATTCCGCAAACAGAAAATTGAAATACTGAATTACACTGCTATTATCTTCACCAGTCGCAATGCGGTTGACCACTTTTTCATACTCTGCCGGGAGTTGAAGATTGAGATGCCTCCTGACATGAAATATTTCTGTATCTCTGAGCAAACTTCCAATTATCTTCAGAAATATATAGTTATCCGAAAGAGAAAAATATTTACCGGCCTTAAGGACACACGCGACTTACTGGAGATCATTAAGAAACATAAGAACGAAAAATTTCTTTTCCCTTGTTCGGACATTCGCAAAAATGATATCCCGGATTTCCTTCGGGAGAATAATTACCATTTTAATGAAGCGATCACGCATCATACGGTGGCCGCAAACCTATCTGATCTGAAAGAAGTTTTCTACGATATATTGGCCTTTTTCAGTCCCTCCGGAATACACTCCCTTTATACCAACTTCCCGGATTTCAAGCAAAACAGCACGCGTATTGCTGCCTTCGGTCCCGCCACCGCGAAAGCTGTACGAGATGCTGGCCTGGTTCTGGATATTGAGGCACCATTGCCAAATGCCCCGTCAATGACGGGAGCATTGGAGCTCTATATTAAAAAGACCAACCTTTCTAAATAATACGAGAGGATTCTTTCGTTACTTCGCTGGCAGAGTTTATAGGTCAAAATTGAAAATCCGGCCAACCGCACAGTGAAAAAGATAATACTCCTTTCAACCGTGTTATTCTCCTTCGAGGCCTTGGCTCAACAAGATCCCCAGTTTACCCAATACATGTTCAATTCATTTTATTACAATCCAGCCTTCGCCGGATCGGAAGGGGTAACCAAAATAACTGGCCTTTACCGAAGTCAGTGGCTAGGTTACTCACCCACGTACGGCGACGGGGGCGCACCAACGACACAGATACTGAGTGTGCATACGCCGATCGCCAAACTCAAGAGTGGTGTAGGGGGTTATATTGTTAATGACAAACTGGGTCCTCTTACTAATTTTGAAGTCCAGGCGTCGTATGCGTATTATATAAATGTGAAGGATGCTAAGCTTAGTATTGGCGTCCGGGGTGGAATATTTTCGCAAAAGGTAGATTTTGATTTATATCGGGCGACGGATCAGTATGATCCTCTGCTGGCGGGAAAATCAGGCAAGGAATCACAAGTCCGGCCGGATTTGGCAGTGGGGGCTCTTTATAGAAAGGACAAATACTATATAGGAGTAGGACTCAATCATCTAAACCAGTCGAGTTATGATTTCGGCTTGACCCAAAACAACCAGCTTAAACGCCACCTCTATGTTACTGGCAGCTACTTTTATGATCTCAACTTCGATGTTCGGCTGCAATTTGTAACACTCATCAAATCTGACTTCACCAAGACCTCCTTTGATGTAGGGGGCCTGGCCTATTTCAAGGACATTATGTGGGGAGGTCTTTCATTCCGGCAATCGGAAGCAGTCATTTTAATTTTGGGATATAGCCTGTTGAAAGATAAATCTTTAAAAATTGGATATTCATTAGACTACATTGTGAAAGATCAGCAGGCAAAGCAGCCAACTTCGCATGAATTAATGGTTTCATACAGTTTGCCGGTCAATTCCAGCGGTAGAAAGCCCATTAAAACGCCTCGTTTTAATTATGAAAGGCCAAAGCGTTGATCCTTTCTACTGGGAAGAATGCGATTTAGCTGTCCGTTTCCTTCACTAAACCAAAACATTTTTGGGTTTTTTGAAGATTTTACTCAATTTGGGAACTCTATTTTTTGGCAAAACAGCGGAATGAAATAAATTTATGGTCCGTTCGTTGGACAAAAACCAACTGGACAATTGACTTAACAACATGATTATGAGTTTAAAGGTGACATCAAAAAGTCTAGGTTATGTGGTTCTGGCAACCATCTGTTTGTCAATTGCGGGTTGCAGCTTGCTGGGCATTGGTGGCAAGAAGGGTGGTGATCAGGGGGAATTGCTGGGGGTTCCTAATCGCGAAGGTTGGGTTATGCCGGGCCTCTATGGTATGGTGCCTATCCCGGCAGGCACATTCCACATGGGACAGGCAGATGAAGACCCTGCGTCCACCCAAATTAACTTTAACAAGCAAATCACAATCGGGCCATTCTTTATGGATGACACCGAGATCACGAACAATGAGTATCGTCAGTTTACAAACTGGTTTCTTGTCGACAATGGAACAATCGAAGGCTTTCCTGTGGTAGATGCAGGCACATTCAGACAAAAGTATTATCCTGACACCACCTGCTGGGTGCGCGATTTTGCACATCACATGGGCGATCCTATCCAAGACTACTATTACTGGCACCCGGGCTATGATGATTATCCTGTTGTGGGAATTAACTGGGATGCGGCGGTATTTTTTGGAAAATGGAGAACGGCTTATCTTAATGATTTCCGGAAGACGGTAGGTGAATTTCCGATGCCTGAATTTCGCCTTCCTTCTGAAGCAGAATGGGAATACGCTGCGCGCGGAGGAAGGGATATGGCAAAATATCCATGGGGTAACCCTTATATCCGTAATTCCAAAGGATGTATGCTTGCGAACTTCAAGCCCGGAAGAGGTAACTTCTTTGATGATGGCTTTGCTTATACCTCACCCGTCAGATCGTACTTTGTGAATGACTACGGCTTGTTTGATACCTCCGGTAACGTCTCGGAGTGGTGCCTTGATGACTTCAATCCGGCATCTGTACCGACTGTGTGGGACCTGAACCCTCAATATATTGATCCTCGCACGGATCCCGACAATAAGAAATTTAACGCTAAGATTCCCCCTAAGAAAGTTGTTCGTGGTGGTTCATGGAAAGATGTAGCGTATTACTTGGAAACGGGTACAAGAACTTACGAATTCAAAGACTCTTCCCGTGCTTACATAGGATTCCGTTGTGCCCTGACGCATCTGGGGCGGTCATCCGGGACCGAATTTTAATAATTAAAAACTCGTGCTATCTTTAACTCGTGCTTACTCCAAAAAACGAAAACCTTAAACCCTAAACTTTAAATAACCATGGCAAAGAAAAAAGGCGGATTCATGCAATTGCTCTATGAAACCATCATGCCCAAGATATATGGAATTGGTGCAGCAGTCGTAATCATAGGGGCTCTCTTCAAAATTCTACACTTAGCAGGAGCTAACCAGATGCTGATGATCGGTCTTTCAGTGGAGGCTGGTATTTTCTTCCTGAGCGCCTTTGAGCCGAAGCATGAGGACCCGGACTGGTCAAAAGTTTATCCTGAGTTATCAGAAGATTATGAAGGGCCGGCCAATCCGACTACTTCACGTATTAGCAATCGCCCGGGTGCCGGAGAGTCACCCCTTCTTAAGATTGATGATATGCTAAAAACCGCGAAAGTTGATCAAAACCTGTTAGATAATTTGGGCAAGGGCCTGACGAATCTTGCAACGTCCACCACGCAAATGAACAATCTTTCGAATGCGGCCGTGGCCACAAACGAATATGCGAAGAATGTGCAGGCGGCCTCCGCTTCACTCACGGAGATGAATAAGTCATATGGGTCGGCAATGAAAGCAGTTTCAGCAATGGCCGATGCATCCAAAGATACTGGTGAGTACCATGCACAGGTGCAAAAAGTAACAAAGAACCTGGCTGCTTTGAACACTATTTATGAAATGGAATTGAAGGATGCTGATTCACATGTGAAGAATATGAATAAGTTCTATGAAAGCTTAACAGGTGCTATGCAAGGCCTGTCTTCTGTAGGTGCCAATACATCAAAATTCACTTCCGAACTGGGTAAGTTGACAGACAATCTCACCTCATTGAATAACGTATATGGAAGCATGTTGACGGCAATGAAAGGTTCTTCTGCAAAGTAAGGCTGAGTAGCAGTTTAAGGTTGATTCTGATTTAAACTCTAAAACAAATACAATATGTCAGGCGGTAAGGAAACTCCAAGGCAAAAGATGATAGGTATGATGTACCTGGTGCTAACAGCCCTCTTAGCACTTAATGTAAGCAGTACAGTACTTGAGAAGTTTGCCATTATGAATACCACACTGTTAGAACTGGTAAATGAGAGTATGACGGTGAACGAAAGTAAGTTGGCAAAGATTCTAAACTCAAAAAGTGAGAGTCCGGTTGTGAAGGATGCCATGGGGAAAGCCCAGCAAATAAGGGACCTCACGAAAGCAACCGTTAAGTCGTTGGACAGCCTCAAGTCTGAGTTGAGCAAGGAACATGACGGCACGCCGATAGAAGGCCCTGAGCTGGTGGGCAATACAAACATCGCGGAGGAAAAAATGCTGAATGATAAATACACGTTGGCACCCGATTACGAAAAGAAGTTGGTAAATTTCACTGCCAAATTGGAAGTGCTTTCCGGAAAGAAGTTTACCAAGCTTAATAAGAAGGCGGAAGATTTTCCTGAATTGGCAGAAAAGGACAAGGATGGCAATATTGTAAAGAATGATGACGGCACACCGAAAGTAGAGCATGGTGAATTGGACTTTATTGAGTTTTCCTTTCATGGAAACCCCACCATGTCAGCCATCGCAGGTATCTCTCAGATGCAAACAGAGATTTTGGAACATGAAGGATTGGCCCTTGATCGACTGGATTCAATTGCCGTTGGAAAAATCTTCGTCTTTGATAAGGTTGTCCCCATGGTGATAGGACCCAGCATCGTTGCTTCGGGTGCAAAGTACCAGGGACGATTGTTTATGGCGGGTGCCATGTCCGGTGGTCCCCCTCCCCAAATGTTCAGGGATGGTACGCCGTTGACAGTAGCAATCGACCCGGAAACCCAAATCAAAATGGCTACGATTGAGTTTGCAGCCAGGGCTGACGGGGGCTTTGATGCAAATGGTAATGGTACTGGACATTTTAATACTGAAATACGGGTGGAAGGAAAAGATCCCGTCAAGAGAACAATTGAATATAAAGTAGTGGTTCCTACAGTTGAGGTGGTTTCAGGTGCACGACCTTCTGCCTACTTGAATTGTGGTAACCCGATTACGTTTAATTGCCCTGTGCTGGGTGAGTCGTACAATCCCAGCTTTAGCTCAGCGGACCAGGTTACTATCATAAAAGGAGACCGCCCCGGTGTCACTACCCTTATTCCGAAGCAGAAAGGGCAAATTAAAGTGGTAGTTACGAATGCGGGGGTTCCCATCAGCACGAAAGCATTTGACGTGTTGCCGGTTCCGAATCCACACTATGTTGTAAAGGATGATAACGGAAAAGAAATTAATGCGAAAGATGGTGTGAGCAGCCCGGGAGGGCTCCGGGTTTCGGCAGAAGCGGAGACCAACTTTAAGGCCGCTTTGAAAGATGACTCAAAGTATCGTATACGCACCATGGAAGTCTATTGCAAGAAAGGCAATGGGGACCGCCGGTTTACACTCAATCCAACGTCTGAAATCATAGACTTATCTGCGTATAAGTCGCAGTTCCAGCGTGGCGATCTTATCGTAATTGATATAAGAACGGTAACCAGGAAAACGTTTACCGGTGATGACGATAAAGTGGATTTCGTTGAAACAAAGTTTATTCCGATAAAATAAATTTAAGGGTATGAGGACCAAGAGGATCGTAGTTGGGTTGGCAATAGTCATGTTCTGTAACATTTGCGTTGCGCAGGATGAGGCGCAAGTGGATCCGAATTCACTACTCAAGATTCCCAAGTACGAACAAATGTATAAGGTGAGGGTTTGGAGGGCCATCAATCTTCGCGAGAAACAGAACAAGGGATTTTTTGCCAAGCGCAATGAGATCACCAAATTGATCATGAATGCGGTCAAGTCGGGTGAGTTGTCGGACTTTTATGAAGCGGATCTCGTAACAAAAATTCCAAAGGACAAATTCCTTTCAGGCCTTTTGTCAAAAGAGGGGGTAGTATTCCCAGAGTGGGTGGCGACGCAAAACTATACGCTCGGTGATAAGTATAGCTATAAGGGCGTCAATTACGAAGCGAGCGATGATGCTCCTTCTAAAACACCATCTAACGACTCAAGAAGCTGGAAAAGAACAGGAAAAGGTAAAACCGCATTTGAAGCCTGGAGTGTTGAAAAAGCCTACAAGATTGGAGATAAAGTGGCTTTTGACGGAACGAATTATGAAACAATAGGAGACGTGCCGGTGATGAACCCCTCGACCGACAAGGATCATTGGGCGGTGTCACCGGAAGGAAAGGCGATCAATGTGGAGCCTGCAGACGTATCCAAACTTACTCTTGTGGAGGATGTGATCTTTGATAAGAGGAGGTCGCGGTTGTACTACGATATGCTTGCCGTTGAGTTAAAGGCCTATATCCCGCTTGATAAGTCAAATCCTGATCCTGAGCAGGATGTTGCAAATGGTAGCTTTAAATCGCTTGGCTGGTTTCTGTATAAAGACCTCGAAAAAGTGTTCAGAGATCCAACGCACGTAGCCGAAGCCATTTGGTTCAACCGCCAAAACATGGCTGAAAAGAGAAATTATGCGGATGCGTTCCTGCTGCGCCTTTTCCACTGTACCATTGATAAGGTTGAAAACCCCGATGACGAAACAATATTTGAAACCTACAACAACAACCGGCGCCCCTATAAGGAAGCCGTTTGGGCTACCGAGTGGGAAGAAATGAGACTGATGGAGAAAGAGCACAATTTGTGGGAATACTGATCCCTATCTGCTGATATAAGAAAATGCCTGGTTTATCCAGGCATTTTTGTTTTACAGAAGGGCTTATCTGAGTTCGATTTGGAATGCAGGAGGGCCATGTAAGAATGGACAAAATCAGGCTGAAAAAACAGGCAATGTGAAGCCAGCGTGAGGCACCTTCTAAGGCATCTGCTTTATTTTTTCTGCCAACGCTGAACTAACAAACTTCTCCAGCTCAGACCGGTCAGCTTCTTTTATCTTTTTGATGGACTTGAAGTGGGCCAGCAATGCATTGGCTTTTGACTTGCCAATGCCCTTGATATTTTCAAGTTCGGTGGTAAAAACGGATTGGCTTCTTTTCTTTCTGTGAAAGGTAATAGCGAAACGGTGGGCCTCGTCGCGGATGTGTTGTATGAGTAAAAGGCTTCTGGACTTTTTATTAATATGTAATGGAAGGGGATCTTCCGGGTAGTAAATCTCCTCCAGTTTCTTGGCAATGCCAATAATGGGCACCTGACCATAAATTGCTAACTCCTGTAACGCCTCGACCGCGCTGCTGAGTTGACCCTTCCCACCATCTACGATTATCAAATTTGGAAGCTCACTGTTTTCTGCGAGAATTCTGTGATAGCGACGGCCAACAATCTCTTTCATGGATGCAAAATCATCCGGACCCTCGACGGTTTTAATATTGAAGTGACGGTAACCGCTTTTGTCAGGCTTACCATCTGCAAAGCGCACCATGGATGCCACCGGGTTCGTTCCTCCCAAATTCGAATTATCAAAGCATTCAATAATTCTTGGAAGTTTTTTTAATTGTAAGTCCTTCTGGAGGCCCTGCAGAACTTCGATATTTTTTATTTTGGTTTCTTCCTTGGCGATTTCTTTTTTGGCCTTCAGGAACAGAGCATTTTTCAAGGATAAGTCCACCAATTTTTTCTTGTCGCCAATCTGCGGAACAATATTTTCAATGAATTCGTCAGTAACCAACAGGGGTTTATTGCTAAAAATAGTGGAGTGACGGCTGTTGGTTTCCATGCGGAGTTGGTGCGCTACGATTGTAAGTATTTCCTCATCCGATTCTTCCAGTTTCTTTTTGACTTCCACATTTTTGGAGAACACAATAGCACCTTCTCTAATTTGTAAAAAATTAATAAAGGCATCCGATGGCGAACTTGTAATTGTGATGACATCAATGTCGGTGAGCTTTCGATTGACAACCAATGATTTTGACTGAAATTTCTCCAGCAAATTTAATTTATGCTTAAATAGTGCTGCCCGTTCGAATTCCATTGCCTCCGATGCCCACTTCATGTTTTCTTCAAAGTAGTTTTCGACAATGCTGAGATTGCCTTTAAGAATGCTCCTGGCCAGCGCGATTTCTTCCAGGTAGGGGCCTTCCTCCTGTAACCCTTC
>JANXYC010000199.1 GCA_025350305.1 Cyclobacteriaceae bacterium | reverse complement strand
AAATCATCATAAAAGACCCATGCGATATACGACACCCCATAGAGAATCACCCAGTACAGATGTTGAAATCTGTGGAACCAATAACGCGGTTGATCTTTATGAAGTCGCATGAAAGGGTGAACATCAATATCAGAATCCATTCCTTCAATATTCGTAAAAGTGTGATGATTGACGTTGTGTTTTATTTTCCAGTAGTATGAATTTCCACCCAGCACGTTAAGTGAGTACGCGGTGACCTTGTTTAGCCACCCATGCTTTGAAAAACTCTGATGACCACCTTCATGCATCACATTGAATCCAATGACCGCCAGATTTGTACCCAGCAAACAGCACAGGACGATGGCCACAGGAGTAGCAGGAGTGAAAAAGACCAGGGTCACATAAAGGATGATGGCCGACGCAAACTGAATAATACTTTTCAGGTATAACCGCCAGTTGCCCGACGGATCAATCCTCCTAATTGCAAAATAGCGATCGACTTTCTCCTTTAATGATTTAAAAAAGGGACTTTGGCTATTATCGAATGTGACTTTTATCATTTTAATTTTATCTTGATTGTAGCTACAAGGCTACAACGCTTTATCCGCAACTAAGGTGCGCCTGTTTAATACTAATTGTAGGGTGTCTTTTTTGGAGTGGAATGGGCCATCGTCCCCGGATCAGGTACAATAATAACTGCTTCAGTACGACTTTTTGGGCATTGGGGAAAACAAACCGGCTGGAGGTTGGGCAATCTCGTTAATTTTGAGCGGAATTAGACACTTTCATGAACAGCCCCTCGCTACTTGAGCACCTGCGCGACATACTTATCCTACCTTTTACGGTTACCGTCATTATTCCACACCTGATCTTCGAAGAGCCACAATCGTCACTTTTTATTTCTGGATACACCGTTCATTTCAAAATTGCAGGAATACTGGTGGGTATGTGTGGAGTATCGTTATTCATCGATACGGTATTCTTGTTCAAAACGCTTGGACATGGCACCCTGGCTCCCTGGATGCCAACTCAAAAATTAGTAATCGTCGGTCCGTATCGCTATTGTCGCAATCCTATGATCACAGGAGTGTTGTTCACTCTTGTTGGTGAGGGTCTATTTCTTCTTTCAACGAACATTCTCTTATGGGCTGCATCATTTTTCATGATCAACACGGTGTATTTCATTTTCAGTGAAGAACCAGGCCTTAAGAACAGGTTCGGTGATGAATACGGTGCCTATAAAAAGCAAGTGCCACGTTGGATTCCCAAAACGCGCCCTTTTAAAAATGCCGGAATGTTTTAACCGCAAACATTTTATCTTTGGAGCCAAATTAAGAACATAGCTTAAACTTATATGAGGCTTGGGCAATTAGCAAGGAAATTGGCAGTACGGCCTATTGAAATTGTAAATTTTTTGGCGTTTAAGGACATCCTTGTTGAGGATGGATCCAATACCCGGATTGAGGATGATCACGTGGCAATGATCATAAGGAAGTTTGCCCCGGAACGTGCCGAGACCTTACTGACACCACCTCACACTGACGCATTGGCTGATGATGAAGTGTCCATTCCTGCCGAGAATATATCTTTCATGCCCGATGAGCCTACAATGGGACTTGCCCGTGCCGAAGCTGAGAAATCTCCAGACGGAGTCAACCCAGAAGAGAAGTTTGAATTAATAAAAGCTCCTAAAGTTGAGCTCTCCGGACTAAAAGTACTGGGTAAGATTGATCTCCCGGAAATTAAAAAGAAAGAGTCCCCTCCTTCCGACCTTGAATCTTCTGATGAGAACACTCCCGCGGAACCCGACAGGAAACCCTGGCCGCAAGAAAGAAAAACATATCCACAAAGGAGAGACAGGCAGAACTCTCCCCAAAGAAAAAATCCGATTGCCTTGCAACGCGAACAAGAAGAAAGGGAAGCCGAGGAAAGAAAACGTGCCCAGGTCGAACGTGATAAAGAAAAACGTGCCTTGCACTATCGCAAGAAAGTGAAAGAGACACCGCCCACGAAACGCGTGAGAATGGTGGAGGAACCTGTTGAAGAGCTGTCTGCCGCTGCATTGGCTGAGTCTCCAAAGACATGGTGGGGTAAGTTTTTACGGTGGTTGAATACTTAGATTTTTTTGATCGGCAAACTCTTGAGGAATCCGTAATTCCCTCCTTTGCTATCATATCAATAGACATTGCCGCTAAGTAAGGAATCAAAATACACGGGTTCCAAGCGCTAATTTTCATAAATTAGGGGTACTCACACAAGTTCTTATCCCCCTTATGACTATTGGAAAAGCGCTGGCGCCCTTAAAGCAAATGAACGTCTTGAGCTTGCTGGTGATCGTTATCCTTTCGTCAGCGCTGCTGATCCTCATCAATTACTTCACTTTACGGATAACATCGGCCGTTCGGGCATACATCAACGGAGAGTCGCAATACTCCAAAGGTCAAAAAGATGCAGCACGAGATTTAACGTTGTATTTAACTTCAGAGTACACGATCTATTGGAACCATTTCCGAAGAGAAATACAAGTACCAATTGGTGACAGCCTTGCCCGGACTGAACTCATGAAAAATGGCAATGAAGAAATTGTGATTTATCTTTTCACCACCTCGTAACCAACATGATCTTCAAAATCCGGCACGTCAACTTCCGCGTAGTACACGTCGTCCAGCACGTAATATTCGGTGCCGTCTATCTTTTTCACTTCATATCCATCCGGTAAAGCGTCTACCACAGCGCCAACTGGTGGATCAACCACTTTGTATTCATTACCATTCTCGGCTTTCGCATAATACGTTCCATAATAATAATAGTAATTGCCGGGACCTACTACAACGGTGCGGTAGCCCGCCGGCAACACGCTGATTCTCAAACCCCGGGCCGGACGCACGATTATAAATCCTGAGTTTCTTGGCGCATAATAAATCCCATTGTGAAAATAGTACTGATTTCTGCTCGATCGGATCAGTACGGCAGAAGGCGGCATGGTCGTAACGACCGTTCCCCATCGGGGCATATTGCCATAACGAACGTGAGCCCGCCGCACAACAACCGGGTGATAGACCCGCCCCATCGCCTTGCCTTTCCCGCGGCCTCTTCCCTGCGCATCAACGGTTTCCACGTTGCCAGCTGTAATGAAGAGGGTGATTGTTCCCACTAGTAGCATTGATACTTTTTTCATGATGGTTATTTATTTTAAGTTACGATTGGACTAATTCAATCAACAGAAGTTTAATAAGCCTCCTCTAAACCTTAATATTCTATTTCAGCGATTTGAGAAATGTCATCAACCGCGCATTGAATATTTTGGTATTTTCCAGGTTGCTAAGGTGCCCTGCCTCATCGATGATCTCGAATGCCGAATCTGGAATCAGTTCATGCATCTTTTTTGCGGCTTCGGGTGGTGTTATTTTATCCTCCCTGCCCACCATGATCAATACGGGAATTTTTGTTTTTGCCAGTTCATCGCACGAGTCTTTTCTGTCGGCGAGCGCCTGGAGGGTTTTGCAAACGGTATCAGGATTTGTGTGAAGAATGGATTCCCTGATAAACGTCACTTCCTCAGGCACGGTGTTGAGGGATGCCGGAGCAAACAAATTGTTCACCATTTCATCGGCATACTTTTTCAATCCGTTGAGTCGGATTAAGGCAATCGTTTTTATTCTTTTCTCCCGTGCTTCAGCGCTGTCGGCGTTACATTGTGTATCACAGAGGATCAATGCCATTATTCTTTTATGTTCTTTTCCTATGGCGTTGATGGCAATGTATCCTCCCATGGATAATCCACATACAACAATCCTATCAAGGGCCAGGGCGTCCATAAAAAGTAGCAAATCGTCAGCAAATTGCGTTACACTAAATTCAACCGAACCTGGTTCCGAACGGCCATGTCCCCGAACGTCATAAGCGATTACTCGATGGGTCCCTTCAAAGGCAGTCAATTGATTTTTCCACATTTCCTTATTGAAGGGGAAACCATGAACAAAAAGAATGGGAATGCCATCTCGGAAGCCTTCATCGAAATAGGCTACCCGGTTCCCTTTAATTACAATTTCTTTTTGAGTGAATTGCATGACGACTTTTGGATTGAATAGTGATGTGTTTCTTGTCAGGCAAGGCTGGTATCAAATCCGGGCTTTATTTGTTTCTCTTTGACCAACCGGGTTTTTCCTTCAAAGGCAGTGATTCGTTGCAATATCACCGAAAGGATCAATCCAAATAATACAAAGGCCACAAAAATAATAAACCCAGGCTGTAGTGATGTTTGGTTGGTGGAGATGCTTGCCAGGGAATCAGTTTGCATGTTTAAACTCTCCAATTGACTGTCAAGTATTCCCTTGAATCCAATGTAGGCCATAAAGATGGCAACGACATTTACATCGGCCATACTCCATTTCCCCGACTTAAAAGCAAAAAACTGAATAAATTTATTAGCTCTCCATTTTTCATTTCCCAGCAGGTAGAGTTTGGTCGCTACGAGTTTCCCTATTGGGAAAATAATACTAAAAATCAGGATCAATATTCCGACAAAGGCTGAGTCGTACTTGCCTGTGTCAATCAGGATGCGAACTACATCGACAATGCTCTTACTTTGAAAGAAAATGACCTGGTCGTGAAAGGCTATATTCTCACCCAGCAGAATAAACGACATCTCCTTGATGCGTGCATCGATCTCAATCATCGGAGTGGTGAGTCCGACGAAAAGCACGGCCAGCGCTAACAAAACAGAGATGACAAAAAGCGGTGTGTACAACGGTTTTTGAAATCTGAGGAGCCACCACATGACCAAAAACATGACCATAATTGCCAGGATGACAAATGTGTAGAAGTACGTTCGTTCCTGTAATCCATCCAACATCGACTGACTTGTAATATTAAAGCCTGCTATATCAGCAGCCTCGTATTTGTGAATAATGCTTTCAATACGCTGAACATCATTCACGCTATCATATGTGATGGCGCCGAATTGAGCCATTTTGCTTTGAACCAGGAATTTCAATTTTTCCTTATTCTTCGGCTTCTTTATTTCATTGACGATGGTTTGTGCAAATAAGAGGACTTGCGCATGCAGCTTCTCCTCTTTCACGAATGTTCGGATCGCAAATTTCTTAAGCTTTCCTCCAATGGTTTTTTGTTTCTTGTCAAGCATACTGTCGGCTTTGTCGATCACGGCATGCAGTACCTGCGAAACCTCATACTTCAGCGCTTTCTCCTGCTCGGCAGTTAATTCAAAATCATCAATACGGTGAGTAACTACGCGTATCACGTGATCCCGCCATGCGTTTACAGACAGAAGTCCATAGGTGATGTTATTCAATACACTGTAGTCTTTTTTTATCTCAGCACGTTCATTGGAGAGCGTATAGACCTGATACCCGCTCCATCCGGCAATGGCCAGCAGGAATCCACAGAATAGAATGAGAAACGTCCGTTGGAAAAATATCATTGGTTAGGAACCGTATTTGGTGGTTTCAGTATCCGGAAAGCATTTGTTTGAATGCAATACGTATGCCCAGTTATAAAGGGGCAAGCTGCTTGTTTTGCTATCCATTAAACCAGTAAGCGGGGAAAATTTTACCCAATGAGGGGCGGGAATCAACGTGGGTTAAATCAACTGTCGCCCGTCAGGTATTTGTAAACGAAGCACGTTGGTTGTCTGTACAGGGTTGCACTGTGGATACCGATGGCACCATTGTACAATAAAATATTTGTACCCATCATTCGCTTCTCAGGTATCGCCTTTTAACGAACCTTGCAGCTATTGTTACGCGAAAATCGTTTTGTGGTAAGTATCGTTCAGCACGGGTCTTGCACTGAAAATGATTCTGAATGAATTATTAATTCAACTGCAGTTCCCTTGCGAACGCGGTCAGTGAATTCACAACACTGTTTTCTTTTGAATAATCAAAAAATGAATTGCCATGTAAATCCGCTTCTGTCACTTTTTCTTCAAATGGCAATACCAGCTTCAGGTTTAAATTCATCTTGGAACAAAACTGGCGGATGGCATTTTCTCCTTCTTCATTCCTTACTTTGTTGGCGATCACAAATATGTGTTTGATACCAAGATCAATTGCCAGATCTCTGAACCTTGCCGCAGCTTCAAGCGAGCGGAAATAAGGTTCCACGATGATGAGCATGACATCCACATGCTGCGAAGTTCCTCTCTTCATATGCTCGAGCGAAGCTTCCATGTCCAGAATAGTGATATGATCATTCGTATCGGCCAATGCAGAATGTACCAACTCGCGCACACACGTGTGTGAGCCACACATACAGCCACTGCCAGCTACTTCTGGCTTCCCGATCATCAACAAGGTAACATCGTCAGGTGCTTTCTGTCCGTATTGAGCAAGGACTTCCTCCAATGGATACTTCACTATTATCTGCTTGTTGCCGTCCGCATCTTCAACCCGTTCTAAAATATCTGTACTTAGCGGCCTGGGCTGTGCTCCATCACGTTTAAGGCCAAGAACTGTGGATAAATTGGGATTGGGATCCGCATCAATAGCTATCACTTTTTTTCCTTGCCGGGCAAATATCCGGCAAAGCGTTCCACTGATCGTTGTTTTACCTACTCCACCTTTTCCGGCTACCGCTATTTTCATAGTCTGATTTTTAATGGTCGGGATTAGAAATAATCGTTAACTACATGGGGTTATTTTGTGTTTCTTCCGTTTGATTCGTCCCACACTTCCATGGCCCACATCGTTATACATAGGGTAAAGTTATTCCTAAAAATTTAAATCTACCATGTAGGAGCTATTGACGATAAATATCCTTGAAAAGATAGGCCTTGTTGGCTGGCAAATCCCCTGGAATTTTGCAGCTTTATATGAACAATCTACGCCCTTCGCACAGAGGGCATTAACGGACCTACCAAATGAGTGTAAAAAGAGATTTCTGGCTTACAGGCACAATTGTCTTTTTGATTTTAATAACAGGATGTCAACCCAAACGTAATACCGGTTCAGGGATCGAGCAGGAAAATTCATTTACAAACTATCTCACTTCCTATGATAATCTTCCAAAAAATGAAGCTGGAAACATCATCAGGAAGTCCATTGAAAATGCCGGTGGGTGGGAAAACTGGACATCAAAAAAAGGTCTTCGATATATAAAAACTACCAACTACCTCGATTCTACGGGCGCGGTACACCGCACCATTCGGCAGCTTCACGAGTATAATTTATTTCCCAGCTTTAAAGCAAGAATTTCCTGGGAAGATAACGGGAAGAGCTTTATGATATTGAATAACGGGCAGCAGGCTTGGAAGCTTGAAGATGGAAAAGTGCTGACCGATGAAGCAAGCAAAAATTCAGCCTGGAACTCAGCCTTTGGATCTCACTATGTGATGTGCATGCCGTTCAAACTTCCAGACCCCGGTTCTCAATATGCATTTGAGGGCAAAACCACGTTGCCAAATGGAAAAGAAGTGGAAGCCATTAAAATAAGTTATTCGGAGGGGGCAGGCTCTTCAGCAAAATATCATACATGGTGGTATTATTTTGACCCCAGTACCCATCAACTTGTCGCTAATTTTCTCGACTTTGGCAACGGTTTTGATTACACCGAATATACAGCATTCCAGGAAGTAGATGGGATAAGTCTAAACCAACAAAGAAAAAGTTTCGCGTCGGATTCTCTAAGGCAAAAGCTTCGTCTCTCAACAACGTATATGAATGAGGAAATTAAATTTACCACGACGTTTCCTGACGATTATTTTGAACCCTCGTTATGAGCAATAGCAATAGTTGAATACAAACAATTTTAACCTAGACTACTATGGAACAGCCTATCCAAAGACAAAAAATAGAAAAACCGAAGGAAGCAAGATTTCCCTTTCGTTTCCTTTTGGAGATCAAAGACATCGTCAAACCGATCGTGATCAAAAGAATTCAGATCATAAAATTTACGGGATTGGCGGTCCTTCTTTTGCTTGCGGGTGGAGTTGTCTGGTATACTTTTTTGAAGGCACCGTCCGGCGAGCAACTTGTGGAGCAGATGGTATCAGCATCCGGCGGGATGGAAACCTGGAACAACATGGACCATGGTAAATTTTTCAGGACACACCGTCTTTATTCAGAAACCGGAGAACAAATCAGTGAACGACTTGAGACTTTTTATTTTGAGAAAATCAACGGTCACGTGGAACTGATGGCGGAAGCAAAAAGACCGGGTAATGATCCCATCACGATCGGCAAGGATAAGGAGGGGTTCTGGGCCGTGCAGAACGATGTCTTCGTGAATGCAAAAGAAAAGGCGAAAGAACTCGGAATGATGTGTGATGGTAAATGGTGTCAACCGAATTGTGATATGACCATGGCCTTCTATCGCTTTTCGATGCCATTTAAACTAAAGGATGACGGGGTAATTGTTGAAAACGGTGGGAAAATCAAACTACTCGACCAGGAATCACAAATGGTAAATGTAAGTTACAGACCCGGTGTAGGTAAAGACAAATGGGTTTTCTTCATGAATGATAAGAGTAAGCTGATTACCAAAATGGAATACCATCATCACAATGATCAAGGAAAAGATCTGCCGGAGGAGTTTTATTGGTCAGATCATAGAGAAGTAAAGGGTTTAATGATCAGCCATAAGTGGATACGATATTGGAGCAATGGCAAGGTGTTGGAGGAATATGTGTTTTCGGACTTTGACTTCGACACAGAACTCCCAAAGTATTTTTACAAACGTCCGGATAATTTACTTAGCTCGAAATAAATTGTTAAGACCAGGTGTAGGGTTGTTTTCGCACCGCTTTGATTAGCATTGAGCCAACGAATCTAATCAACACTTCGGTTTACCAGAACTTAAAATACCCGTCAGATTTAGACGGGTATTTTTGCCTTGCTCAGTCATTTATGACACTTAAAAAAAATGAAGAATAATTTGGAAATAAGTTCTCTGGATCGTTAGTCAGTTTATAAAGTAGTGAATTAAAAGTCGACTTTGACTGCACTATGAAGACATACCATATCCATATAATGGGCCAGGTGCAGGGAGTGGGTTTTCGTCCCTATGTGTATCGCTTGGCTCACATCGTTGCAGTAACGGGTGAGGTTTATAATGGCATTGATGGCGTTCATATTTTTTTTAATGCA
>JANXYC010000197.1 GCA_025350305.1 Cyclobacteriaceae bacterium | reverse complement strand
CAACCAGATGGTGGCGATAATGAGTTTGAGATCGGAAAACCTGGGAGAACTCCTCCAGAAACTGAGGGAGCCGTTCAGCAGTTCTTCTTAGAATTACTGAAAAAGAGTCATTTTTTTTGGCCGTCCTTTTTGGGAACAGCTATATTTGTGTGCATTTATTACAAGGGTGAAGATAAGCATTCTGAGCCGTCAGATGCTCATTCTTCACCCTTTTTTTTAACTTGACAAAGTAGGACTAATAAGGATAACCCTTGTAGTTGCATTAGTATGTTTTCTAATGCTTCTCAAAGTAGCATTGATATCTACCATATCCTCTACAGATGAAATCAATACGTAATCAAAAACCTTATTTAATGATACAGCTTCCTCATGTTGAACCTGAAACTCTACTGAAGGGAAGGATTCCTTGGCAAGTTTGATGTTATTTTCGCTGTGGTCAATCCCGAATTTTTGCGCTGTATGAATATTGTTCAACACATATCCTATCCCGCATCTCACATGTAATAAGGACGAACCTGGGTGAACAATGAAATTTAAAATTCTTATTATATAGTTATAAAAATATTTATTCCTATTTACCCATCTCAGTCTCTTGTGGGCAATGGTGTCGTTTTTACTCCTTATAACTTCTCTGGCGTCTTGCAAAAACGGATGGGAAATCATGATTCTGAGTATCTAAATAAATGATTAGTTAAACTTACTGCCGAGGTCAAATAAATAGGAATTAACATTATACGTAGATACTGAATCCATTTTTCTAAAACCTAGCGAGCGCAAATGCTTAATATAAAAATTCGAGCTATCCTTACTCAGGCCAACAAAAATGAACCAACTTTTGTTGTTCTGTTCTTGCATTTCCTTTAAGATATGTGTTGAATTTGTTCCAGCAGGAGCATTGGGAACTATTGTACCAAATTTTATAGGTAGGTTTTGTTTAAAATTTATCTCATTGTAATAACGGACAATCACATTATCCGTAGGGAAATTGTAAACCCCTTCCTCATCCTTTCTTTTATCCATGATTAATTGAAGACATTCTTTAACCTCAGATTGTTTTATTATGAACGAGTGTGAAAAGAACCAGGAACAGAAATAAGGGATCATGATGATGAGCAGGGCAACCCACCATGTTCTCTCATAAGAAAAAACCGGTTTTGTTATCAACTCACGGTTTCTTAACCGCTGCGCCATCTTTATCAAACCTGACAAAATGAAGCTAAGACCAAACGTGCCCAATAATGCAATTGTTGGGTATAGATAAAGTAATAATCTTGGTGTTACTGCGTAAGCCTGGAACATGGACAACAAAAAATGAATCGGCAAAGGGATACAGCAGAAGATAAAAAGTTTCCAATTCTTATTTATTAAAAGGGCCATACATCCCAGAATAACTAACCAAAAAAAGACATTGATGCCTAAAAAGGGAATTGTTATGAAATCGTCAAATACTTCTTCCTTCTTTGCGGAAATAAACCTTATCATGGAGGCAAAATCCTCGCCAGGCATAAATCCATAATTCTTGATCCAATGCAATTTGTGAGTCTTAGGGTTTGTATTTTTAAAGTATATTATAAAATAATTCAATACAAAAGTTCTTGACCACCATAGAGAGGGCGTTAAAACAACATCGAAACTATCTTTTTTGCTTTGATAATAGTCGATCAGTAAATAAGCGCCAGCACTCAACAGCAAAATAGGTGCAACAGATGATAAGAAAATTGAGATGCATCCAACTATGGATAAAGTCGTGATTTTTCTTGACTCCGTTTGATAAGGTTTTAATAGGAAGTACAGCAACCAGGTCGTTACAAGTACTTCTCCCATATACTGTTTGATCTCAACGGAGTAAAAAATGATCCGGTAATTCCAGCCCAATATGGAGAGTGCAAATAATGTGAGCAGAGGGTTTTTAACCAATATCTTGCACACTTTCACAAATCCAACGAATGTGCCTATGAAACACAATAATGGAAAAAATCGTAAGGCATATCCAAAGTTGGCTATTATCTGTGAGAACAATTCTTCCATTTCTAAGAAAAGCAGGGGCGCCATTTGATCATAATCAAGTGGTCTTAATAATTGCCAAAAATTTCTCATGAGGACATTGCGGGCAATTACTGCCTCATCGCCCCACAAATTGCGATTGGAAACGAACTGCGCTATACCTAAACCAATAAAAAAAAAGTAAGAGCAAATACGAGCAGGTCGTAATATGATAGTTGGGAAAATTTCCTTCTGAGGTCTGCGTATGACATATTATGGGTGGGTGCAGGAATCATGAAATCCTGTGTCTTTTAGTAAAAAAATAAAGGGTCTTTTTACAATGACTTTCGATCAGTGGAGCTGATGATCTCAGCCAGTTTTGCTTGGCCCCAACCGTACACTCAATTAAGCACTCAAAATTTGTGCCCATGTGGGTACTCTATAATGTATGCACTCATCCAAATAACCTTGTCGGATGCTTACGTCTAAAACACCCACCGTATAGCTTGATGAATTTCCTGCTGTCGGCTCAATAAATTGTTCACTAAAGGAATATATGGAGGTTATCCATTTATAAATGTATACAATATTTTAACTATTCTCTCAGAAGTCTTTCCATCCCATAGCTCCGGAATTTTTCCTTTTTTCCACGTATCATTAAAAAGTTTTTGCATCAATTCACCCAATTGCCTTATGTCAGGAAGGAGTTCATTAGTTCCTTCCGAGATCGTTTCGGGTCGTTCAGAGTTTTTTCGTAAGGTAATGCAGGGAATGCCCAGTACCGTAGTTTCTTCCTGAATTCCACCGGAGTCAGTAATGACGGCTTTTGCATTTTTGACCAGGTACATGAATTCCAGGTATCCCAACGGCTGAATGGGATAGATAGTGGCCGCCTTCACTTTCAGGTTTTTCAGATTGTTGGCTGTCCGGGGGTGGACCGGAAAGATCACAGGCAATTTTCCAGCTGATACGCTGATCTCGGTTATCAGGTCCTGAAGAGTGGGGATGTCATCAACATTGCTGGGACGGTGAAGTGTCAATACCAAAAAATTTTTCTCTGTCAGATGGAGTTGATCCCATATGCCTGGTTTTCTGAACTTGCTGGAATTGGCCATGAGCGTATCAATCATGGTATTGCCTACAAAATGAATTCTTGTTTTTTCAATACCCGCCTTCAGCAAATTGTTATTGGCTACGTGGGATGTAGTGAAAAAATGATCAGCAAGAGCGTCCGTTACCATGCGGTTAATTTCTTCCGGCATAGTGAGGTCAAAGGAGCGAATACCGGCCTCTACATGTACGAGTTGCGTGTTGAGTTTCTTTGCGACAATGCTACAAGCCATTGTTGAGTTAATGTCCCCGACAACTACAACTGCATCGGTCGGATTCGACAGCAACTCCTCCTCGAACCGCATCATGATATGGGCAGTCTGGACTGCCTGCGACCCTGAGCCGACTTCAAGGTTTGCATCCGGACGGGGAATTGATAATTCCTCAAAAAAGGTTTCACTAAGCGCCTTGTCATAGTGCTGCCCGGTATGAACCAACCGATACTGGATATTGGCGCCATTTGCCTGCTCCTTGTGGATGGCATGCACAATGGGAGCGATCTTCATAAAATTAGGGCGAGCGCCGGCAATAAGTGTAATATTCATTTACGGATTCTTTTATCTTCTAAAGGCTTTTTTGACTCAATCCATTCACTTATTACGTAATAAATAAACATGGTATTGGTAACTAAATATCTCTTCCACATTCTTCCTGGTTCCTGAATAATTCTATAGAACCATTCCAATCCAGCTCTTTGCATCCATTTAGGTGCCCGTTTCACCTTGCCCGCAATTACATCAAAGGTTCCTCCAACACCCATAATAAAGTTTACATTTTGCAAGATACTTTTGTGGCGATATAAAAAGTTTTCTTTCTTCGGGGAAGTAATTGCCACAAAAAGTAACTGCGCCCCGCTTGAAGCTATTTCCTGGGCAATTCCTATTTCTTCATCAGCGGAAAAATAGCCGTTGCGATAACCTGCTATGATAGACGGAGAGTATTTTTCGGCATATAACTTCACGACTGCGGAAACTATTTCTTCTTCCGCTCCTAAAAAATATGCCTTATATCCTCGCTTGTGTGCGCGGGCCACCAGTCGTTGCATGATATCTATTCCCGCAACACGCTCTGGTATTTTTTTACCCAAAAAACGTGCCGCCCAAACTACAGCTTGACCATCGGCATTAATCAGATCTGCATTTATCACACTCTCATAAAGCTGTCTGTCATCCTGCATCATTACAATTTTTCCTGCATTAACCACGGTATGATGAATCTGTTTTTTTTCATCAATTGCTTGTTCAATCACATCCAGCGTCTGCTCCATGGTAAGTGCATCAATTGGAATTGAAAAAAGACTAATTCGCTGCATCATCCTGTTTAAAAGTCTTTAGATAAATTGTGAACGCAAAAAACATCCAAGCCTGAGCCCACCGCATATATGGAATTTTTGAGTTGAATTTTTTTTTTATTTGATAATAAAAGAAACCCTGCGTGTCCTGCATGTTTTCCATGGTCCACCGTAATACCCGATCTGCAAGTTCCTTTTCCTTTGGCAATTGTCCAATTCGATAAAGCGTTACAATCAATTGTGCTGGGGCATGTATATCAATCGGGAATAATGCATTGCTATAATATTTAGCTTCTCCGTTCCTGGTAAAAAATGTTGCCAGGTAGTAGGTTATTCCCCTCGCAAGGTTTGGCTCAAAGGAAAAATCCTTGGAATAGCTTTGATATTCAGAGATACACTCTAAATTAAACCCCGTATGAAAATTATCGATCCATTGATGGAAGGGAAGTGTGCCATAAAACCATGAACCCTCATGATGCTGTGCCTTGCAGCAAAAAGCTATGGATTTTTTTGCTTCATTTATCAGTGTGGGTTCCTTAGTAAACGCATATACTCTTGACAGCAAACGACTGCCTAGCAGAGAGGCATTGAAAATAGTGGTCTTGTCAAGGGGTGAATACGAAAAACAAAAATCTCCTTCCTTATCATAGGTGCGATTGAGATCATTCAAGACAAAATCACAGGCCGAGCGTGCCTCATCAAAATAGGTTGAATCTCCTGTCGCTTCAAATGCATCTAATAGTGAATAGGCAACATAAGTAGTAGCCACAACGGTAGGTGTATTTTTTGGCTGAAAAAAAGCGCGCGCCTGCCAGTCAAAATTGTAACCCCAACAACTTCCCGAATATCCGTTGCTTTTTAAGGAGATGATTATATTTGCCAACGTTTTTATTTTCTCCTGGATTTCAGAGGATTGACAAATTGAATTGAGATTTGTATAGGCCGACAACAAGAGACCCAGCCCCTTTGCATTGTATTCCTTCTCCACCTTTAGGATAGGTCTCAGATTAACAGGGCTTCTTTTAAAAAGCTGAATCCATGCGAGCCGGGCAAGACTCGAATATTTAAGAGGTGTAGCCTGAAAAATCTTGCTGTTTAGCCCATCGTATGGATCCCAGCCTTTGTATTCGTTGACCTCAACATATTCCATCAACGAATTGAAACTCCTTACTACCTGATCATGAAAGGTCATGGTCATTGAGGTCAGGAAGGGAGTTCAATTGACTGCGGCAGGCCTGTGGAGAGACTTTCCGTTGCCTTTATACATGTAAGTGTTGTCGCCACAATTGATTCTAAAGAAATTAGTGGCCCCCCCCCATTTTTTACCTTATCCAGAAATGCAGCAACCTCTTCCTGGTGACCTTTACCTTCAACCTTAAGTTTAGATTCTTTCCCAGATGCAAAAATGGAACCAGAACGAAAATCATTGATAAGACCTGCTGTGCCTCCGCAGAAAATCTCAAGTCTCTCTTTGGGCAATGAGGTATCTCCGTTGGCTACGTAAACCAGATTACCTACTGAACCGTTTTGAAATTTAACGGTAATCGAAATAGTATCCTGCCCAACTTCTTTAGCGTTATCCGTGGCGATTGATTCAGCAAAAACCCGGACAGGGAGCGCTCCGGAAAAGTATTGCATCAAATCTATAAAGTGGCACATCTCTCCAATAATCCTTCCACCTCCAATTTCAGGTTTTTGTATCCAATGCTCCCGGGGCAAGGCTCCCGCATTTACCCGGAAATTCATCAGCGTGGGCTCGCCTATATTAATAATGGCAGATTTTATTTCCTTTGCCAACCTCGAAAATCTTCTATTAAAACCAACCATTAATTGGCCTTTTGCTTTACCGCTTGCCTCAATTACTTGATTTAATCCTGCGTAATCTATTGCCAACGGCTTTTCAACGAAAACATGCTTTCCTGCCAGTAGCGCTTCTGCTGTTAAGGATGCATGACTGTTATGTGGCGTGGCAATAAAAACGGTATTAATTTTTTGATTGGAAAGGATATCCCTATGATCAGACGACGCAAAGCCAAAACCAAATTTCTGAGCGACATTTTTTGATGTAATGCCCCGGGTCGTTACTACGGTATCCAGCACGGCACCGGATTCTTTCACCGGAGGGATCAGATAACTTTGCGCAAAACTGCCTGCCCCTATAAAACCAACGTGTATATCCTTTACGTTTATCGAAGCAACCGCTACTTTTGTGTTCTTTTTATATTCATTAGCAGCATAGCGGAGTAAAATTCCAATATGAGGTTCCTGCACGTTGCCCAGCACAATGTCATACGCTTTTTCCGCTTCATCAATTTCAAATGTATGAGTAATCAGTCCCTCAACGTTGATCCGTCCTTTGGAAAGTAATTGAAGAAACGCCTGCATGTTTCGCTGTTCAGTCCAGCGAACATAGGCAAATGGGTAATCGTGTCCATCTTCTTCATACACGGTATCATATCGGCCCGGTCCATACGAGCAAGACATCAATAATTCTAATTCTTTGCGGTAAAAATGAGGATCTCTGGGTACATCCATTTTCACGGCGCCAACAATAATCACTTTTCCTTTTTTCCGGGCCACTTCAGCGGCTAGTTCGATTGGATCATTGCTGGGTGCCGCCGCCGTAATAATGACGCTGTCAAATCCCTGGCCTTTGGTAAACGAGTCACAAATTTTTATCACATCCGACTCATTCCGGTTGATGGCTTTATCGACGCTCAATGTGGATGCGAGGTCCACCAATCGTTGAGATAAATCAATGCCCAACACCTGGCATCCATTGGCACGCAATAACTGACATGTTAACTGCCCCAGGAGGCCAAGTCCGATGACACACACTTGTTCCCCCAGCGCAGGATTTGCCTGCCGCACTCCTTGCAACGCGATGGCTCCTAACGTTGTGAACGATGCTGCTTCGAATGTAACATTATCGGGTATTTTGGCTACGAGGTTTTGAGGTACACTTACGATCTCTGCATGAGAAGCATAATCTTGCCCTGCACACGCTACGCGGTCTCCCGGTTTAAATTGCCCATTTTTATCCATCGAGGCCATCACGACTCCGGAGGTACTGTATCCAAGCGCCTTTAAAGAATCCAATTTTGTTTGCACCTTTTTAATGGTAGCCGCAAAGCCTTCTTTCCTAATATTCCGCAACACTTGTGCCACCAGGTCGGGGCGTTGTTTTGCCTTGCCCAATAAACTTGCCTGGGCAACTTTTACCGTGCCTCTCTCCGTCCCCGCACTTATAAGAGAGAATTTATTTTCAACCAGCACCATGCCTTCTGTCAAAGAAGGTAACGGAACCTCATCAACATATAATTCACCGGTTTTAAAATTCTGGATGAGTTGTTTCAATGGTAGCAATTTGAAAAAAACAAAAATACAGATTTAAAAATCATTTTTGAGAAAAAATCCAAAGATGCCAGCCATAACGCTTGGCTAACCAATCCTTGATCCGTTGCGGAATAATTTTCTGAAGACCCAGAAGATGGCGTTCATTCAAAAAATGAATTGTAAGCCTGTGATTCCTGAATTGTTGAAAGAGGCGTCGCGATGATTGTTCATTCCAAACCGTTGCATACAAATTATCGGGTCCATCCGTAGACTTGTGAACAAAATTTCTCATCTTCAAATAGCCCCAACCTTGCTGTTGAAAATTTCTTTTGTGCTTTTCGATTCGGTCGACACTTTCACCTGTTAATTTTGAAATAAGTTTTCCTAAAAAAGGAAAAACAAAAAGAACTAAAAGGCCTATTCTTCGGATCAAGCCTATGCTGATATAATAATTAATTGAGTTTTTATGATAAAGCATCACCACGGCCCAACCATTTGGCTTAAGCACCCGATAAATTTCTTCTACGATTTTATCGATATGAGGAGAATGATGAATTACGCCATGTGAATAGACAAGATCAAATGAATTGTTTGGATAAGGAATTGATTGGGCATCTGCCTTCTTAACCTCCGCATACGATTTATTAAAAAGGTGAAACCGTTCCTTTAGTCGCTTCACTGATTCGTCTGTCAAATCAATTCCATAATAAATTGCTCCCCGATTAATAATTTGCATTGAGTCGGCTCCCTGGCCAAGTCCGATCTCTAACACGATCTTGTCTTTAAAGTCAAGTTGATCCAGCTCCTTTAAAATATGTCCCTCCGTAGCATATCGAAATGCATCATATTCATCATAAAACTCTTTACCTTGGTGATATTCAACAAAATTGCTGCCAACAGGATTCTCGTTCCAAAATTTTTCGATGTTCTCAATTTCATTCATAATCTAAAAATTCTCTTTGCCAAAGTTCAAGTGTCAGTAACTGATAAATCCGGTAAGCATTGTCATTAGTTCCTGCCCGATCATCATCGATTATTTTTTTTACAAAATCATAGTTAAAAATACCCCTTCTTTCAATCGTGCTCTTTGACAATAAATCATTTACCATTTCCCGAAGATCAGTGGATATCCATGAACGGATAGGAGCACCAAAGGAAGCTTTTGGTCGATAAATGATCTCTTGTGGCAAAAAGGGCTCTGCTACCTTCTTCAAGATATACTTGCTCACTCCTTTTCGAAACTTATATTTTCCGGGTATGGTCATCGCCAACTTGACTACCTCTTTATCAATAAAAGGAACCCTGACTTCCACCGATGCCGCCATTGATGCTCGGTCGGAGTAGGACAGGTTTAACCCGACCATAAACAAATTAAGATCAGCAAAGCACATTTTATTCTCGAGATCGAATTCAGGATGTGCTTCAAAGTGTTCCGCATGCTGTCGATTTAATTTAATTATTTCATTTTTAAAATCGCCTTGAAGTAATTTCAGATATTCCGTATCATCATAATAAGAATAACTCCTCCTGTACGCCTGTTCAATAGGTAAGCTTGCAAAGCTCGCAAACCGCTTGGCCCATCTCCCGAATTTAAAACCCTTATTATTTATTTTTACAGGTAATTGATTAGCTAAAATTTGAAATGTCCGTTGCACCAGGAAAGGTAATCGTTGATAACGGGAGGCATACAGGGTTGCCTGTTGGCGTCGGTAGCCCAAAAAAAGTTCATCTGCACCCATTCCTGAAAGAAGGACTTTAACTCCTTGCTCACGCGCCTGTTTACATATCAAATAGGTATTGATGGCCGCCGGGTCGCCAATAGGTTCATCCAATATTCGTACCATCCGGGGAAGGTCGTCAACAATAGAGGGTGTAATGGAAATAACGTGATGATTAAACGAAAATTTTTTAGCAAGTTGGTCGGCGTACTTCTCATCATCTGGCATGCGTTCGACTAGCTTGTCTTCGTTGCGCATACCAATGGTGTAAGTTGATAATTTGCTCGTATGCTTTGAAGCCAGGACCGAAAGAAGGGAAGAGTCCAAACCGCCACTTAAAAAACTGCTCACCGGCACGTCAGCTACCATATGACGTTTTACTGATAAAAGCAATTGATACGTTAACTCTTCTATTGTTTCTTGTTCACTGCGGTCACTGGGTAATGCCTCCAACGTCCAATAAGCATTCAGTTCAAATGTCAAGGGGTCGTTTTTTGTGTTGATTTTGGCATAATGTCCAGGTGGAACTTTGTTGATTCCGTCAATAATACTTTCATTACCCGGAATCCATAGGTAGTTTATCGATGCTAATAATGAGAAGGGATTAATTTTTTTCTTTGCGACAGGCGTGACCAGGAGAGTCTTCAGCTCCGAACTAAATGCTAGTTGATTTCCATGTTTAAGATAATACAGGGGCTTTATCCCGAAATGATCTCTCACTAAAAACAAATTGCCGTTATCTTCCTGATAAATGGCAAATGAGAACATTCCGATAAAATAATCAAGACAGCGAATTCCCCAAAACCGAAAGGCCTCCAACACCACTTCCGTATCACCCGTGGTTATAAATTCCACTGAAGATTCTTTTAACAGGGTTGTCTTTACTTCCTGATAATTATAGATCTCACCGTTGAAAATAATAACATATCCATGCTTGCAAAATGGCTGGTTGGATCGCTCACTTAAATCGATAATGGAAAGCCGTTGATGTGCAAATGCCACATTTCCCTTGATCCAGGAGCCTTGGTGATCAGGTCCCCGATGGCATTGGATACCATTGGCTTGCTGAACCAAAAATTCCTGGTTAGAAAAGTTGATAAATCCTGCGATTCCACACATGCGGCAAAAATAGTACAATTCCCATCCTCTTTACTTACAATCCACCAACTTGATTTGGCCAGTTGGGAACTCAAACTTTAAAAGTCTTTCAAACTCCCTTTTTTCCATTAATGCACAAAGTTCTTTGTTGTTCGGTGCAGGTTGCCCTTCAAAATTCCGGCGATAGTAATTCTCGCCATAGTTACCTACCGTGCATTCGTAGGGTATACCATCCAGCAAAGCATAACCTGAAAGGGCCGTGAGCACAAATGGCTGATTGTAACAAGGTAATTCACCAAAAAAGGCAGATGGCCTCTCCTGAAAGTTAAAAAATAGAAGGGTCTTATCTCGTGTTCGTTGATCAGAAAGGTCCAGTTTCTTTAACATGGACAAAAATGAATAGAACGACGACGCGTTCAATGCCGATTGTATCGGTCTCCCGATCAGTTCCCAGTTCTTCTTATTGAAAGCATCAAATCGTTCCTCCGGATCGTGCGGTATGCCAAGCAACTCACGGCGCGTATAAACATTTATTTTCAACATATCATTAAAGTTACCCCTCACTTGACTATAAAAATGAATAGCAAAGGCAATCAGGAGAATCACGATAATAAGTCTCCTCCAACTGGGTTTCACTTTACGAAAGAGGTCGTTGGCATAATCTTGAATCCTCGGAACAAGGCCTAATACAAGTGCTCCGGATGCCGTGATCTGCACCCCAGAAAAATACATGGAGTTGCCTCCTGAAAATACCATCACCAAGGATGGGACAAGGCCAATCAAAGCAATGACAAATGCAATTTCAAAAGGCAATGAGCTATTCATAGTCATTATCCAAGAAGTTTGTGATCTCGACCTCTCTGCTAATGCAAATAAAAATAAAAAATAGATCCATCCGTAAAATAAGACACCCCAGGAATATAGGTCGAACGTATGTGTCGACGTATAAAAATGAAAGAATGTTTGTGTTCCCTCACTGCCACCGGCGCGGATTCCAAATGGAATTGATTCCGCCGTGAGGAAATAAACGCACAAAAAAAAGACGGTCCCAATAAAAAGGCCCACCACATAAATCCCCTTCCTAAAAAGGCCCAGGCGAAGGATCAGATAATACATTAAACCAGTAACAACAAAGGCAGTTGAAATTTTAATAAAGCCAATTATTCCGAGTAAAATTGGTGACCCTACCGTTATCCAGCAGAAAGTAAATACAGGGTCTTTTTTAGTGTGATCCAATACCGATAACCAGCCTAAAACAAATACTGCAAGAAAGAGCAAGGATAGTGTATACGACTCATTAACAATAAAGGATATTCCCAATAAACCACCTGAATAAAGGTGTTTTGGAAATTGTATAAACAAGCAAAAAAACAGGGCGACATAAAACAAATTCATTGATAAACGACCCGAGGTGACGCGTTGAATCACAAGGGTGAGTTCAATGAACGTTTTAAAAAACATAGGCAGGATAACCAGTAAGTATCCCAGATTATAACAATCAATTACCGCGATTCCAGTCAAACCAGAAATCCTGGCAAACAGCCAATGACTCCCATAATGGTAATAGAAGGAAGGTATACCATCCAACCCCGTCGAAGCCGTTCCATAATTCTTCAGCATTTGCGCAATACTGGAATGGAATAGTGTATCGACATGGAAAAAATAATCATCCAAAAAATAATTTTTAGTAACCGTCAACGTTTCCAAAAAGGTTGGCCGCAGGTGTAATCCACCCCATATGGTGCTTACCACCCAAATTGAAAAAAATAAAAATATGAGTATACATCCGAGGTAATATAACCAGTGCTTGCGAACAAAATAAGACCGAATGACTAACCGGACAAATAGCACATATCCTACTGCTGATATGCTTATTGACAACTGGGGAATTTTTGCGTATCCGAGTCCACAAAAAATAAATAAGACAGTCATTGAAATTGTACTGTCATTCCACAACCAATTTCGCTCCTTCGTTACCTTAGACTTTATAAAATGAGGAATGCATAATAGAAAGAGTCCCAAGCCGGCCAGTGCACTGCCTTCTTGCCAAAATGAATTGTCCAACCCCTGTCGCAACAAAACCAGAAAACCCAAAGACACAAAAATGATCGTAGAAGCACCCAATGTTGCAAGCCTAAGGTATCTTGAGAATTGATCAGTTATTGATTCATTCACATTGTAAGACCTTTAAGCGCCATTACCACTTTTTATTTGCGAAATTGGTTGTTCTCATATTAAACATCTTTGAATGTTCTGACTGTGTCTATCATTTGGCGTACGTGGCCAACCTTAATTAAGCGAATTGCGAAAGGCATAATCATCAACCAAAGAAAGATGATAGATAATCCCCAAAAAATAGAAACGAAATTAAGATTTAAGAAGAAAGAAATTGCAACGAGTCCATAGATATAAAAAAACCACTTTACAGATAGCCATCGCCAAGCAATATTATAGTCGATTAAATCAGATCGGAAAAAAAGAAGGATGGTCATAAGTGAAAAAGTGGCAAGATAAATCAAACTTACGCCCACGGCTCCAAACTGCGGAACATTTATAATATACAAAATCAGGTTGATCAAGAAACATAAAACGAAAGCTGTAATCATTTTCTTAAGCTGCAGCCTGATCATCAAATAAGGCTGCAAAACATAAAATAAACAATGAGGTAAAAAAGTCACAACATTTGTTTCAAAGATATATTTTATCTTCTGGGAAGCGTCCCCATAAAGTTTCATCAAAATTACATCAGAGAAAAATATTAATAATGAACTGACGAGTATCATTGGCATGATAATCGCACAGAAAGTATATTTGAAAAGTTTTGAAATTTTAGCAGTATCGTTAAGAATGGAAGCAAAATAGGGTGTTAATACTACGGCAATGAGTGCGGCAAACATTTTAAATGCATCTAACCACCGTAGTCCGTAGGCATAAAGACCGGCCTCTCTTTTACCATTTTCATGGAGTCTTTCAAGAATAACGATACCCATTTTATCGTTGATAACTTCTAAACCAAGCACCAAGGCAAAAGGGAAGCAAAGTTTTAAAATTTCAATAACACTCTTTTCTCTCTCAGTATTTTTTATCGTCGATTCTTTATTTATTCTGAAAATTATGCCTGATAAAAATAAAAAAGTTATTGCGGTAGCAACTATCTGAACTGTCAGAAAGGTCCTAATGGAGAGAAGATGTCTGAGGGGGCCGTATAAAATAATTACACAAAACACAATCATTAGGAATCGGTCACTAACGGAAGCAAACCCTTCCCAAAAAAAAATTCGTAATCCTGAAAAAATAGACCTGTAAAAAAGTGTGAATGAACCCAATACCTGAATCAAGGCTAGCACGTCGATAAATATTACTTCTTGAGTGGAATATCCTAATAAAATTGAAATCAGGGAAGTCGTGCCCAAATAGACAAGGGAGAGAAGCAACTTGATTCTTACAATCTGACTAAAATCACTTTTTATTACCTTTTGGTGAATAGCCGTGTACGTCCCATTGTATCTGCTGAGGCCAAAATCTAAAAAAAAAGAGAGCGTAAATGATAAATTTAGAAAAGTATAGTATCCACCATATTCCTCAACACCTAAAGCATTTTGCATTAACACCTCAATACCAAGGACCCATGTTATCTTGATGACAAAGTTTACGACCAAGATTAAGGCAGCCGTCTTAAAAAAACTTCGAAGGATTCCCATAATCAGCGATTCATGTTGCAAATAGCAAAATCTATCAATAAGATTATGCTTCAGAGCTTGCCTTACTTGCCGTCAGGTAATTTCAAATAAACCTATATTCTAAATAAAATTGCAAGCATTTGTTAGATTTGTAATAATTTGCCTTAGTTAACATCCATGACTGTTGATTCAATTTCCTTCGGTTTATACGAATTCGATGGCTGAAAAAAATAAATTGCTCATTATTGGTCACCTTCCACCACCTGTGCATGGAGTATCGGCGATTAACAGCTGGATAAAGTCTTCCCCCGTGATAAATCATGAATTTGAAATACAATTCATCAACTTGAGTCTCGCTGGCTCCATCGCCGATATCGGAGGCTTTTCTTTAAAAAAAATAGTCAGGGCGGGCAGAACACTATTTGCAATTGTTAAGACCCTCCATGCTTACACTCCCTCCCTTGTTGTTTACAATATCTCTCCCGATGGATTTGCCTTCTTCCGGGACGTTTTTTTTACCTCCATTATTAAATTATTCGGGTTAAAACTGTGTTATTACATTCATGGCAAGGGCTTTGCCAAGCACACAGCAAACTCAAAAATCTACGCATTCTTATCTGCACGTATGTTTCAAGGCGCCTACCTGGTGTGCCTGTCGGCAAGTTTAACATCCGATGTGGAAAGGTATCGGCACCGGGGAATATTTATTTTGAATAATGGCATTCCAGGACCCACACAATTGAAATACGATAATGCCGAAAATAAAAAAGTCACATTTCTGTTTTTATCCAATTACGTTATCTCAAAAGGAGTACTCGATTTTTTGAAAGCCTTCGCCATTGTTAGAAAACAAACAAATAAAGAATTTGGTCTGATACTGACCGGCAAAGAATACGACCTCTCCATCGATCAAATCAACATTTTTGTACGGGAGAACGGTCTGGAAAATAATGCACTGATTACTGGAGCACTTTATGATGCTGACAAAACAAATATTTTTAGCAATTCGGACGTTCTTGTACTGCCCACTTATAACGAATGCTTCCCGCTGGTTATCCTGGAAGCCTTTCAACATAGTTTGCCAGTCATTTCCAGCTATGAAGGTGCGATTCCCGAAATAATTAAGGAAGCGCTAACTGGATTTTTGGTGCCCTCAAAAAATCCTCAGCGCCTGGCCGAAATCATACTCTCCATTATCAATAATCCAGCTCAATTAAACAACATGCGGACCAATGTCGTAAACCAATTTAACCAACTGTTTTCCTTCTCTGTTTTTGAAAGAAATTTTATTGCAACATTTAAGGAGATATTGGGGCATTGAGAAATTGGTTTTTGCTCGTACTTGGATTAAGCACCCTGTGTGAGAGAAGTCCATAAAAAAAGGAGAAAAAAACTACACCTTTTTGCGTATCCAGCGTATTTTCCGTTAAAAATGAAGCGGCTATCAAAAGCAGAAAAAGGGTCAAGGGAAAATTCCTTCTTTTCGGAAAAACCATTAAAATTAAGATAATAATGCCCGGCAAACCAAGCATCATCCAAGAGGCTAAATATTGGCAATGCACATTGTATGTATTTCTGATGCCTTCGCTAAAACCAAAACGTTGGTAACTCTCCAACAATTTGGATTTTGCATCGCCCGTCCCGACACCCACTATCCAATTGGATTTTATCAAATCCCAGCCACATTGCCATTTCGCCAGACGGATGGTAACACTGTTCCAATCCGTATCGGGTGCGTTCATCTTGAATTCAAAGGAGGATAACTTCTTGAATTTTTCTCTGGTAACGGGAAAGGAATAAATTAACGCTGCCAGAATGATCATGATGCTTATCCAGATTGATAGCGCTGTCACCAACCTATTCTTATCATCACGGCGCTTCACCAATTGGAGCACAATTAATAGAGGAAGAATGAACATAACCACAAGAGCCGTCAACATCGCAATCACGGAAAAAAAATAAAAAATCAGGACAAGAGAAAACCTTCCAGGTATCAATGGCTGTTGCTCTGTATAATAATACAGGAGAAGGATAATTGCCAATCCCAAGAACATGCCAAAATAAATGGCGTGGAGGTCGGCAATACTCGTCAGGTCATGATAAAAAAACTGACTGGTTGTTCCTGACTTAAAAAATTGGTACCCAGCCCAGCTAAGAAAAAATAGCGAAAAAATAAAGCAAGACCCGACATATACGTTGACGATCCAGCGAATTCTGTTTGGGCTGAAATAAGGAGATGTACCTATCGTTAAAGGCAAAAGAAAAATAGCTGCCTTTGTTTCAAGTTGGCCAGTGCCTTCCGTCCAGTCCAGCGTATAGAGAAGGCCCAAGGCATGAAGAATATAAAATAGAATCGGGAGAAGTATAACCTTGTTGCGAATTGCTACTTGGATCTTCCCACCCAGGTCGCCTTCCAGGAGCCAGCCTGCCATCAAAACCGCAATAGCCAAATTGTTCAGCGGCAATGAAATTGGCAACGTGATGCAAAACAAAATGGATCCAGCCATTAAGAGATGGCCGGAATATTTTTTTACATTCATTTTTTAATGAATACAACAAATGCACCTATTACTAACCACAACCCAACTGCAAAAACAAGCGCATGCCAGGGCCTAGGGAAAAAAGGTTTGTCAAAAACAACAAAGTTTTGAATGATTTGATACGGCGAAATAAGTCTTAATTCAATTTCCAGTTGAGTCTCTTTCAAGCCCAGACCGACCATGGTTTCATTCAACGCTGAAGGATCTAGAATCATTGCATTTTTAGAGGAAGCTGTATAAAACTCCTTTCGGATTTTATCAAGTTCTTCCATTTCACGTTTTATTTTTTGCAATTGCCTCCGCATGGTTTCCTCATTCACCCGTGTTCTTTTGTCAACAAACTCATTTTCCTGAAAATAATTTATTATGGCTTTTTGAATTTTATCATAATTTTCTGTTGACCTGGTGATAATCACAACCTCAAAGATGTTGTCTCTATTTTCTTGATTAGGCAAATAAGCCTCGGGCTTTACCTCGTTAACTTTGACGGAGTACAAGCCCGAAACAACCGACTCTTCTTCATGAAGCATGGCTGAAATGGTTGCGACCGTTTCTTGTCTTATAGCTGTGTTGAGATTTTTCGCTAACTGATGCAGTACTTCTGCTTTCAGGTATTTAGAAGAACAAAGCATATTCGTCACATAAAACCTTGGAGCTAGCATGAACACAAATAACGTTACGCCCATTGAAAGCAAAAAAAGAATTATTAAATGCCGCCTTTTTTTTACTGCTTTACCAGCTATTGAATTGTACATATCAATCAGATCAATCTCATTTTCCATAAATCTCCTATTTATCGGCAAATCTAATTAAAATCAGTTTGATTCTTATAGATTTGTGCCTTGATACCTATTCTTTGTGCTGATCGACACTACCTCAATTTTATTAACCAAAAAATTTGATCGATTACTCTACTGGCTGATTCTCCTTCTGATCGTATCGGGAACTCTCTTTACGAAAACTGCCATCGCAGGACCTTTGTTCCTGCACGACCTTTGCCTTCTCATTTGCGTTTGCTTATCGCTGCTTACGTTCCAAACTAAATGGCACTTCGCTCACATCGTTTACGTGTGGCTTATTAGCCTCGGCTACCTGGTCTTTTCCCTCCTCATCAGGGAAGTCTCCACGGAAATAATCTTTCGGCAATACGCCATTTTTGGCTATATGTTTCTCTACTATTTAATATTTAACAGAACGATAGGAACGACAGATAATCTGCAGCATATCAGGTTTTTGAAATTCACGGGTTGGCTTTCATTATCCTTGCAAGGCGCATTTGCCGTATTCGTAACGATAAAGGGACGCAATGTTTTTGACGGGTATAATTACTATTCTCCTGCTGTCGTGCTTGGCGTTATCATTGCAGCAGCTGCCTTCGTTACTTCATCGTTAACTTTTACACAAAGATTCATAGGAGTACTTGCGTGTCTGGTTCTGGCTATGACAACGGGTCACGCTTCTGCTTTTTTGGGTGTAATTATGGTATTGCTTACGTATCTGTTTCTGCTGACCAACAACAAAAGCAGGTTGATAATCGCTGGAGCTGGACTTCTCTTGCTGATTTCATTTTATCTGGTTCTGCCGCAATTCAGTGATGCCAATGCCGGTTGGCGTTTGCTAACATGGAATCATTTTTTGTACAAATCGATCATTGATAACTATGCTTTAATCGGAAATGGCTTTGGGGTACCCTACTTTGATAACGAAATAGTTAGCAAACTATTCAAAGATCTCGGAGCAGTGGGATTCTTTAGTCTGGAGACACCCATGGAGCGGTGGCTTTCAACGGCCCACAATTCTTTTATCACCATTTTCTTTGCAATCGGGTTTATTCCCGGCTTGCTGATATTTTACCCGTTAGTGGGTGCCGTCCGTTACGCCCTGAATAGAAAAAACGTTAAAAACCCTGATACAGACTTCTTGTTGATTTCATTTATTGGTACAAGCGTTTGGTGCGCCATGAATGTTGTCCTGGAACTTCCCCACAGCGCCGGATACTACTGGCTCATTTATTTTACCTTTTGTAATCAAATCGGCAGAGGTTTTGACCGAAGGGCTGAATCAATGAATGTTTCATGACAATGTTTCGTTTTTCCATAGCCGCAACAGGAACATTCCTAAAAAATATGCATTGCATTGGCCAGCGTTGGGAGCGACTGGTCTTTCGTAGAGAGAATAATCTGATCCATGGGAATTTTCCAATCAACATTCAGGTCTGGGTCATTAAATAGGATACCACCTTCGGCCTCCGGTCGATAGGGCTTATTACATTTATATAGTATTTCAGCTTGACTGCTTAAAACGACAAAACCATGCGCAAAGCCGCCGGGCACCAATAGTTGATTCCTGTTCTCCGATGAAAGTTCAATGGAAAAATATTTTAGAAACGTGGGTTGGCCTTTACGCAAATCAACGACCACATCGTGGATGATTCCCTGTATGACACGTATAAGTTTTGTCTGCGCAAAGGGGGGGCGCTGAAAATGAAGGCCGCGTAACACCCCCTTGCGCGAGGAAGATTGGTTGTCTTGTATAAACTCATAAAAGATCCCCATTTCCTGAAATGTTTTTTTATTGTAGGACTCATAAAAATAACCCCGGTCGTCCTCAATAATTTCCTGTTTAATTATTAAAAGATCTTTAAAAGGAGTTTTAGTTACTTTCACGCAAGTTGGATTTTCGTAGTTTATAAACTGTTTCAATGGACGGACGGGCATCTTCTATACCAAATCCCTGGCCCGCCAGAATTTGCTGATAACACTTGGTGTGCAAATCCGTGAAGCCATCACTGAATTCAATCTCCTTACCTTCAATTTGTAAGGAGCGATACGTTCGTTTGCCTTTGGCTCTAACATCATTGGGGATATGGTCCGTATTAATGCTTAAAAACCATTTGACTGTCGCTCTTTCCAATTGCAATATTCCTGAAGCATGATCATCCTCAAGTTTTATCAAGATGTTTTCGGTTGTTCTTCCAAAAATCCACAGCAACATATCAAAAAAGTGAATCCCAATATTAGTGGCGATACCTCCCGATTTTGATCCATCTCCTTTCCAACTATGATGATACCAATTACCGCGGGAAGTAATGTATTTCAATTCTACGTTAATACGTTTGCTTTTCGGTGAGAGATCAATCTCTTTTTTCAACTGTTGAATAGCCGGGTGCAGCCTCAACTGAAGTATGGTGTAAACTCTTCGTTGCGTTTCCCTTTCAATTTCGGCCAAAGCATCAAGGTTCCACGGATTCAGTACCAGTGGTTTTTCACAAATGGCATCTGCCTGATGACGTAATGCAAATCGAATATGCGAGTCGTGCAAATAGTTGGGTGAGCAGATCGTAACATAATCAATTTTTCTGCCTTGTCTGCGCAGTTTTTCCAGGTGACGGTCGAATCGCTCAAACTCTGTAAAAAAATCGGCTTGTGGAAAATACGAATCCATGATCCCCACACTATCAAACCTATCGAGGGCAGCCACAAGGTTGTTTCCCGTATCCTTAATTGCCTGTAAGTGGCGGGGCGCAACAAATCCGGCTACTCCTATTAATGCAAAATTTTTCATAGTTTCCGGACCTGGCCTCCGATTTGTTCGTATTTCTCACCACTCTCTTCACACACGGCTTGCTGGTTCGAATCAAATTTTAAACGATGACCAAACTCACTCATCCACCCTATTTGACGCCCTGGATTACCCACCACAAGAGCATAGTCCGCTACATCTTTGGTTACTACGGCGCCGGCTCCAATAAAAGCAAATCGCCCAATGGTGTGACCACAAATGATAGTCGCATTGGCGCCAATGGAGGCACCCATTTTTACACATGTCTTTTCATAATGACCTCTGCGATTCACAGCACTCCGGGGATTTGACACATTGGTAAAAACCATGGAAGGCCCAAGAAAAACATCGTCTTCACAGGTCACACCTGTATAAATCGAAACGTTGTTTTGCACTTTCACATGGTTGCCCAGCACGACTCCCGGTGATACTACCACATTCTGTCCAATGTTACAGTCCTTGCCGATGGTACAGTCGGGCATGATGTGCGAGAAGTGCCATATTTTAGTCCCCTCGCCAATCTTACAACCCGCATCAATTACTGCCGTGGCATGAGCAAAATAAGAAAAGGTCTCATTCATGAGCTAACGGAAGCTTTTGATTGAATCGCAAATATAAGACAACTGTTCTGCATCCATCTCCGTGTGAATGGGCAGGGATAGCACCGAATCCGATAACTTTTCTGAAACTGGAAAAGACCCTGTCTCACAGCCTTCTTTGCGGTATGCTTGCTGTAAATGAAGGGGGACCGGATAATAAATCATGGTAGGAATCCCTATACTCTGCAGGTAGGACTTAAACGCATCGCGATTACCTTCTCTTACAACCACTGTGTACTGATGAAATACATGGGTTGAGTAAGGAGCTCGCTTCGGAATTTTTAAAAACGTTACTTCCTTCAACTGTGCATCGTAATAGTCAGCCACCGCTCTTCTTTTTTGAGCATAGCTGTCGAGATGACCCAGTTTTACATTGAGGATGGCGGCCTGTAACGTGTCGAGCCGGCTGTTGACGCCGATGACTTCGTGATGATATTTTTTTCTTTGCCCATGGTTGGCAATCATCCTGATTCTTTCCGCAAGCAGAAAATCGTGGGTAAACAGTGCGCCGCCATCTCCAAAGGCCCCTAAGTTTTTCGAAGGGAAGAAAGACGTGGTGCCAATAATTCCCAAGGTTCCTGCCTTTTTTGTCATACTATCAGGAAAAACATAATCTGCTCCCAATGCCTGGGCCACATCTTCAATCACGTGCAGGCTATATTTTTTTGCCAAATCGTTAATGGGGCCTATGTTTGCACATTGTCCATACAGATGCACGGGTACAATGGCAACTGTTTTTTTTGTGATCTGCCGTTCAACTTTTGAAACATCCACCGTGAAAGAATTTTCATCCACATCGACAAAAACAGGAACCAGCTTGAGTAGCGCGATGACTTCTGCCGTAGCTACATAGGTATGAACGGGAAGTATAACTTCATCACCCGGTTTAAAATCCAATGCCATCATGGCAATCTGTAAGGCATCGGTGCCATTGCCGCAGGTAATAACATTCAGTCCCCCCATGTACCGGGATAGCGCCTTTTCAAATTCTTTTACAGCAGAGCCCTGAATGAAATCAGTTGTCTCAAGTACCCTTTGCATGGCGGAATCAACCTCTCGCCGGATGCGAAGGTACTGACCCTGAAGATCCACCATCTTAATAGGCTGCATGATTCAATTTTTGTTCCCAGTTCCAGGCATCCCGCAATGCGTCCTCAATGCTGAGTTTTGTTTTCCAATTCAACAACTGAAAAGCCTTCTCCGGATTGGCATAAACTTTTTCTATATCGCCTTCCCTTCTCGGCCCGATCGAATAATTTAACGCAGTTCCGGTTAATTTCATGAAGGTCTTCACCAATTCTAAAACCGAGACCGGTATTCCGGTGCCAAGATTAATGGCTTCACAACGGTTAGACAATTTGTCAATCTTTTGCAGGGCGCTAACGTGTGCCCTGGCCAGATCGACGACGTGAATAAAATCACGAAGGCAGCTTCCATCCGGAGTCGAATAATCGGTACCAAATACGGTCAGTTTCTCTCTTTTACCGATGGCTGTTTGAGTGATGAATGGTACCAAATTCGATGGGACCCCAATGGGCAGTTCACCAACAAGACCCGAGGGGTGGGCTCCAATGGGATTAAAATAGCGCAGTGAAATTACCTTTAATGCCCGCCACGCTTTCACTTCATCTTCCAAAATGCGTTCACACATTTGCTTGGAGGCCCCATACGCTGATTCCGCTCTTTTGAATGGCGCTTCTTCTGTCACGGGGATTTCATCCGGCTGACCATAGACGGTACAGGAGGAAGAAAAAATAAGACGCGTTGTTGAAAACTCCTTCATTATTTGCAGTAAACTCAACAGGGATCCGATGTTATTCTGGTAGTATAGCAAAGGATTCTGCACCGATTCATTCACGGACTTGAAGGCTGCAAAATGAATGACGCTTGTGATATCCGGGTGGCGCTGAAATACTTCCCTAAGTTGAGCGGGGTCCTTGCAATTGATTTGATAGAACAAAATCTTTCTTCCAACAATTTTTTCAATTCCCTCCACCAGGATGCGATTGCTCCTTGATAAATCATCAGCAATAATAGGCTCCATACCCGCGAGCACAAGTTCAATTGTGGTATGGGCACCGATATAGCCCGCGCCCCCAGTCACTAACACTTTTTGAGAATTCATTATAATCTTGCCGTAATCAGCGACTTATCTAGAAAGCCTTTTACATCATAAATCACTGTATTTGGGGTGCTTATTTTTCCCCACGGCAAATCCTTAAATTCTTCATGACTAACGGCCAGTACAATGGCATGGTATTGTTTATCCAGTCCTGAGATGAGGGATACCTGATACTCCTGATGGACTTCTTGAGGATCCGCATGCGGATCAAAGACGTCTATTTCTGCGCCATAACTTTTCAACTCATGGATAACGTCTACGACTTTACTATTCCGGATATCCGGACAGTTTTCTTTAAATGTCAGACCTAGTACCAATATTCTCCCACCCTTGATGGGCTGTTCCCGCTGAGCCATTAGTTTAATGACCCGACTGGCGATGTGAATTCCCATGTTATCATTGATTCTGCGACCCGAAAGGATGACTTCCGGGCGATAACCAAGCCCCTCTGCTTTGTGAGTGAGGTAATACGGGTCCACTCCAATACAATGACCCCCCACAAGACCCGGTTTAAATGGAAGGAAATTCCATTTAGTTCCGGCCGCCTCCAATACCTCGTGTGTATCAATACCCATGCGTTCAAAAATAAGGGCCAGTTCATTCACAAACGCAATGTTGATATCACGTTGTGAATTCTCAATTACTTTGGCGGCTTCCGCTACCTTAAGGGAAGATGCCAGGTGTGTGCCTGCTTTGATGATTTTTTTATACAATTGATCAACCATCACGGCGATTTCGGGCGTGCTGCCGCTGGTAACTTTCTTTATCGTCGTGACCCGATGTTGTTTATCTCCCGGGTTGATTCGTTCAGGGGAATATCCGCAGAAAAAATCCTTGTTGAAGGACAGTCCACTTATCTGTTCCAGTACAGGAACACAGATCTCCTCTGTGCATCCTGGATAAACAGTGGACTCATAAATGACAATATCATTCTTTTTTAACGCCTGGCCAACCGTTTTGCTGGCACTTATCAGCGGGCGCAAATCTGGCTTTTTATAGTCATCTACTGGAGTGGGAACGGTAACTATGAAGCGATTAACGTCTTTCAGATCAGCAGGGTCAAAAGAAAATGTAAGTTGCATGGATTCTTTTAATTCTGTCTCACTTACCTCTTCGGTCCGGTCGTGTCCTTTCCAGAGTTCATGAATTCTTCTCTGATCAATATCAAATCCAATCGTCTTTATCATTTTACCGAACTCTACTGCGAGCGGAAGTCCTACATACCCCAATCCAATGATTCCAATCTTTTCCATTATTATTTTTTGATTTTGTAATACGCGAAATACCAGTTAACAAATTTTTCAACCCCCACCTCGATCGAGGTAGAAGGTGCAAAGCCAGTTTTTTTCTCTAACTCAGAGATGTCAGCATACGTTTCTGGAACATCTCCTTCCTGAAGAGGTAAAAAATTCTTAATGGCTTTTTTGCCTAACTTCTCTTCAAGCACTTCAATAAAATGCAACAATTCAATGGGTTTGTTGTTACCAATATTAAAAATCTGATATGGAGCAAAACTGGTAGCAGGATCGGGTTGTTGAGAATTCCAGTTTCCATTTTCGGCCGGGGGATGGGGAATAAGCTTAATGATACCCTCGACAATATCATCTACATAAGTAAAATCACGTTTCATTTTACCAAAATTGTAAACGTCAATCGGCCTACCTTCTAAAATTGCCTTTGTAAAAAGAAATAAAGCCATATCGGGACGACCGTAAGGGCCATAGACTGTAAAAAAGCGCAGCCCGGTGGTGGGCAAATGATATAAATTTGAATAGGCATGTGCCATTAATTCGTTCGCTTTCTTCGAGGCGGCATACAGCGCCAGAGGATGATCAACATTGTCATGAACTGAAAATGGCATCTTCTTATTTGCACCATATACAGAACTTGATGATGCATAGATCAAATGGTCAGGTGGAAAATGGCGACAGGCCTCCAGCACATGTAAGAAACCCGTCAGGTTACTGTCTAAATATGCGTAAGGATTCGTAAGTGAGTACCGAACGCCTGCCTGCGCTGCTAAATTGATTACGGTCTTGAAAGCAGATTTCTTAAATAGCTCGTCGAGCGATGTCTTATCCGTTAAATCAATTTGAAAAAAACGGAAGCCGGAAGCGGATTGTAAAACCTTGAGCCTGTCTTGTTTTAATCGCACATCATAATAATCATTCATGTTATCAAGACCCACCACCTCGCAACCAATCTCCAGCAATTTTTTGGAGAGATGAAAACCGATAAAACCGGCTGCTCCGCTTACCAGGACGGGGGTATGAAAAGTCATTTTTTTGCTAAAAATCGCGTTTGAACAGTAAAGTAGTTGCAAAAGTATTTATTTTCGCAGTCCCGTTACTAAAAATCATTCGGGTAATCGCTCTAACCGAAACACACAATCCGCTTCGAGGAATGTTCATATTAATAAAATCTATTCGCAAACGATCAACTCAACATATTTCGTGAAAGAATTATTTCTTCTGCAACTTCGATTAGAAATACGAAAAAGATCCGTCGTCATCAGTCTGTTTTTATACCTGGTATGCCTGGTTTTTATAAACTATCTCACGCTTGGTTCTCAAAATGTAGCCAGCGTGCCGCGGGTTTGGAGTGCCTTGTTTTGGATGGCTCTCCTTGCTACTGTAGTAAATGCAATCGCCAAAAGTTTTATGCTGGAGAAATCGAGCACTGGTATTTATTTATACAGCCTGGCGGATCCTGCTGAAATAATTATTTCTAAAATTATTTATGGATTCTTCTTGTGTGTTGGAGTCTGTTGTACGGGTTTTTTATTTTTTTCCGCGTTGCTTAACAATCCCATCCAGGATGCTCCTCTTTTCTTTCTAACGCTGGTATTGGCTTCCTTCGGTTTCTCCGCATCCCTGTCCATACTTTCCGCCATCGCATCCAAAACCAACAATGGAAGTATCGTGATGGCCATCCTAAGTTTTCCTGTTATCATTGGTATTCTTCTGATGTCCATTAAAGTCACCAAAAACTGCATCGATGGGTTGGACCGGTCGGCCAGTCTGGATGAGTTACTCACATTAGGGGCTATAAATCTACTGGTCGCCGCCGTTTCCTATTTGCTCTTCCCCTATATTTGGCGAAGCTAAAGAACGCGCCCAGCTCCTTGCATGAAAAAATCCTGGTGGAAAATTTTGTCGGTCATGCTCCTGCTCTACACCTTGGTGGGAGGGTTTCTCATGAATGTGCCCAGGCTTCCCATCCTCAATGAAACCATACGTGCCTTATATTTTCATGTCCCGATGTGGTTTGGGATGACCTTGATGTTTACCGTGTCGGCCCTGTATGCTATTCGATACCTGAGAAAGCCTGATCGGGATGATGACATTGTATCCGTGGAATTCGCCAACACAGGTTTGATTTTTGGAATGCTGGGCATTGGCACCGGCATGATCTGGGCCAACTACACCTGGGGCTCACCGTGGAGTGGCGACCCCAAACAAAATGGCGCCGCCGTCGCTTCGCTGATCTACCTGGCTTACTTTGTCCTTCGCGGCTCCTTAGACAATCATGAACAACGGGCCCGCCTGAGTGCTGTCTATAATATCTTCGCCTTTGCTGCCATGATTCCACTTATCTTCATTCTTCCACGGCTCACCAGCTCTATTCATCCTGGTAGTGGCGGAAACCCTGGCTTCAATGGGTACGACCTTGACAATAACATGCGAAAGGTTTTTTACCCCGCAGTGGCGGGATGGATTTTATTGGGTGTCTGGATTGCTACAGTGCGCATCCGTCTTAGCCTGGCGGAAGAAAAAATCCTGGATCTTGAATATGAAAAGAATAAGTAATCTCTTATTGACGCTTTTGCTTGCTTCCCCCGCTTATTCACAGGAAGTGGAAATGGCGGATCGTATGCGGGCGGATGGCAAAATCTATGTCGTGGTGGCCATCCTTCTCGTTATTTTAATAGGATTAATTGCCTACCTCCTACTAATTGACCGAAAAGCTACCCGCTTGGAAAAAAAACTCGACGAAAACCGGCGTTCCTAATACCCAAACAAAATTCATCATGGAATCCTTTTGGGTTGTAAATTTGAGGTCTTGAAATGACCTGACTATGAAAAAAACGCACATCATCGCAATTTTGGTCATTGCCTCCGCCATTGCCATTATCGTCTCTACAGCAGGTGATGCGAGCTCGTACGTCACATTTGATCAGGCCTATCAAATGGCTACCGTTGGCAATAGCTCAAGCATTCATGTTGTAGGTGCGCTAAAAAAAGACCAGCAGGGCGAAATTACCGGCCTCGAAAAAAGTCCTGACAATCTCTCCTTTTCGTTTATTTTATTAGATGAAAATAACAAAGAGCAGAAAGTCTATTACAACGAACCAATGCCTCCTGATTTCACGCGTTCAGAGAAAGTTGTAGTCATCGGCGGTTACCGCGGCAATCTTTTTGTTGCCGACAAAATTCTGCTGAAGTGTCCCTCCAAATACCAGGAGAAAAAGCTTAACGCAAAAGTATAATTACTTTTGCACCCTATGTTTCATTATTTCATCGGCAACCTCGGCCATCTTTTTGTCATCTCCTCACTGGTTTCCGCCCTTGTGACTTCATTTTGTTACTGGCGGGCAACTGCTAGCGCAGATTTATCACTTCGCCAAAATTGGATTCTCAACGGACGTACGGGATTTATCATCCATTCCATCACCGTGCTTGGCATCGTCACTTCTCTCTTCACCATAATTTACCAGCACTATTTCGAATACCACTATGCATACGCACATTCATCACTGCATCTTCCCGGTCAGTACATGGTGTCCTGTTTTTGGGAAGGCCAGGAAGGAAGCTTTTTGCTGTGGATGTTTTGGCAAGCTGTCCTCGGCATTGTTCTCATATTCACACATCGCACCTGGGAAGCTCCGGTGATGACCCTATTCGCTCTGGTTCAAACGTTTCTGGCGTCCATGATTCTCGGCGTGGTGATTCCGGGACTTAGTCTGAAGATCGGAAGCTCCCCGTTCATACTACTGCGGGATGCGATGGCTGATCCTATCTTTAAAATCCAGCCGGATTTCATTCCCAAAGATGGAAATGGATTGAACCCGCTCCTTCAAAATTATTGGATGGTTATCCATCCCCCCACACTTTTTCTTGGCTTCGCTTTGACGCTCGTGCCCTTCGCTTTTTGCATGGCCGGATTGTGGCAAAAAAAATATACAGAATGGATAAAACCTGCCCTGCCGTGGACGCTCTTTGGCGCCGCAGTTCTTGGTTTGGGCATCCTCATGGGTGGCTACTGGGCATATGAAACCCTGAGCTTTGGCGGTTATTGGAACTGGGATCCGGTGGAGAATGCGGTGTATGTTCCCTGGCTCATACTCATTGCTTCCTTGCATACGATGATCACGTACAAAAACAGTAAGACGGCTCTCAAATTTTCTATTATCCTGGTGATCGCAGTGTTTGTTCTTATCTTGTATTCCACGTTCCTTACCCGCAGCGGGATTCTCGGTGATGCGTCCGTGCACTCGTTCACCGATCTGGGACTTTCTGGCCAACTACTTCTGTGCCTTTTATTCTTTACCCTGGCAGCCACTATCTTAGTTGCCGTGCGGTGGAAAGAAATTCCGGCTTCGGATAAAGAAATTTCAACATATTCAAAGGAGTTCTGGATTTTCATGGGCGCCACCACCTTGTGCCTGATGGGTTTCCAGGTGTTGGTGCCAACATCAATACCTGTGTATAATAAAGTGTTGGAGATCTTCGGAGTGAATTCCAACCTGGCACCACCTGCCAACCAGATTGCGTTCTATTCAAAATTTCAGTTATGGTTTGCCGTTGCCATCGGTCTGCTTTCGGGTACAGGGCAATTCTTCTGGTGGAAAAAAATTGACAAACAAAAACTCAAGCAAGCGTTACTGCTGCCCTTGTTGATTACGCTGATCCTGTTTGCGATTATACTGACGGTGGCCCGCCCGGAACCCATTTATATCGCATTGATTTTTGCCGGACTTTTTATCATCATTTCAAATGTAAACGTGATGATAGGCGTGTGGCGAATCAATCCAAACCTTTCCGGAGGGGCGATTGCGCATATTGGTGTGGGGTTGGTCCTGATTGGCATTCTGTTTTCCGCCGGTTATTCAAGAGTAGTGTCACTCAACAATACCGGCCTTCTTTACAGTAAGGAACAAGGCACCGAATTCAATCGCGATAATTTGTTGTTGTTCATCAATGAGCCCCGCACAATGGCCGGGTATGATATCGAATTTTTGGGTGAACGGCTGGAGCCCCGCCACAAATCAGGTTATGTAAAACGCAGCGAGGTAGATCCAACAGATGATCCTTATAAAGTGGTAGCCAAACGTGAAATTATTTTCAAGGATAAAAAGCTTTTCAACGCCAGGGATACTTTTGAGATTTATCCTGAGAATATTTTTTATGAAATTCAATTGCGCCGTGGAGCAAAGATTGCTGCTTCTCTTTTTCCACGCATCCAGATCAATCCCGCCATGGGTGGTATGCTCCCGTCACCTGATATCAGTCGTGGCATTACCCGTGATATTTATACGCACGTATCATCATCCATGAACCGTGAGACGGAACCGGAATGGAGTAAAATGGAGGAGGTTCGTGTAAAAATAGGCAAGCAATTTTTTGTTAATGATTACGTTGCCGTGCTGGAGCAGGTGGATCGCATTGATAAAATTCCAGGGATGACCTTGTCAAATGAGGATGTTGCGGTAAAGGCCAGGATACGGATTGATGGAGAGCACCAAAGCTACTACGCCGAGCCCATGTTTCTTATCAGGAACCGGAGCGAAGTGGGCCGCATTCCCTTTGAAGTAGGCGAATTGGGTGTTAAAATAACCCTTTTGAACATCCACCCGGATACTGCTGAATTTACCCTTGGCCTTGGCGGCCGGCAGAAAGATTGGGTGATCATCAAAGCGATGGAAAAGCCTTACATCAACGTGCTGTGGCTGGGAACAGGACTATTAATGATTGGATTCACCATGGCGATGATGCGTAGATTCCGGGAATAGCTGAAAGCTGAAAGCCTAAAGCTGAAAGCTGAAAGCCTAAAGATTAGGACGCTCTACTTTGAACTTTGAACTTTAAACTTTAAACTTTCTATTTTTACACCCCCGCTACCAATTTTTCAATAATACCATCTACCGTCACACCTTCTGCTTCCGCTTTAAAATTGCGGACGATACGATGACGTAACACAGCGCTGGCTACGGCTTGTATATCTTCAATGTCCGGAGAGTATTTTTCATTTAGCAAGGCATTGCATTTAGCGCCCAGCACCAGGAATTGCGAAGCACGTGGTCCGGCACCCCATTCCAAATAATCATTGGCGATCGGCGAACCATTGCGACCGGGACGTGTAAGGTGGCTAAGCTTCACGGCAAACTCCACTACATTATCAGCTATGGGTACGCGTCGTACCAGGTGCTGGAAATACTGAATGTCTTCCGCTGATAATACCTTGCTTACAGAGGCTATATCATCTGCGGTAGTCATCTTCACAATGTCGAGTTCTTGCTGGTAGGTAGGATAATCCAGGAAGATATTGAACATAAAACGATCAAGTTGGGCTTCCGGTAAGGGGTAGGTACCCTCCTGCTCGATTGGGTTTTGCGTGGCTAGTACAAAGAATGGCCGGGGCAATTCATAGCGTTGACCGGCAATTGTCACGGCATATTCCTGCATGGATTCCAACAACGCAGCCTGGGTCTTGGGGGGTGTACGGTTGATCTCATCCGCTAACACGATGTTGGCAAAGACCGGACCCTTCACAAAATGAAAATTGCGCTCTTTGTCCATCGTCTCCGCCCCTACAATATCCGACGGCATGAGATCGGGTGTAAACTGAATACGTTTGAATTGCAGGTCGAGCGCATTGGCTATGGTCTGTACCAATAATGTTTTTGCAAGACCCGGTACACCTACCAATAGTGAGTGACCTTGGCAGAAAATGCCCGTAAGCACCAGGCGGACCACTTCATCCTGCCCGATGATCACACGTGCGATTTCCGTTTTTAATTTTTTATAGGATTCAGCCAATGCTTTGGCGGCATCTACATCATTGGAAAATTTTTGCATTCGGTGTTAAGTTACCTGTAGGGATTGAAAACCAGCTGAGTCGCGGGCGACTCTCATAATTATCGCTATTCTAAAATATTGCAACTCTTGTAGGCAGGATCAAGTTTGATAAACACGTCCTGTCGCGCTTTCGTGAACCACTTATCCAACATTTTATCTTTTTTGTGCGCCAATGCGGCTGCCTGGATCCGGTGCCAATCCTCCTTCAGGTTGGCCTGGTGTGGCAAAAGACGTTTCTTGAAATATAAAATCCGAACCGCATCTTTTCCATCATCGGTACGATAGGTGATCGGTTTGCTAATGGTACCTCCCTTCATGCTGTCGATCGTGAAGTACACTACGGGATCCAGCTCCTTAATCGAAATCCGGATTCCTCCATCCTGATCAGTAAAGAAACCGCCAAATCCCTTTGATTTCTGATCGTCTGAAAATTGCTTCGCTGCCTGCTCAAATTTGATGCTGTCTTTCACAATTTTTCTTCTGAGGCTGTCAAGAAATTGTTGTGCGCGGACAATGTCGTCTTTTGAGGGCACTGCGGTAAGCAAAATTCCACGAGAGTTATATTCGTTCCCTCTGCGGTCGATGAGCTGCATGATATGATAGCCAAAGGGTGATTCAAAGGGCTGGGAAATTTCACCTTCCTTGATCTTAAAAGCCATTGCCTCGTACGTGGGAACCATGGCACCACGGCCTACGTAACCGTACTCACCGTTGTTATATTGTGCGCTGGGGTCTTCTGAATATTTCTTTGCCAGTTCATTGAAATTCTCGCCTGCCAGAATACGATCGCGGATTTCACTGAGGCGTCTTTTGGTTGCCAGTATTTGCGAAGAGCTGGGTTTTGCAACCTTTACGATTTCACCAACCTCGACGTCCGCTGAATAGAATGGAAGGCTATCGATTGGTATTTTATTGAAAAATCGTTTCACTTCGGCAGGTGTAATACTGAGGCCCTTGGTAATTTTTCGCTGCATCTCGTTACTCAGCATTTGTTCGCGGATCTGATCACGCAGCTCAAACCTGATTTGCTCCAATGTCTTGCCGTACGTCCGCTCCAATTGCTCAGGTGAATTTCCCGAGTTTTGAAGGATCATATTCATACGTTGCTCGGTATTATTATCCACCTCCAGATTAGTCACAACGACGGAGTCGATCTCCGCCTTGGCTACCAGTAGTTTGGTAATAACCAGTTGACTGAATAACCCGCACTTGGACGCCTCGGAGGCGGTTCCGCCATTGGCTAAATAATTCTGATAGGCCCCCTCCAGTTCAGATCGTAGAACAATGTAATTGTCAACCTTGGCAATGATCTTATCGGCCACAAAGCCTTTTGCCGCCTGTCCCAGGCTGCTCTGCCATGCCCCAATCAGTAGGAGACTACTGATTAAATATCTCAAAATTCTTCTGTTTAACGGCATTTTCATAGACTTCATCTTCCAACGCTCTCGCAAGTTCTACTTTTCTTTTGTTTAAGAGAATATTTCGTATCCGTTCTTTCACGAATTCCAACGGTGAAACGTTGTCCGAAATTTTGTAATCCTCCACTTTCAGAAAATACAAAAAATCGGCATCGTTGGTTTCATAAAAGGGGTTGGTTTTAAGAAACTGGATTTTGTTTGGTATCTCCGCCATCGGAGAGTTCACCACCAGCTTATCAAATTCTATCCAGGAGCTGTCACTCAGATGATACGCCACAGAGAAACTCAGGCAGTAAGATTTTAATTCATTTTGATCTTTCTCCTTTTTAGAAAAAATCATCTCTTTTACTTTGTTTGTGCGGGGGGCCGTCTTTGGTACTTTAATGTATGTACCGCGCACAATATTTTGCTTTAAAATAAAATTGTCCGAGTGTCCCTTGTAATAGATTTCAATTTCCGTCTCTGAAATGCTGTCGTTGAGGTGCTGCTTTATATAAAAATTCTGGTATTCATAACCGATAAGACTGTATCGATAGTCCAGTACTTTTCGTTCAACTTCTGCCTCATTGATATCTATGCGTTTCATGGCTTCACCGATGATAAGTTGCTTCCTGATCCAACTGTTGATATAGGCAGTTGTGCGGGCTGCACTGTCATCGGCGGTCGAGTTTTGATCAACGATTCCTACCAGCTCGTCCTGATAGAGATACTTATCATTTACCCGGGCAACCGGTTTTCGCGAAGGAACAGCAACCGGCTCCTCCTTTTTCATCCGGATGAGATCACAGCCCGCCACGATCATTGTAAGAAGTGCGATGCCCGCCAGTCCAAACCTATAGTTATTGCTCTTATTCACTTTTTGGTTAATTCTTTTAGAACGAATTTTTTGCCTTTCTTATTGATTTTCAGGGGATATTTCTGTTTCAGCTGGGCCACCCATTTCTTTTCCAGCATCTCCTGATAGTCAGAGACAATTTGAGCGCGTGCTTCATCAAAACTTTTTAAACCGGGCGGTACTAAATTCTCAATCTCAACAAGATAATAGGTTTCGTCCACATCGACATTGTGCAAACCAATCGCCCACGGTGACCTGTCTACTGCTTTACTTTGACCCCGCTCATAGTTACGCATGGGCTGGATTGAACTGAACTTTTTCAGATCACCACCTTTAATCGAGTCTCCGGCGGCTATCTTTCTCTTTACTTCTTCGAGGAAATTTTTGTTAGTCGTGGCCAAGACCTTTGCGCGAACGCGGTCACCTGCCTTATATTTTTCTTTGTTCTCATTGTAAAATTTTCTCAATCCAAGCGTATCTTCTGGTGCCCTATTCCACACTTCTTTTTCCATAATGGTAAAAAGAAGAATGCCCTCTTTGTATTCCGTAAGCAAATTTCCAAAATCAGGATTTTCCGCAAGCAGTTTGGCCTCTTCAACTTCAGCGAGTTTTTCTTCCAGGAACCGGTCGTATAACTGTGTCATGGCGGTCGTTGGTGAACCCGCGGAAACAAGTTGATTTTTTTCAATGAACGAGATGAATTCGCCGGCCGTATAATTGTGTTGCTGAAGAGTGAAAATAGTTTTTGTCTTAATCAAATCATCTCCCTTCCATTTCCATTTTCCCATTTGCAGGCTCGAATCAGCAAATGACATGATCAGCGTCTTTACGTCATTGTTTCCCAAGAGGCCAAACTGAATCTTTTTTGCTTCCAGGAGCTTACGATCAGCTATTTGCAATCGTTCGTCACGAGCTACTTTTCGCTTGAGTGCAGTTTCTACCTCCTTGAATGGGGGAACGGGAATTTTTTTTTCCAGCCGTACAATGTGCCAACCATACGCCGATTGAAACGGATCTGAAATTTCACCCGGTTCTTTCAGGGAAAAGGCGACCACCTCAAACTCTGGCACACCCGGCAGTGCCCCCACACCAAAGGGTCGCAGTTTACCCCCCGTGTCTTTGGTAGCCTGATCCTCAGAATATTCCTTGCAAAGTTCTTCCCAACTTCTGCCTCCCTGCAGCTGATCATAGATTTCAAGAATCTTGTTCTTCACTTTGGCGCCATCACCGGTCCCAGTTCGCAGAATGATGTGCGACACTTCTACCTCTCCGCGTGCAGGCTTTCGGTCCGTGACCTTCACCAGATGGTAACCGAATCGGGTACGAACCGGTTTTGAAATCTCTCCAACGCTTAACTTGTACGCAGCTTGTTCAAACGGATATACCATTTGCATAGCAGTAAAATAACCCAGGTTGCCCCCATTTGATTTAGCCGATGGATCCTCCGAAACTTCTCGTGCAACTTTCTCAAAATCCTCACCGCCCAAAATCCTTTCGCGGGTTGCTACGATTTTGTCGTAGGCAATTAACGTGTCGGCTGGAGTGGCCTCCGGTTTTATCGTGATCAGGATATGGGAAGCTTTCACTTCCTCCATCAATCGCTGATAGGCTTCTTTTGTTAGCCGGTCGAGCGCATCTTTTTCGGCAACGTAGGGTTTTTTAAGTTCCTCCCGGTAGGTTTTAAATTCCTTTTTAAACGCCTCGGTTGTATCAAGTCCGCGAGCCTTGGCTTCGGTTACTTTTAGTTTGAAGTTGGTAAACAGATCAAGGTATTCATTGATCTTTTGATCCGTAAAATCTTCGGGTTTTAGATGGTTCTTTTTATACAGATAGATGAATTCGTCAGTATAAACGGGTTTTTCATGTATCAAAAAAAGAGTACGTGGCCTCAGACTCTGACCCCAGGCGTGACCCGCCAAAACCACCAACACGATGAATAAGCCCTTTTGCACAATTTTTGGTTGTTAAAACGTGCAAAAATACGAGGTGTGACCGTATACCCAAAAGTGATTTATTTGATCGTTTTGGTGAGCCGGCACACATTCCGGCCATTAAGGTTGGTGTAAACCACCTCATCCATGATCGATTTCACAAGACGGATTCCCAGTCCGCCTTTTCGCTTTTCATGTACGAGGTTGTCGATATCGGGCTCATGAAAGCGATTGATATCAAACATCTCGCCATCGTCCATAATTTCAAAAATGAATTTCCCTTTTTGCGGTATATCAATGTGCATTTCCAGGTGATGGTCGGGATTACAATGGTGCGCATGGATCATGAGATTCGAGCACATCTCATCCAGCGCTAAGATGATTTCATTTAAGACAACATCAGACACAACATGGCTCCGCAACGACTTCCGGATGAAGTCGCGGACGCCCTTTAGGTTCTCCAGGCTGCAGCCGATGTTATACTGATAACTCATTTAGTAATTTCTTTGCCTCCAGTTTGTTGCTGCTGATATGGAGCAAATCTGCCAAGCCAAGTATTTGAAAGGTATTGGCCACTTTCTCCTTCATGCCAAACAGCACCATCCGGATATTCTTGTCCCGGAACTCTTCTATATACGACATAAAGACGCCTAGTCCAGCGGAAGAGATATACTCCAGCGCACTGCAATCCACCAGAATTTTGGTTGAACCCTCGCCTACACTCTTCGCTATGGCAAGGTCTAGTTCGATGGAGGAACTGGCGTCAATCTCGCCCACGACCGCCAGAATGTCGGCTCCGTCTTCCTGTAATCGCTTGATGTGGACCATATGTTTTAAACGTATTAGTTTTTTTTATGTTTTTTACCTGAACTTCACAATCAGGATTGTGTAGTCGTCATCTATTTCTTCTGTCCCTGTGTATTCGTAAAGTTTTTTAATCAAATGTTCCTGTATCTCTTTTGGCCCGCGAATAACCACTTCGGTAATCGTTTTCTTTAAAAGATCCAATCCAAACTCTTCTCCCCGAGGGCCCTTTGCTTCTGTGATACCGTCGGTAAAAAGTACCATGATGTCTCCACTGGCATATGGGAGCGTGTTTGTCTCTACGAAGTTGCAGTAATCCTTGCCCTTCACCATTCCAAGGGCCGCACCTTTGTCAATAAGGTAATCTGCTTTCCGGGAGGCTGCACGGTAAATCAGCACAGGGCAATGTCCGGCCCGTGAGTAATAAATCATTTTTTCTTTGGAGTCTACCACGAAGTAAGTCGCCGAAATGAAGGAGCCCCGTTCAAGACAATATTTGAGTGCTTGATTTGCACGCATCATAAATACTTTGGGCTCCAATGCTTCCTGTGCAAGGCTGTGAAAAATCCCTTTCATCTGCGACATGTGAAAGGCTGCCGTCGTGCCTTTGCCTGATACGTCGGCGATAATCAAGCCTACCTGATGGTCATTGATTCGAAGTGTATCATAATAATCACCCCCCACTTCATCAGCCGATTCCGAAAAGGCAGAAATTTCAAAGTCATTATCATTTTCCAATTTGTCCGGAAGCAAACTCTTCTGAACCATCTTCGCAATTTTCAATTCTTCTTTGTAGCGTTCATTTTGAATGGCCTCTTTTAACAACCGGAAGTTTTCGATTGAAATTCCTGCCTGGTTCGCGAACGCTGAAACAATCTGGGTCATTTCTTTATTGAAACCCTCCGGTAGCTCTTTTAGTAGCGCCAGCGTGCCTATTTTTTCTCCTTTGACCTGAACCGGAAACGCCATCAATGAACGAAAGCGCGTGCCCTTCAGGGTCGCTAGGTGATTCGAAAGATTTTTTGTCTTGTCGCTGCTTTGGTCCAGAATTCCCTTCACATGCCTACCATTAAGATGCTCCTGGATCTTGTGGGCATCACTCTCGGTGATTTGGTATGTCTGGAGTCGGCTTTGCTGTTGTTCACCTTTTATCTCCAACCAGGCAGCGTCCGCAAAGACAGAACTCACGGAGCTCTCCAGCAAAATTTTATAAACACTTTCTTCACTCTGCTCCGTCTGAACCGATTGGCTGATGCGTTGAAAGTTGACAACTTCTTCCAGTTTTTGTTCAAAGACGGAAGAGGTGGGCAAATTGAAGAGAATCACCAGGAAGGAGAAGATGCTATAGAGCATGACGAATGAAAAGAGGTATATGTTGAAAACATGGTTTTGAAAGTCCAGAAATGCCATGGACTGCAATTTTATTTCATCTGAAAAATGAATCACGGTAAAAAGAAAATAACCGAGGTAGAAGAAGGACAACAGCAACAACAGTAGACTGGTCCACTTCTGCTTAAAGTTGAGGTAGGCTACCCATTTCATGTTGGCAGACAGCACAAGTGACAGGAGCCCAGTGAGAATACTGATTGACGTGAAAAGCCATTCCTTGAAAATAATCTGCAAACTATCGGATAGCAATACGATCAGCAGCAACATTTCAAACACCAGCCATCCACGAATAAGCCACTTGGATTTTTGATACAAGATCAGACGTTTCCAGCAAGTGCCTGCTGCTATCAGAAAGCTCAGGAGGAGCCCCAGGTTGACGAGATATTCAACATCAATAAAAAAGATATTGGAAGAAAGTTTGGTGGATCCCAACAAGAAGTCCAGCACCCTCAGCGACAGAGAGAGGACCGTAGCCACCAGCCCTGTTGCAAAAACCCGCCAGAGAAGATCTGTAAAATTGAGCGACTCATCGCGCTCAATTTTGAATTTGTAATAATAAAAGACACTGATTACATATAGGTCCAACATGACCTTGGGGAGCCAGACCGGAACATCCGGTGTCAGACCCTTGAGGTCGCTGAACAATACGGTGACATCTGAAAAAAGCATCACCAACCATGTGACGATGGCCGCAAGAAATGTAAGTCGTATGAGTGCTTTGGTTTTCACAAAATCATTCTTTACCTCCCGGTGCTTTTACGAGAAGTGGTACGCTAAGATCGCAAAGTTTAAAATTACTTTCTACTGTAATTCGGGGCCTCCCGCGTAATGGTGATATCATGAGGGTGACTTTCCGTCACACCCGCTACGGTGATCTTCACAAATTTCGCCAGTTTGAGTTTTGCAATGTTCTTTGCTCCACAATAGCCCATACCGGCTTTAAGTCCCCCTACCAACTGGTACAATACTTCCGACACAAGGCCCTTAAATGGCACACGACCCGATATTCCCTCCGGCACAAGTTTCTTTATGTCCTCCTCGGCATCCTGAAAATAGCGGTCTTTTGATCCATCGTCCATCGCCTCAATCGAACCCATTCCGCGGTAGGACTTAAATTTTCTTCCCTCGTAGATGATCATTTCACCCGGAGCTTCATCCGTACCTGCCAGCAGTGAGCCGATCATGATGGAGTCGGCCCCGGCGGCGATGGCTTTTACCATGTCTCCGGAGAAGCGAACGCCTCCATCGGCAATGATCTTAACATCCGAACCTTTGATTGCCTTGGCCGCTTCATAGACGGCTGACAATTGAGGGAGACCAACACCGGCCACCACACGCGTTGTACAAATACTTCCTGGTCCCACACCCACTTTGATGGCGTCGGCTCCTGCTTTCGCCAATGCCTTTGCTGCTTCCCCCGTGGCAATGTTGCCAACGAGAAGGTCCATTTCCGGAAATTTCCTCTTCACCTGCTTTGTTGCATCAATCACCCCTTTCGAGTGCCCGTGGGCAGTATCAATGCTGATCACATCCACGCCAGCCGCCTTTAGGGCTTCAATGCGCGTAATAATATCGTGCGTTACGCCCACCGCAGCGCCTACGCGCAGTCGTCCAAACTGGTCCTGGCAGGCATTGGGTTTGTTCTTCTTTTTAAGGATGTCTTTATACGTTACCAATCCCGTCAACTTTCCCTTCTTATTTACAATCGGCAACTTCTCAATTTTATAATCCTGCAAAAGAATCTCGGCTTGCTCCAGCGTTATTCCTTCCGGCGCAGTGATGAGATTGTCTTTAGTCATGATTTTTTCAATCGGTATGGACATGTCCTTCTGAAAGCGTAGGTCACGGTTGGTGATAATACCAACCAATTTTCCATTTCCATCGATCACGGGTATCCCACCGATCTTGAATTCACGCATGATCTTTTCCGCATCCCGCACCGTAGAGTTTATGCGCAAGGTGATGGGGTCGAGGATGAGTCCGCTCTGTGATCGCTTCACTTTGCGCACCTGGTCGGCCTGCGCTTCGATGCTCATGTTTTTGTGAATGAACCCAATGCCGCCTTCCAAGGCCATACCGATGGCCAATGCCGACTCCGTCACCGTGTCCATCGCTGCCGATAGAATTGGTATATTCAATTTAATGCCCTTTGTGAGGTGGGTGGACGTGTCTGTCTCCCGTGGAAGTATTTCACTGTACGCTGGGACGAGGAGCACATCATCGTAGGTGAGTGCTTCAAAAAGGAACTTGGCAGGATTGAGGGCCATGGCAAATAAATTAGGATCGATTACTTGCCGGGCAAAGCTAATGGCAAATGTGATCATTCGCTAATTCAGATTTAATCCTGCTGCTGAATCAGCTGTATTTTGTAAAACCCCGCTAGCGACCCCCAAATTCAAAAGATCAAAAGCTATATTTGAGTCATGAAAAGACTATTTTTTGTATCGGCTCTTACTTTTTTAGCCAGCTTTTCGTTCGCCCAACATCAAACCGGTAAAGCATCCTTCTACGCCGACAAATTTGAAGGCCACCAAACTGCGAGTGGAGAGAAATACAAACACAGCAAACTTACTGCGGCGCATAAATCGCTTCCATTTGGCACAAAAGTGCGCGTGACTAACATCGGAAATAATCAGTCCGTGGACGTTGTAGTGAATGACCGAGGGCCGTATGTGGATGGCCGGATCATTGATTTGTCAAAGTCAGCCGCCGAAAAATTGGGTTTTGTCAATCAAGGTCTGACAGACGTTAAAATCGAAGTGCTGGATGCCGGTGATGGCAAGAGCGGGATGGAGATCAAGGCGATTGACCGGGTATCCGTGGATGAAAAAGAATTTTATGACTTTGAAATAGAACGCAAGGAACCAAAAGGTTTCGGCATACAGATTGGCACCTATCAAGAGCTGGTAAACCTGATGCGCCTGGCTGACAATCTTAAAAGTTCGTACAAGAAAAAGATTACCGTGCAGGTGAAAATACTCAATGGAGTAAAATACTATAGTTTGATACTCGGCCAATTCTCAAATCGTGACAAAGCAGATAAATTTATGGCGTCCATCCGAAAAAAATACCCGGATGCATTCCTTGCGGAATTTCATAAACTACGATAAACGGATATTCTGGTTCCTCCATAGACTTTGAATTTTCTGCACGTAACACTTTTAATCCAGTCAGAGAGGTTATAGTTTTCAGCAAATACAACTCGGTGGAATTCTTTGGATACCTGGCATCTATTTTTATTGGTTTGATCCTGGGTCTTCTGGGCGGTGGTGGTTCCATACTTTCTATACCAATTCTTGTATATCTCTTCAAGGTAGAACCGGTTCAGGCATCGGCCTACTCGTTGTTTATTGTGGGCGTCACCAGTCTGGTGGGTGCCATTCCAAAGTATCGTCAGCACCTGGTGAGCGTCCGGACAGGCATTATGTTTGGCATTCCTTCAATTTTCAGTATTTTTTGTACTCGTAAATGGGTACTCCCCGCTATTCCCGACATCATTTTTACTGCCGGTGACTTTGTCTTTACAAAACGGCTTCTCGTGCTGGGGTTATTTGCGGTGCTGATGATACTTGCGGCCGTCCCCATGATTCGTGGAAGAAAAAAATTTACATCTGATAACCAACGCTTCCGCACCTTTCTGGTGATTATTGAAGGTTCTGTCATTGGATTCTTAACCGGATTAGTAGGT
>JANXYC010000188.1 GCA_025350305.1 Cyclobacteriaceae bacterium | reverse complement strand
GACCGGCGTTCGAAGAAATTAAGAATAAGCTGGGCCTGCCGTTCATGGTCAAGTCGGCAAGCCTGGGCTCTTCGGTGGGTGTTACAAAAGTAAAGTCAAAAGCAGATTTTGCGGTGGCTGTAGAGGAGTCATTCCGCTATGATCATGAACTGCTGTTTGAGCAATATATAAAGGGACGGGAGATTGAATGTGGCATACTCGGTAACACGCCATCGCAGGCATCGCTACCTGGCGAAATCATCATTAGCAAGGATTATGAGTTCTATACGTTTGATGCAAAATATGTGGACGGAAAAGCCGTGACGATCGATGTGCCGGCGAAACTCCCAAAAAACGTAATTGAAAAAATAAGGGAACTGTCTGTACGGGCATTTGAAACGCTAAAATGTGAAGATTATGCCAGGGTGGATCTTTTTTACTCTGACGCAGGTGAGATTTACGTAAACGAGATCAACACCATCCCCGGCTTTACAAATTCAAGTATGTTTCCAATGATGTGGAGGGAACGGGGTATTTCCTTTACCGATCTGATTTCGAAACTAATCAACCTGGCGATTGAAAGAAATAAAATGAATGATCGAATTCAGCATAACTTTGCCTCTTCATTAAAATTTTAGAAATGAAAATTAAATTTCCATTTCGGTCAAATACATTGGGTGCGATGCTGGCAAATTTATGCCTTGCCATTGGGATCGTTTTGTTACTGGCTGTCGGGTTCTTCTATGTTTACTTGCCGAACGCTACCAACCATGGTGCAGAAATTGAGATGCCGGATCTTATTGGAAAAAATATCACTGAACTTGAAGCCCTCCTTGATCCGTTGCAACTTCGTTATGAGGTAGGTGATTCTTCCTATTCGGCCGAGCATCCTCCCCTCACCGTGCTACAGCAGTATCCGAAGGCTGGTCATAAGGTAAAGGATAATCGCAAGATTCTCATATCCATTAACCGGAAATCAACGCCGACATTACCCTTGCCGAATTTATTTGGCGAGGGCAATTCAGGTTCCCTTGTCGGAGCCGAAGCAATTTTGAGAAGCAACGAATTAAAACGGGGCCGTATTATTTATAAGCGACATCCAAGTCGTGACCTCTTAATTGAAATACGAATGAATGGGCAGGTGATTACGCCCGGCACTCGTATTCCAAAAGGGTCCGTAATTGATCTTGTGGTGGGTGACGGAGGCGGGCCCAAGGATTTCCTGATGGGGAATATGGTGGGTCTCTCCTATCAAAACGTGCTCCTTCGATTGGGAAATCTAAGTCTGCACCTTGGTTCGGTTCAAATTCCTGAGGATGTGGATACTACGGACATCGTTAGCTACGTTTTAAAACAACTCCCTGCGGCAGGTGACTCGGTGAGTATTGGCGATCCGATCGATTTGTGGATTGGGCCGAGAGGTTACCAACTCAAGGAAGAAGAGAATGAAAATGAAAAGAATCTCCATTGAGTAGCGTGAAAATCCAAATATGTTATTTCGTAACCCTGCTCCTGTTATCTACCTCCTACGCACAATTGGTTGAGTACCCGCTTGCTTCCAACGCATCACGCTCCACCATCTCTTCAAAACAGTTTCCTTCATCGAGGTTGCAGGCATCCGGTCCATTAAACCTTCCTTTTTGGGATGATTTTTCATACTCTGATTCTCTTACCTATCCACAGGAAAATCTATGGCTATTTGGCAAATCCGTATTTCTGAGCAATGGTCTCGGTATCCGGCAGCCTTCAAAGAACGTAGTCACCTTTGACGGAGTTGATTCGCTGGGCAAACCGTATAATGTCAATGATGCGCTCGCAAAAGGGCTGGCCGATAAACTGGTATCGCTGCCCATCCGGATGGATCTGATCGATCCTGCTCTTCGCAATACGGTCTATAGTAGCTTTTACTATCAGGTCAAAGGTTATGGAGAGGCGCCCGACAATGGCGATCTGCTTATTCTCTCGTTTAAGAATTCCGATAAGAAGTGGGAAACCGTATACACAGTAGAAAATAGTAACGCGATTCAGCCGGATGTTTTTTATCAGGTCATTCTTCCTGTTGCAGATGATCGTTTTTATCACGCTGATTTTCAATTCCGCTTTCAAAACTTTGCCCGGCTTTCAGGGCCTTATGATACCTGGAATGTAGACTATGTTTATTTGAATTCTGGTCGCTCTGCTGGCGACACCTCTTATCCCGACCGCACCGTCTCTTCTTCTCTTAGCTCCCTCTTTGTTGATTACTATTCGATGCCGATAAAACATTTTTTACAGAATCCAAACGGAAATCTTAAAAAACCATCGCTTGATCTCTACAATTTAAGGGCAGACAACATTCAGCCTTTTGATTATAATACGAAAGCCAACATCACCACAAAAATCGGTCATCAGCCTGCTACCGCTGCAAATGTTACACTGGATGTAGCCCAGGATCCCTTAACAACGCTTAACGGATTACAATTTTTGAATCTTACATTAAATAAGATTCCCGCCATCAGTGACTTTAACCCGTTGGCTGATTCCATTGGAATCAATATTTCGTTCTCCATGGCCACAAAAGACAATGTGCTGCCTGCACAGAACGGTGACTACGATCCTGCTAAGTACAGTCCAATTGATTTTCGTGTGAATGATGGTATACGGAGCAAGTATGTTTTATCTTCCTATTATGCCTATGATGATGGCTCTGCGGAGTACGGCGCAGGTCTCAATCAATCAGGCTCCTACCTGGCCTTCAAATTTCTTAATAAGTCCAACCAACCGGATACATTGGTCAACGTGGATATTTATTTTCCTGAGTTTGGAGATAATACAAGTCAATCGCTGCAGCTTCAGGTACGCAGCAATTTGTCGGATGCCGCTTCATCAATTTTGTATCAGCAAAATATTTTGGTTGCCCGAACAACTAAAAATAAATTCGTGCGCTATAAACTTGACCCGCCGGTTGCGGTAAACAGTAACTTCTACATCGGCTGGAAACAACTTTCCAGTGCATCAATACCGGTTGGACTGGATAAGAATACTGATAACGGTGATAAAATTTACTATAACACCAACGGCACCTGGGTGCAGAATGTGTCGGTAAAGGGCAGCATGATGGTCCGACCGGGGTTTGGTAATCCAAAGCTCAAGGCGCTCACTACGGGTCTTGAAACAACAAACGTATCCGAACCAATCTATCCAAATCCCACTACCCGAATTTGCTATTTGCCGTTGGATGCTGAAGGTGTCCTGGTTTTTGACATCACCGGAAGGAGAATTGATATAGAACTGCAACAACTCAGTGATTCGAAATCACTTAGCTTCGTTTCACCAGTTTCTGGCCTGGTTGTGGTTCGCTACTTGCTAAAAGGAAAATTCTACACAGAAAAAATCATGGTGCGGGCGGACTGACCATGATCAGGTCGATGGGTGCCGGCGTAAAGCACACCACAAAAACTCCCAAGGCGATCCAGCCTAAAACTTTTCTTCCAAGGGTAAGAGGTGCTTCTATTTCTGATGGAGGATGCAAGACACCAATAAAACGACCAATCATAAAAGCAAACAACAACCATCCCGAATAACCCCGGATAGTTGGAAAGTACAACGCAAGGAAATACTGAATTGAAAAGAGTATAACGGCTACCATTAATTGATTTTGCCATCCCCACCTTAATCCCGAAAGACAGGTATACAGAAAGCCAATAAACAACAGGATGGTCATTATATGAGGTATCGTCCAACCAAAAAGTTGTAATGTGGTGCCCGGTACAATGACTCCAAGGCCGGCATAAAACAAAAAAACAATAAACACAACGGAAGCAACACTTCGGTGGCCACGGAAGCCCAGCAAACCATACAGTACATGACCGCCGTCCAACTGGCCAATGGGAAGCAGGTTGATGCTGGTGAAAATAAGAGACAAAAATCCTGCAAATAAAAATGGGTAGTGAATGATTTCATGAACGTTTGGAATACGGGCCGGGTCGCCAACATATTTTTCAAAAAATAAAAAAAGTAAGTTTTTTCCAATGATTACATCCACAGTGCCATCCTGAAGGTGAGGGGGTGCATAAACAAATGTTGCGTAATCCAATCCGAATTGCTCATACTGAGGATGAAACTGGAAAATATATTCAGGCGGTGGCAAGGTGGCGAAACCATACCATAAAACTCCAATGGCTATCACGAAGCCCGCCAGCGGTCCGGCAATACCAATGTCAAAATTCTGTTGTTTGGTCGGGACCCGGCTTTTCAGTCGAATCAGTGCACCCAGTGTACCAAACATCAATGGAAAAGGAGGCAGGGGAATATAATACGGCAAGGTGGTCCTGATCTTGTAGTGGATGGCGGTGAAATAATGCCCAAATTCATGCGCTGTTAGGATGAGGAGAAATGGAACGGAGTATGGCATGCCACTTACAAAGTCCTGCCAGGAATACCCTTGCATGAACACTGATTTGCCATGTACCCATTCCGTTCCTGCCAACGTGGTAGTGACAAAGGTTAAAAGAAAGAGACCCAGATGCAGGAAGATTTTCTTAGCAGTTAGTTCCATAGTTAGTTCGACTGAAAGATAATGAGGAAGTTCTTGCTTTACGGCTCAGTTTTCGATAAAATTTGCTGAGGTCAACATTTGAATTGCATCAGCGTTAAGCAAACCTTCATAATAGCCGTTCAGATGCAGCATCTGATAGGTAGTGTTGAATTTGTTCAAGACTCCTTTGTCGATTAATGCCAGGCGCTTCTGGTAGTCATCAACTGAAACGCGTGTGTACTTCTTATTTTTTCATAGTCGCAATTAAATCTTTAAACTTGCAGCCGTTTACATGGGCCCTTAGCTCAGACGGTTAGAGCACCTGACTCATAATCAGGTGGTCGTTGGTTCAAATCCAACAGGGCCCACAAGTTGAGAGGTGACTGACTCTCCCGTCAGGAGAGTCAGTGCCGACTCTCTGAGCTAAGGGCCAAAAAAAACGCTGCAATACTACGGAATTTCTTTCCAGCGGGTAAAATTAAATTTCTTTGGTGTTCTTCCGTTAGGAAAAATATGCTAAAATTGGAGGCCTAAACGTAAAAACCGTGAAAAGCCTGTTAAAAGGTTTCAAGCATCATGGTATTACCCGGATTAGGCAACTTATGACCCTTTAAATAAAAAATCACACACCTATGAAATTCAAACCCAATGCTTTACTGGTCCTCACGCTTGTTGCTTCTTTCGGACTTTCGTCATGTGGCCCTAAAGGCGACAAAGACAAAAACTCAACTGAATTCGATGAAGCTCAAAAGTCGTTGAAAGAGGAAATCAAAGACATTGCGTATAATATTCCTCCTCCTTCCGAGATACCATACCTCCTTGAGCAGACAGGAGCTGAGTTCAATCAAAGCCTGATAAATGACCGTAAGAAGGCTGACGCCTACGGATCACAACCTGATAAGGCCGCCCTTAACCTTGGTATATATACAGCCGATATAGGTTACCTGAGTTCCTATGAAAAAACACAGGAATCGATTGATTACCTGAACGTCTGCAAAAGCCTGGCCGACAAACTTGGAATAACCGGTTCTTTTGACCGTACAACGCTGGAGAAATTTGAGGCAAACATTGCCAATAAAGACTCCTTGGCCGCACTCCTGAATGATGCCATGCAGAAGACGGACAAATATCTGCGGGATGGCGACCGCAGCAAACTCGGTGCTCTTTTGGTGACCGGCAGTTTTGTCGAAAGTCTTTATATTTCTACGGGCATCATCAAATCGTATCCCAAAAATATTCTTCCCGACGACGCGAGGAATCTTGTGCTGACTCCGCTCATGCGCATCATTATTGATCAGAAAAAATCGGTTGGTGAAGTTACGAAAATGCTTAGCTCAGTAGATCAAACGGGGCCCATACCCATGATTGTCGCTGACCTAAAAAGCCTTGAATCAAGCTTTAATTCCTTAAACATTGACGAGCAAATCAAAAATAATAAAGCAAACATGGTGCTGACCGATAAGAACCTGGAAGAAATTACACGCCTGGTGGAAAAACTGAGAGGCGATATCGTGCAATAATATCCTTTTTGACTATAAAAAAGGGATTGGGTCTTTACCAATCCCTTTTTTATTTTCTTGTATTTTCGATCTACTTGTATATTTAGGTTATAATCTTTTCTTTCCCATGAGTGAACCCGTCCTGAAAGCTATCCTCCGCTTATTTGCCATCGTAGCAAAAGAAGACCAGGTGACGACGCAAGAGCGTGATTACGTGCTTGCGTTTTTAAATGATCACCTCGGTCGCAAAGCCGTTATGGAGAAGATAGCGTTCTTTGATGAATTCGCACGCGACTTGCCAGAGGACCAGGAAAAGAATGTTCAGGAATTGTGTGTTGAGATCAATCAGGATGTAACGCAAAAACAAAAAGCCATTATTCTGCTGGAGCTGATGAGTGTGATAATGGCTGATGGATTCATTTCAGAAAAGGAGAACCGATACGCCAAAATGATCGGAGCCGCACTCAACGTAAGCAGTTCCGAAATTGATTTGATGACGCACTATATTTTGGGTGATCATCGAAATAACTTTGATTCCGAAAAGATCCTGATCATCGATTCAATCACTGAGAAACCCAATAACTGTAAGCATATCTTTCGTGATAAACTGGATGGCACAATCGCAATTTTGCATTTGAGCTCCGGTGATCTCTACTTTTTTAAATACACCGGCCGCGGAGATATTTACCTGAATGGTGTTCCACAAAAATCGTCGAACATTAATCCCCTTGCCCATGGAAGCAGCATTCGATGGGAAGGGGCCGATCCTGTTTACTTTGGCGAAACGCTGAGCCAATTCAAGAAATTTGAAGGAGAAGCTCGCACCACGTTCGAGGCTAAAAACATTTCCTATCAATTCAAAAATGGCAAGCTGGGGCTTCGACAGGTGAACATTACTGAAGAGTCCGGCAACCTGATTGCCCTGATGGGCGCCAGTGGCGCTGGCAAGTCTACGTTGCTCCAGGTATTGAACGGATCTGAAAAACCTTCCAATGGATTTGTGCTTATCAACGGCATCGATATTCATCGCGAACAAAAAAAAGTGCGAGGCGTTTTTGGTTTTGTGCCACAGGACGATCTTCTTATTGAAGACTTGACGGTATATCAAAACCTTTACTTTGCAGCCAAACTATGTTTCAATAATCTAACCGGGAACGAAATCGAACGCCTCGTCCTTCACACCCTGGATGACCTCGGCTTGCTTGAAACAAAAGATTTGATTGTTGGATCACCGCTCCGAAAGACTATCAGCGGAGGGCAGCGCAAACGTCTTAATATCGGACTGGAATTGCTACGGGAACCGTCCGTACTTTTTGTGGATGAGCCCACTTCCGGTCTCTCCTCACGCGATTCGGAAAATATTATCGATCTCTTGAAAGAACTGGCGCTAAAAGGCAAACTTGTATTTGCCGTCATTCACCAACCAAGTTCAGACATATTCAAGATGTTTGACCGCCTGGTGATTCTTGATACAGGTGGCTACCAGATTTACTATGGCAATCCGGTAGATGCCGTCACCTACTTTAAACAAAACATCAACCTTGTCAATAGTGATCAGGGGGAATGCCCGGAATGCGGCAATGTAAATCCAGAACAAATCTTCAATATCATAGAAACAAAAGTGATTGACGAGTTCGGCAATTTCACAAATGAACGAAAAATTGCCCCCGAGCTCTGGAATCATTTTTTTAGAGAGAAAATTAAGATACCTCCCTTTAAGCCTTCCATTGAGCCTCCTTACTCCACCCTGCACCTCCCCGGCTGGCTCAAGCAAATCCGCTTGTTTGGCCTTCGTGACCTATTGTCCAAATTAAGCAATCGTCAATACCTGGCCATTAACTTGCTGGAAGCTCCACTGCTTGCCTTCCTCCTTGCTTTTATCACACGCTATTACAATGCCGACAATCCCTATCATTCAGGCTATATTTTCATGAAGAACCTGAACTTGCCAGCCTACCTCTTTATGAGCGTGATCGTGGCGTTGTTTATGGGATTGACCGTGAGTGCGGAAGAAATTTTCCGTGATCAGAAAATCCTAAAACGGGAAACATTACTTCATTTGAGCCGCAGCAGCTATTTGATTTCAAAAATGGGAATCCTGTTCATCATATCCGCCATTCAAACTTTTCTATTTGTGCTGGTGGGTAACGGGGTACTGCAAATACAGGGAATGTTCTTTACGCACTGGGCCATTCTATTTTCTGTCTCCTGTTTTGCCAACATGCTGGGACTCAACATTTCCGCCGCCTTTAACTCGGCCGTCACGATTTATATACTCATACCCATTTTGCTTATTCCTCAACTTATTCTGAGCGGAGTGGTCGTGAGATTCGATAAACTCAATCCACTTATAGGTAACTCCGAAACCGTTCCATTCGTGGGAGATATGATGACTTCACGATGGGCATTTGAAGCATCCATGGTGGGTCAATTCAAGGGTAACCACTTTGAGAAGGAGTTTTATGAAATGGATAAAGTAATTGCCCAATCGGATTATAAAAAGATCTATTACATTCCAACCCTTGAATCAAAGCTTGATTTTGTCAATTTAAACTACGAGAAGAAAGCAGCCGATCAGAAGGAAATTTCATCGCATTTGAATTTGATTCAAAATGAAATATCCATGGAACTGGCCGATATTGGCAGACACCATTTCCCCGAGGTGGAACTGCTGCATACCGGCACGTACGACTCATCGGTGTATCGGAAAACAAAACAATTTTTTCTGACACTAAAACAGTATTACACCAATCGATCCATCGTCGCTAACAAGGAAAAAGAAGTCCGGGTAAAAGAGCTAACCGAGATTCTCGGAGGCAAAAAGAATTTTGAAGATTTCAGGGAATCCAACCAGAATGAGGCCATCGGAGTTCTTGTAAAGAATCAGGACGACCCCCTCCGTATTATTGAATCCAAAGACCGGTTGATCCAAAAGATTTACCCCATTTATAAAGATCCAGAACCCGATCACTTTATTGATTTCGACGCCCAGTTCTACCTGCCAGCCAAGCATTTTATGAATGTCTCGATCGACACGCTGTATTTTAATCTCTGTGTAATCTGGGCAATGTCCATTACTCTTTACATCACGCTCTATTATAATATCTTTCGAAAAATAATCGGTGGTTTTGAAAATATATCCCTTAAGAAATAAGCATCGTCCATGTTTTTCTTCTTGTCCAAAACCCTGAGTTACCTCATCAGGCCGCTGGTGATCATCTGCGTTTGCCTGGTACTTTCCTGGCTTGTACGAAGTCAACGTTGGAAGAAAAGATTGTTCCTGGCGGGCACCCTCTTGCTGCTTTTCTTCTCCAACGAGTTTATCATGAACGAGGCCATGCACGCATGGGAGGTTCAGGTTACTCCTTTTACTGAACTACAAAGGAAATACGAGTACGGTATTTTGTTATGCGGTGTTGCCAAATCCGAGGTAGGGCCTAAAGACCGTGTATACATCGGATCGGCTGCCGATCGGATCAATCATACCCTCCAGTTGTACAAAATGGGCTACATCAAAAAGGTATTGATCTCCGGAGGCAGTGGCCGTTTGATCGACAATGGTGAGCGGGAAGCGGACGAATTATCTTCCCTTCTTCAACTCATGGGTGTTCCAATGGAAGATATCCTGATCGAAAATAATTCGCGCAATACACACGAATCCGCCATCGAGGTAAAGAAAATCCTTGAAAGGAAAACATCTCCTGGCCAATGCCTCCTGATTACATCCGCAAACCATATGCGCAGGTCGGTAGCGTGCTTTGCAAAAACAGGTTGGCCAATGGACCCTTTCAGCACTGATTTCCTGAGTCACCATCGAAAATTCTCATTTGATGTTTTGTTCATACCAAAAATGGAAGCATTAAGCTCGTGGCATGTATTAATCAAAGAATGGACTGGCTACACTATCTATTGGGTCATGGGTTATATCTGAGTTGGTCGTTTGGAAGAATGTCTAACCCTCCTTCCTTAATATCTGCAGCGGCGGAGTAGAAATCACTTCTCGCGAATTGAGCCATCCAATGAAAACCGTAAGCAGCATGACCGCCCCTCCCACTAAAAATAAATCAACCCAGGCTACTCCTAGCGCCACTTCAAAGAAGAACCTGCACAAGGCCCACCCACCTGCCAATGACAAAATCATTCCAGTAAGGGCCGAGAACAATCCCAGGTAAGCATATTCGATGAGGGTGATTTGCATAATCTGGCGCGTACGTGCTCCGATGGTTCGCAACAATACATTTTCCTTTATGCGAATAAACTTACTGTTCACCACAGCGCCTGCCAGCACAACAAGCCCAGTGATAATACTAAAGAGCGCCAGGAACTTGATAACAATGCTGATTTTTCGAAAGAGATTCTCTACTGTACTTAAAATAAGCCGTAAATCCACCAAGGATACGTTGGGATAGGTCATGACAAGCTCCTGCTGAAAGCGATTGGCCTCACTAACGTCACCAACACGTGTCGTCGCCACCCAAATCTGTGGTGCCTTGTCGATGACACCGGTAGGAAAAACGAATATAAAATTGGGGGGATCTTTCGGCCATTCTACTTTGCGGATACCACTTATCCGCACGCGCAGCGGTACCCCCTGAATATCAAAGACAAGCGAGTCACCCACATCAACAAGAAGCGATTCTTGCATGCCCTCGGAAAGCGTCACCCACACCGAATCTTTTTGTCCAGGTTTATACGAATGAATCTCTCCTTTTATTATTTCTTCGGATCGATGGAGGCTGTCGCGGTACGTTACCCTGTACTCACGCGTAAGCGCCCAGGAAGGTACTCGATTGGCGGTGTCCGCTTGCAGTGCCTCCACCTTTCGGCCTTTTAACTCCTGGATGCGACAGGTCACGATGGGTACAACCTGATTTACCGGAAGGTGGTGATCTTCGATTAGTTTTATGATACCCGCCTTTTGCGATGGCTGAATATCAAACAAGATGGTGTTGGATTGATTTTTATTTCCCGTGAATTCCACCTGGCCCAAAAGACTATTTTGAATAATATTAAGCGTAGCAATGATAAAACCCCCCAATCCAATGGTTATCATCAGCACTTGCGTTTGATTATTGGGACGGTAAAGATTGGATAAGGCATGCCTAAAAACAAAACGGGCATTTTTAGGAAAAAATCTCCTCACTAACTTTAATAATCCCATTGCCACCAGGGCCAGGAAGACAAGGGCCAGGGCGAGTCCCATTGCAAACGCCAATCCCGTGAGCCAGCTTTTTGTCTGGTAGGCTGCAGTCAACACTGGAAAAAGTAAAATCAGGATAATCGCCGTCCATCTCATTTTTGAGAATACGCTAGCCGGTGCAAAGTCGGCGCGCAACACAGCGAGCGGAGGAACAAACCTGATCGCCACGAGTGGCAGGATCGCGAATAACACCGACACCAATGCCCCCAGCAATAAGCCTTCTGCAACGGCCTCCCACGAAATAGCGAAGGGCAATTCAACCGGAATGAAATTCTTGAAAATCAATGGTATCACCTTTTGAATACCGGCTCCTGCGACAGCACCCAGTAAACTTCCCAACAATCCAAGAAAAAAGACTTGAATGAAATAAATATTAAAAGCCTGCCAGCCGGAGGAACCAATACAACGCAGGACCGCTACTTCGTCGCGCTTCTCGCGGGCATAGATGTGAATTGAACTTGCTACACCAATGCAGCCAAGAATAAGCGCGACAAAAGCAAGAAGGGAAAAGAACTGATACACTGAACCGAAACTCCGTCCCAATCCCTCTTTTCTCCTTTCCACTGTTTCATAGGAATAGCCAAGCTTCTTGGTGATCGGTTTTATCGTATTAATTGTTTTTTCTGTCTCTGCATTGTCCTTCGTCTTAACAAACAAACGGTAGTTTACACGGCTTCCAAATTGAACGAGACCTGTTGAGTCGAGCGATTGCATGGCGATATACACTGATGGTGCCAGCGTCGATGTCAATGCCCCACCGCCGGGAATTTTGGTTACAATACCTGCTACTTTAAATATGGTAGTGCCAACCTTTATCGAATCCTCAGAACTTATCTCAAACTGGCGAGCCAACGATTCATCGAGCATGGCATACCTGCCAGATTTCATTAGATCATACGCATTGGCTGGCTGCGTCTCCAGCTTTCCATAAAAAGGAAAATCACCATACAAGGCCGTTAGCTTCACCAATCTCGATTGGCGTGTATTCATAAACATTACCATGGAAGCCATTTCGGCATCTCCTGCTGTTGTAAGTTTGGCCGTGTCAAGGATGCTGATAATTTTCTTTTCAAATTCTTTATTACTGTTGATCACCAGGTCGGCACCCAACAACTCTTTTGCATTTTGGTCCAGCGTCTCTTGTAATGAATAATTCAGGGAGCCAATGGAAACCACGGCCGCAATTCCTGTGATGAGTGAGGCTACCAGCAAAAACAACCGCGAGAAGTTGTGCCGTGCATCACGCCAGGCCATAACCCAGACCCAACGGTCGCGCCATACTGGCCGGATGTTTCGCTTGATCTTAATGATATATTCGATCATACTACAAGCGACGTTCGTCTACTATTTTTCCACCTTTCATTTGCAGAATACGATCGGTCTTTTGCGCCAATTCAAGATTATGGGTAACAATTACAATTGTTGTTTTTTCTTCACCGTTGATCCCAAACAACAGATCGATGATCTGTTTTGCGTTATCTTCATCGAGGTTTCCCGTTGGTTCATCCGCAAACAGGATTTTAGGTGATGTGATAAATGCTCGGGCGATGGCGACGCGCTGCTGCTCACCGCCAGAGAGTTGCGATGGATAGTGATGGAGCCGGTCGCCAAGGCCTACCCGTGTCAATAGTTCTTTTGCTTTTGGCTGCACGTTGCGCTCCCCACGCAGTTCCAGCGGTACCATCACGTTCTCTATGGCTGTGAGCGTGGCGAGCAATTGAAAGTTCTGGAAAATGAAGCCCGTATATTGATTGCGTAGAAAAGCACGATCATCCTCATCCATGGCATTCAGCTTAAAGCCCATCAATGATACCGTGCCCTTGGTCGGAACATCCAACCCAGCGCACAGGCCCAACAACGTGGTTTTACCGCTTCCTGATGGGCCAATAATTGCCAGGCGTGATCCTTGCTCTACTGTAAAAGTAACGTGGTCCAGTACCACCAACTCCTTATCGCCCGAGCGATAAGCCTTGGTCAGGTCTTCTGCTGCTAAAAGTATTTCTGCCATAGAATAGCCAACGAATAATTAAATAAATCGTTAATTACCTAAAATTGTTTTAAACGCAATCTTCATTAACATGGTCGGCAAGATATTCCTCTTTATTGTAACTGCCCTGCTATTTCAAGCGAGCCGGACTAAAGTGATACTTTTTTTTGGCGATAGTCTTACAGCCGGCTATGGATTATCCCAGGAAGAGGCATTTCCGGCACTGGTTGAGAAATCGCTGGTAAAAGCCGGCGCAAAAGTAAAAGTGATCAATGCTGGGCTGAGTGGAGAAACATCCGCCGGAGGGTTGACACGAATTGATTGGATACTTCGTCAGCGGATAGACGTGTTTGTACTCGAACTTGGAGCGAATGATGGATTACGGGGCTTACCACTCGACCAGACCAAAAAAAATCTGCAAATCATTGTTGATAAAGTAAAAGAGAAGTATCCCTTCTGCAAGTTTGTGATGGCCGGAATGATGGTGCCCCCGAATATGGGAAAAGAATACACATCATCCTTTCAGGCTATTTTTCGTGATCTCGCTAAAAAAAATGATGGTGTCTTGATTCCCTTTTTGTTGGAGGGTGTTGCGGGCATCGAAAAACTCAACCAGGCCGACGGCATCCATCCCAACGTGGAAGGACATAAAATTGTAGCCGTCAATGTGACGCGTGTGCTTACACCGTTATTATAAAATCAGAGACCGAGTGATTTGACAATTCTTTCTACCCAAAGTGAATACATCTTTCCTGACGGGTGCAGGCCATCGCCAGCGACGTATTCAGGCTTGGCAAGACCTTCACGAGTCAGGTCTGTTATATAAATGTATCGAACGCCCATTTTTTCCGTTATCAACCGGTTGACATCATTAAATTGATCAATCGCTTTTGAGATTTCAGTTTGGCTTGGCTTGCCAAAAGGTGTAAAACCATAATCAGGGATAGAGACCACAAAAACATTTTCCTTCATTCCTCCTGCGAGTTCGATCGCCTTGTGAAGCAGTTCCTCAAATTCAGGAGCGTAACGTTCGACTGATTTTTTCTGATATTGATTGTTAACACCAATCAACAACGACACCAGGCCATACTCACTTTGGAGATGCGCTTCTTCAATTGCCTTTTTTAATTGGTCGGTGCGCCATCCGGTGACACCGATAATGTGTGGCCTTTTTATATTTCTCCCTTTGGCCCGAAGTTCTTGCGTAAGTTGCTCTGGCCAGCGGTCTATTTCTGCTACGCTTTCACCTATCGTGTAGGAATCCCCCAGCGCTAAAAATTTCTCACTCACTGCCACATTGGTCTGAGCTTGAAGATTGGAAGTTACAAAGGTCAATAGAAATAAGACCCGGATCATCGATGAATTAAGCAGGGGTAAATGTTAGTATGTATTTGTACTTATGTGTCCCGGCGATATAGTTTATTTCAAGGATCAAATTATTATCATCCAATTTTTGGACAAAAGTCGGGTAGGGTGAGTATCCAAAATTATATGGATATATTATTTTTTTAACAGTGTCTTGAGCATAGGTTGGTTCTGGTGAGAAGAGCCCATTGGGAGTTTGCGTATTATCCACTTCGATGTTTAGTCGTAAACCGTCCAAAGTAAAAGCCCAGGTACCGCTTTCAATGGCATCGGAGTTGTAACATTTTGACGTTCCTTCCGTCGCTGCGTAAGTTTGCGAATCATTATTCGAAAACGTGTAGAGGTTGTCCGCGAAGCAACCAGGCAAGGTTTGTGTTGAAGCGGGATTCGTGCCGGATTGAAAAACCAATTCCCTCAACTTCCAACTTTTAGTTTTCCCTTTATCTCCTGCAAGGAATTTTGCATTTACCTGTGCCCCAAGAGGTGCTGGATCGCTTTTCTTACATGAAATAATCAGAACGCCCCAAAACAATACCAGGCAGACTATTTTTGGAATGTGGTGGTTCATGGCTCAAATTTTTACCAACATACAAAAACAGTCGAACACTTTGAAATGGATGACGACCAACCCGCATTAATTTAGATAAAAATTTAAAAAAAAGTTATTCTTCACCCTGAATGGGTGGCTGAAATCCTAATGAAAGTTAGCTGATGATGTCATTCGTTGAACTTACAATTTTTAGGGATTACGTTTGTTTTCGCTCATGTTATTTTTAAAAATTAAAAGTGAGGCTTGATTTTTGGACCACGAAGTCTTAGCATTATTAGCCCCCAGTCCTCTAAAATTCGCAGCACCCAGTATAATGTCGGTGTCACCGTCGGAATCATAGTCTGCAGTTTCCATGACAAGCCATCGTCCAGAAGCTCCCATATCAGTGGTTTGTGGGACAAAGTTGTAATTTCCTGTATTTTCAAAATAGATGAAGCTCTCCTGCGGATGCTTTTTAAAATCCGGAAAGAATGCTATGGCAGCGATGTCGAGGTCTCCATCTTTGTCAAAGTCCACGGCTGCTGCCTGCGATGCCCCGTGCATCCTGTATGACCATGATTGATGAAAATTATTTTTACCATCATTTTCAAAAATTCGTATTGCATGATAAGGTTTCAAAATTATAGAGTAATCACCATTGTCACCATTTGCTAAGAGAATATCAAAATATCCATCCTTGTTGAAGTCAGCGATTTCGAAATAGTTTGATCCGTACACAGGCGGAAAGCGTAGTAATACTTTTTCTTCAAATGTTAGATTACCCTTATTGATGTACAGAATTAATCTTTCATCACCCTGCGTCATTAAAGCAAGGATGTCTTTTAGACCATCTCCATTTAGATCACGGATCGTTACTTTCCGGGCTCCGGGCATTGAATTTAATGAATGCCGCTCGAATTTGTTATGTCCTTTACTTTCAAAAAGTAACAATCCTCCTGTATAATTCCCAAAAGCACAGACAACGAAATCATCCTGGCCATCATTGTTAAAGTCCTTCTTTTCAAAATATACCGGGCGCTGGAGCGAATCCAGAATGACCGATGCGGTTTTAGAATTTCTTTTGATACTTACCAATTTTCCTTTGGCCTGATCATTTGGATCCATGATCCCCATCTCAGAAATAACGAAATCATCGTCGTCGAAATCAATATGGGAAGGGGGGCTGGAGAGCTGGGTAGAATCCACGGCGGAAAAATCACTGTTCAATTCATATAACTTCGAAGCGCGATTTCCCGCATACATTTTCCGATTTATGCTGTCAAACTTCAAAAGTGTAATGAAGGATTTTCTAAACAATCTTGAAGGATATATATTAAATTGATCAACGGAATCCGTTATACTTCTTTCCTCCACGGTAAGAGAGTCGGGTGCATTCTTGTTGAAATAATTGCAAATGGCTTCCCATTCCTGGATTGATATAATGGGTTCCTTGGGTATTATTTCGAGAACAATGGGCAGATCATTGGGTGGTATTTTGTTAATAATCTCAGAATTAATAAATCCCATTCGAAAAGCCATTTGTGGCAAGACTTTGTTTGCCCAGGTTTCCTTATCCAGTAAGTTTGGTTCGGGAAATAAATGACAACTCCCACAGTACTGCTTTGCTAAGCGCTCCTCTTTCTGTGAAATCGTTTCGCACGAAATCACTGTAAGAAAAAATATTAGGGAGAATAAGAGAAAGATAAGGTATCTCATTTCAACTTAGCCTGATAACTGTAAAATACGTCCTTTTGGGTTTGGATATTTTTTAGCAGAGAGACAGGGATTCGAACCCTGGATTCACTTGCGCGAATAACGGTTTTCGAGACCGCCCCGATCGGCCACTCTGGCATCTCTCCAGGCGACAAAGAAAAGAAAATTATTTATTTGGAACGAGGGCCTTGATTATTCGAACCGGAGCGATTCGATCGGGTCTAATTTAGATGCCTTGTTTGCCGGGTAGTAACCTGATAAAAGTCCGACGCCAACACAAACAACCAGTCCCACTACCATCCAAAGCCAAGGCAGAACAAATGCCATATTCATGACACCCGCAAGCAAATTTCCTGCAATGACTCCAAGAATTACTCCTGCAATGCCTCCCAGCAAACAGACCACGATGGCTTCGATTATGAATTGCTGACGTATCTTAAAGGGCGTAGCTCCCAATGCTTTTCTTACACCGACTTCCCGTGTCCTTTCTGTTACTGACACCAGCATGATGTTCATTAAGGCAATCGAGGAACCCAGCAAGGTGACAAATCCAATACCCAGCCCCACCCAGGTAATAATGCTCATCAGATTATTTAGCTCTGAAAGCGTATCACTCTTATCCAATTCGAAGGAATTTAGATTGCCTATTTGATCCCTGCGGATTGAGCGCATTAGTCCTGTGGCTTCACCCATTGCCATGTCGAGCTTGGATGCATCCTGAATCGCGACCGAGAGATTATAATCAAGTCCGCGGCCAGAAGCCATTTGATTGGCAACGATCACCGGAATAAAAACGGTGTTGTCATAATTATCCTCGGCCAACTGACCCTTTTCTTTCAATACACCAATTACCCTGAACTGGGTACCCTTGAATGAAACCTCAGACCCAATGGGATCTTCATTTGAATCAAATACAGCATCATAAACCTTCTTCCCCAGAACCACACCTTTAGAACCATACTGAATCTCAAGTGGAGAAAAATTTCTTCCCTTTTCAAAATTCAGGCTCTTGACAGACATGTAATCTTCATTGATACCGTTTACGGCAATATTGGGATTTGTCTTTTTAGATTGATGTTTTATCTCCGCAATTCCTGTAAGATCAGCCGATAAGCAAATGCTCGCTGGAAATTTGTAGAGATCGATAAATCGCTGGACTTCATTCAACTGAAGGGGCTTAAATACCCTTTCCTTAATTCCCTGCTGGCTGGATCCTCTGTTTCTCTTGGAGTAAATGTCGAAGGTATTGGCTCCGAGAGAAGAAAGGCTCTCATTGAGCGTATAGCCGATTCCCTCCACTGCCGTCAGCGACCCCACGAGTGCAGTAATTCCAAAGGTGACTATCACCGCCGTGAGGACGGAACGAAGCAGATTGGCTTTGATAGACCGCAGGCCTTCTCGTATGTTTTCTAGCATAATTTAAAGAAATAACAGTTGTGTGAGCACAAAAATACCGCCTTTTACGTTTTACCTCTGAATAATCTTGGGTAATAATTTGTTTCTTTGATAATGGTACCTTTAACGATGCGTTTTCTCCTTTTGTTTTGCTTATTGACTGCAGGCCGCGCTGCCTTCGCAAATTATATTTTCATCCCCATGGATGGAAAACAGGCCGACCATTTGAAGGCTTATGGCATAGCGTACTGGGTGCTCAAAAAAGATACAGAAGTTGACTGGCTTCTGAATTATCGTGGTGGAAGCTTTATGTGCAAATACCACCCCTTGGTTCAAAACGAACTGGTCGTGCGAGGTGTGAGCTATGATATTATTTCCGATGCCGAGGCCAACCAAATTCTGGCTGAAATTGCCAGCCCAGCGTTGAATTACGATATCATGAAGCTGGAAAAGTATCCAAAGATTGCAGTCTATACGCCCAAGTCAAAACAACCGTGGGATGATGCTGTGACGTTGGTGCTCACGTATGCAGAAATCCCATACGATGTGGTCTTTGACGATGAGGTGATGAAAGGCGATTTAACAAAATATGACTGGCTTCACCTGCACCACGAAGATTTCACCGGTCAGTATGGTAAATTCTTTGGCAGCTTTGGAAATATGCCATGGTACCTCGAGCAGCAAAAAGAAGCAGAGGACATGGCGAGGAAGCACGGCTTTCCGAAAGTTTCACAATTAAAACTTGCCGTGGCCAAGCACATTAAAGAATTTGTAGCCAGTGGCGGCTTTCTTTTTGCGATGTGTTCGGCGACCGATTCATTCGATATCGCAGTGGCAGCAGACGGTACCGACATCTGCGACCGGATTTATGACGGGGACCCCGTCGATCCGCATGCGCAGGAAAAATTAAACTTTGACAACACGCTGGCATTTACCAATTTTCACCTTGTCCGTGATCCTTATCAATATGAATTTTCAGACATTGACAATAACGCACCTGAAAGGGGACTAAGGCAGGACAATGATTATTTTAACATCTTTGAGTTTTCTGCGAAGTGGGATCCTATTCCTACCATGCTGACGCAGAACCACACCAAAGTAATCAAAGGATTTTATGGGCAGACCACGGGATTCAAAAAAAACCTGATCAAATCGGACGTGGTCATCATGGGCGAAAATAAAGAGATCAACGAAGCAAAATATCTACACGGCGTCTTCGGCAAGGGCTTTTGGACGTACTACGGAGGGCACGACCCGGAAGACTATCAACATACCGTGTATGAGGATCCTACTGATTTGAATTTACATCCTAACTCACCGGGTTTCCGCCTGATCCTGAATAATGTTCTTTTCCCGGCCGCCAAAAAGAAAAAACAAAAGACATAATGGATCATTTTCCCAAAATTTGGATTTCTAGCTTCTCCCACCGTGCAAAGAATCAACCTTGTTTTATCTGCCCTCGCATTTGTGGCAATCCTATTTTTCGCTTGTGGCGGTAGTACATTGACAAAGAGAAGCAGTTTACAACAATTGACGATTGAAGAGATTGCGAGGAAAGAACTTGGAAATAACCCTGTCATCGAATTGAATGGAACAAAAACGTATGCATTGTGCCTGCAACGGAATAAGAATTCGGCTATGACCAACTATATTTTAATTAAGGCAAACGATCGCGCCATAACAAACAAAGGCCAGTTCAGGGCAGGTCATGCGAAATGGGTAAGCGACAATTCGGTTGAGATACTTGATTGGCCCGGTATTATTCGGGGCGATCAACGTGCATCTGATTTTATAAAAATAATTGTCCTGATAGAAAATTAATTCAGCTTGAAGAAAATAATTTTTCTTACCGCATCTTTTGCCTTATCGATCTTTCTTTTGATCGGTTTCGGGACTTCACCTGAAAGAGAAGAACCAGCTCCTTTTACGGATGCATCGTTGACGGAGGTCAAGTACGATGGCCCCGCTGAGTTTATCAAATTTCACAATGGCATACGGACCCGGGATGATGAAGCGACCCCCGGCTATCAACCTGGATTCAAAATCGATGAGTTGCGGAAAGCAATATTCAATCAGGCAAAATCCGCCCGAACGAGGTTTAGTGCCGAAGTTCAATCCAGTGGAATCGAATGGACGGAACGGGGTCCGGTAAATGTGCCGGGCCGGGCGCGGGGTCTTCTCGTAGATCCTGACGATGCAACAAAAAATACATGGTTCGCTGGTTCGGCAAGTGGAGGAGTATGGAAAACAACAAATGGCGGTACAAATTGGACCTTAATAACACCGGACCTTTCCAATTTGGCAACCACTGTTTTGGTAATGGCTGGATCCAATCATAACATTATTTATTTGGGCACGGGGGAGGGTTTTGGAAACGTGGACGCCATCAATGGAAATGGGATGTTTAAGTCCACCGATCGAGGTCAGACCTGGAACTATTTACCTTCTACGGGCACCTTCAATAATATTAACAGAGCAATTGTAAGTCCGGTCGACCCGGATATAGTTATAGTGGCCACTAATAAGGGAATTTACCGAACTATTGACGGAGGTAATAACTGGACCCGCGTGTCATCGCTGGCACTCATTGAGGATTTAAATGCTACTCCCGGCAATTTCAATGTACAGTATGCTACCCAAAAAACGAAAGGAGTCTTAAAATCAACCGATGGCGGAATTAACTGGGCACTGTCTAACACCGGGATGAGTCCTTCCGGAAGAATTGAAATTGATATTTCACCGGTCGATACGAACCGGATTTTTGCCTCCGCCGAGGGAACTTTGTCAGGATCAAAATCTGATCTATATATATCCATCGATGCTGGCGTCACCTGGACGATTGTAGATGTCTCGTTTAACAATGCAACCGTCGACTTCTTGGGCGGACAGGGATGGTATGACAACGCGATCGCGTGCGATCCCTTTAATGCAAATATCGTTTATGTTGGAGGCGTTAATATTTTCCGTTTGCAACTTGGTACAGGCTCCACGTCTGTAGCTATATACACAGTTGAGGAAAATAATACTTCTTTTATGAACCTGGTGAATTTTAATGCCAATCAATATCAGGGCAAACTCGCTGTTGGGACGGGGACGAATAAAAGTGTGGAGGTACGTTTCGGTTCAGGCAAAAGTCAATTGGCTCATAGGTTTTCGGTGCCTCCTGCCGGTGGCACCAATAAAAACGGAGGACCGGGAGTGCCCGATAATCAATACCTGTATCAGGATTATGTTCAAGTTCCATTTGAAGTTTGGGAAATCGATGCTATTGGAAATGACGTAAGGCAGCTTATGGTTTCATTTCGTGATCAGGAACGTGACGGTCAATTCAATTTAAAGAAACAAGATGCCGTAAATGACCCCGATTTGCTAACGTCACGTGAATATCTTTTCATTCATGACGCAACCTACCAAACGACGCCTTCTCCGGTGATAGCCATAAACGGAGGCCAAATCGTCAGCCGGATGTATTTCTTCTGGCCTGTCTTGAGTACCGGAAAAACCTGGCCTGGCGACATCGTAGATTCTAAACTCAGGATACTGGTCAGTTTGATACCCAAACTCAATGCTGCGACTATCACCGTTACCGATGCTTATGGACAATTCGATAAGAAAAACAGTTTCGTCAATTCGGGAGTAGACGTTCATCCAGACCAGCACAATATCACAATGATCCCCGTCACCAACCTTACCTACAAAATACTGATTGCCAATGATGGAGGGTTATTCATCTCCAATGTATCGGAAACACCGGGTATTGCCCAAGGCAATTGGACCATGGCGGGCTCCACCCTTAACACCACGCAATTCTATGGAGCTGATAAACGACCAAAGCTCCCCAATTATTTAGGCGGGGCCCAGGATAATGGCACCTGGGTTTCATCCTCCGGCAATTCAACGGCCACTACTGCGTACCGCGTGGCAATCGGTGGTGATGGTTTTGAAGCTATCTGGCATAACCTCGATGCGAATCTGATGATCGGTAGTTCTCAGGGCAACGCTTTTAAGAGGTCGGTGGATGCCGGCCAATCCTGGGAAACGGCAACCACTGGGCTAACAGGGGATATGCCATTTATTTCCAAACTCGCCAACTCGCGTGACTTTCCCGATCGAATTTTTACGGTTGGAACGAGTGGCATATTCGTCTCCCGCGACTTTGGATCCAACTGGTCACTCACGCCTATCGCCAGTAAATGGGGTGCTTCCTCGTTCCTTGATGTGGAGGTCTCGCGGGCCAACGCAAACATAGTATGGGCAGGAAGTGGTATGAGTGCCAATCGAAATCTGTATGTCTCCGTTAATGGAGGATCAACGTTTACCCAGACTACTAATTTCACGGGCGTAACATTGGGAACTATTACGAAACTAGCGTCCCATCCATTTGAACCATCAACAGCCTATGTGCTATTCTCCTTTGCGCAAACGCCAAAAATCCTCCGGACCACCAATCTTGGCCAAACCTGGCTGGACATTTCTGGTTTTGGTACTGGCACCGTTAGCACCTCAGGATTTCCCGATGTTGCCACATACTGCCTGTATGTTCGGCCCGATAATCCCAATATCATTTGGGTAGGCACTGAAATCGGCATTGTTGAATCACAGGATAATGGTCAATCCTGGGCCCTGCTTTCGGAGTTTCCAAAAGTCGCCGTGTGGGATATGAAAGGACAGGATGATGAGGTCGTGATCGCTACTCATGGTCGTGGCATCTGGACGGCAAAAATCGCAAAGTCTCAACTCCCGTCTATTCCCCCACAAATCATTGCCTCGGGTACTGCCCCTACAAAAGAACTCATGCTCAAGGTTCAGGTTGATGAAACGTATGACTCCCTGCAAATTATTATTAATGGAATCTTGGCAGGTTCGGGTAAGACGTTGACAACGCCCTCCATTCTACTGCTCAGTCTCACGGGTGTGACACCCGGACAAAAGAACATCAAGGTAATTGGCTATAAAGGATCCGCTCCGCATCATTCCGCAAATTATTCAGCCAATCAACTCAATGTTTCAAATGTTGTTGATTCGTATTCCAATTATTTTAACACCAATACTGATCTTTTTCTGAACGGGTTCTTTTCACAAACAATGCCGGGTAATAATTCAATGGAGAAACTGTCGCTCCAGACCACTCATAATTACTTGTTAAACACTAACTATCTCACGGTTCTTTTGCATCCTATAAAAGTGTCGGGCAGTTTTTCGCAAATGTTTTATCGGGACATCATTATTATTGAGCCGGTCAATGATTCATTTGTAGTGGAGGCGACTAAAGATGGAATTACCTGGCTGCCATTGGTTTTACCATACGATGCTAGTGCAAATCCGTTATGGGCCGATGCCTTCGCCAACAGCAAGGAAGGGAGAACCCCCATGTTTGTTTCGCATCAACTTGACCTCAAGAACAAATTTGCGACTGGCGATGTGGTGCTGATCAGGCTGCGGATGTCAAGCAATAGTTCGATAACAGGTTGGGGTTGCGCAATTGATTATGTGAGTATTCAGGAACTACCGGTGGCGGTGGAACCAGCTGCAGTTAAAGAAACAACCGTTACTGTTTTTCCAAATCCATCAACAGGTATTTTTACCGTAACCTATCGTTTGAAAAATCCTTCCGTGGTGACAGCTCAAGTAATGAATTCGCTTGGTCAAGTGGTCGTCGTGAAAAATTTTGGCCATCGCCTGAGGGGCGAGCATAATGATGTAGTAAGCCTGGAGGGTGAGCCAGGTGGTACCTACCTGATTGTTATCAGCACCGACACGGGTAAGAAAACGATTCGGGTTGTATTGGCCGTTCGGTAACAGGTTGCCGAGAAGTCAATGCAATCGGTCGGCTCTTGGCTCCAGATTTTTTATCACCGCTGACTCCTGCAGAAGGAGTTCTGTCCATCGCTCTTCCACGACTCGAGGTTCGGTATAATCCCTGGCAAGGGACAGGAAAATCTTGTAATGGCCCGCTTCGGACACCATCAATTCATAATAAAATTTTGAAAGGTCTTCGTCCGCAATTTCCTTCCATAACAATCTAAAACGTTCGCAACTTCGGGCCTCAATCAACGCATTGAGCAACAGCTTTTCAAGCAATTGCTGTTCGCGATTTCCTCCCTTTTTGATCAGAGTATTGATTTTCAGGATGTAATCATCCTTCCGCTGAAAGCCCAGTGCCCAGCCACGCTGGTGCAATTTCTCCAGGACCCTTTCAAAATGTGACCACTCTTCGGCCACGATGGGTGTCAACGTTTCCACAAGTTTAGCCTTCTCGGGATATTGAATGATCAGTGAAATACACGAAGAGGCAGCCTTCTGTTCGCAGTAAGCATGATCAATTAAAATCTCATGAATATTCTTCTCTGCAATATTCACCCACCGGGGATCAGTGGCCAATCCCAAACCAAGGACATGCTTTTCCATTTAATCAAAAAGTAAGAAATCAAATCCAAAGTCAATCAGGTTGCGCTGACCCGGGTAGCCGGGTGTTGGAAGGTACCCAGAGAGTGTAACCGCCTGAACAATATTGTGATACTTGAAGAAAAATCTGGCGCGCCTCATTTTTCCGGTAAAGAATACATCCACTAATGGAAATGACGGGCTAATGATCTTATCTTGTAAGTAGAATTGTTGAATTGAGGGAGCATACCCCAACCCATAATAAGATGATTGCCAATGAACATCAAAGCCCGTTTGCAATTGTAGATGATTTTTGAAAAGATTGTTCTCGTAGGTCAACTGACCATTCACAAATACCTCCGGGATCCTGAGCGCATTGTCTGCATTATAAATAAAAGACGTATAAATGACCTGGGGACGAAAATATAGATGACTGAAGAATTGAATGGTCATTCTTACTTCAGGAGAAAAAGTAGATTGGTTGCCGGAAGATTGATACGGTAAGACGGTTTGTGCATTTGACGGTCCGTGAAGGGTGTCTTGTTTAAAATAGACATAATTGTGGAGCAGCGTAAAGGTGGCCCCTCCCCGGAAATCCAACGGCCCTTTCCTGAATTTCAAAAAACCCTGCGCCTGCGTTGAATTGATTCCCTGGAATGACTGACTCCAGAAATTATGACTCCCCAGATAAAACATTTGCATGAAGCCAGGCTTGGACAAGGAATTCCTAAAATAACCTTCCAACCAGGGGCTCTGAATTTGTCCCTCAATACGATAATATCCGCCAACAAGATATTCTGCTGAGCCAGAAATCTCATATAGTGAATCCAATTGCAAGGATAGTCGTCCGCCCAAATAATTTTCTGTTCCGGAAATCTGGACGGGAGAAGCGATCGAATCAAGGAAAGGATTGGCGTAATTGTATGTCCGAAATTTATAGTAGGCACTGTAAAACAACTTTGATGCATTTCCCTTTATCCCCACTTCCTGCTGCATCGTAAGAAACGTAGTTTGGTCATTTGTTTTAGTGGAGTCAGGGCCCACCTTCACATTGTATCCAAAGTAACTTCCGGGATCCTTTGTAAGATCGTCCGTAAATGAATTCGTTTGCTTGGTAAAATCGGCTATATGATATATCTGAAACGGTTTCGATAATTGGTATTGATGGAACAAATGTATGTTTCTCCTGTATTCTTCACTGTGAGCCGCCACAAGGTTTGGCCGGGCGTTAATGTCAAAGTATTTTGGATACGGATCACCTGCATTCAGCTTTACTCCGTCATTTTCAATTACAACGTGTCGTATTCTTCTAAAATTAAATAACATGAAATATCGCTCATTCTTTGATGCATAGGTCGTATAGAAATCATAATAATGACTAACTGTTGCGCGATTGGTTTTTTGTTCGCGCTGAATCATCTTTTCAACAAGGATGGGTCGGTAATTAAAACCAAAGTTCCATCGCGCATTAATGTTCCTGCTAAATTCAATTCGCGTCATCGCACGGCCCTGGCCACCCCAGATGATATGCATACGTGTAAAAGGAGATTTTGTATTAAAGTAATGGGGCTCCTCCGTTGTATAGTAAGGTTCGTACACCTGGAAACCCGCGGTGGCTCCGATCACTGAAGGAACGAGCGGAAAAATTGAGCTCATCGCTGTTCCAACAACGCCCAGATCTTTATAATAATTGTTGAACCGCTGCACGTACGTCCATCGATGGTAATTATGAATAGCCGTATCAAGGGGTCGGTAATTAGGTCTGTTATAAAACAAATCCTTTTCAGTCGTCCACAGGGTTGTGGCCGGTCCGTATACATTCTTGGTGGAGTCATCAACAATCGATGACCCAGTCCGAGGCGCGGTGATCACTTTCTGTCGCTGAGCGATGGCAGAAATACTCACCAAAAGGAAGGCCAACCACAAAAATCCGGGCAAATTCACATGTAAAGATAAAAGGCTCATCTAGTTCTTTGGAGGCTCGGTAACGGAACCAAAAATGAGATCATCAAATTTCAGTCCATCCTCTAAAAAGATATGCCGGATAGGTAAATAAAACCAAGGCAAGCGATCAAGGTACGGCCCCAAACCGGGTTCAATCAGCTTAACCATGTCTTTTTCTGTTGTAATAATCGAAAAGGGTTGAGACTGCTTCTTACAATAATTCTCAATTGAATCGAGGTCATTTGAGGAATAGCGATGATGATCAGGAAAATCAAAATGCCTGATCACCGTATAATTTGAAAAACAGAAGGCCTTTAATGACGTAACCTTTGCAATCCCACTCACCAGCAAGATGTTTTTTTCCAATTTACGCTGGCCCCCAAAAGCAATAGGACCGCCATATTGAATCCTGGAGAAGAATACTGGTTTAAGTCCTGCATATCGTTGTATGGATTGGGTCATTTCATCCATTTCCTCAACTGAAAGTTGATCATTGCATTTCGTGACCACAATAATATCTGACCGCCCGGCGCCTTTGCGTGCTTCTCGCAGGCGGCCGAAGGGTAAGACAAAATCTTTATAAAATGGACTCAAATATTCTGTTAGCAGAATTGTTATCCGGGGTTTTACCGACCGATGTTGTAGCGCATCATCAAGAAGTATAACATTCGTATCAGGAAACTCTTGTAAGATATTGGGGATAGCAAACACGCGGTCCTCACCTACCACTACATTTATTTCATTACCAAATTTTCTGAAGAGTTGAAGGGGCTCATCTCCAATCGTTCGGGCAGAGTCTGCAGGGCTGGCCAGCCGGTAACCTTTCGTCTCACGTTTATAGCCCCGGCTGAGCGTGGCCACCGTGTGTTTCTTTTTCAACAGCTGTATGAGGTATTCAACCATCGGTGTCTTGCCCGAACCACCGACATTTAAATTACCTACCGCGATAACGGTCACATCGAACTGAAAAGAAGCTTTGTGGCCAATGTCATACAAATAATTCCTGAAATGCGTGACGAGGTTGTAAAGCGCGGCAAAGGGATACAATAAGAGTTTTGCTACTTTCATTACGCGCTTGGCTTCAATTCAATAAATTTGAACAAAATCGACCACATGGAAATGCCAAAGATAAAGGATGTTGCCGCTTATTTGGAATCCCTGGTGCCTCGCGCACTCCAGGAATCCTATGATAATACGGGACTTCTAACCGGAGATCCGAATGCCCGGGTCCTCGGCGTTTTGGCAACACTGGACTGTACAGAGTCCGTCGTCGATGAAGCAATCTCTTTGAAATCCAACCTCATCGTAGCCCATCATCCGATCATATTCAAGGGACTAAAAAAACTGACAGGCCAAACCTATGTTGAGCGCACGGTTATTAAGGCGATTAAAAATGACGTGGCGATTTACACGGCACACACCAATCTTGATAATGTTTACCAGGGCGTAAATAAAAAAATAGCGGAAAAAATTGGATTAAAGAATACCAAGATCCTCGCACCACGCAAAGGCACACTCTCCAAGCTCGTTGCGTTTGTTCCTAAAGAGCATCTCGAAGAAGTGACGAACAAACTGCACGAGGCAGGCGCCGGTCAAATCGGCAACTATAAAAATTGCAGCTTCCAAATTCCAGGCACGGGGGTCTATCTGCCAACCAATGATGCAAAGCCGTTTATGGGCAAACCCGGACAACGTGAGACGGTGAACGAAGTGAGGCTCGAAGTACTTCTCCCCACACATCTGGAAACGTCCATCCTTGAGGCTTTACGTTCGTCTCATCCGTACGAAGAGGTGGCCTATTATCTAAGCAGGGTTGAAAACGAAAACCAGGAGATCGGAGCTGGCCTTTTAGGTGAAACTGCGAATCCTGAGGAACCTATCCAATTCCTAATGCGTTTGAAAAAGCAGATGAATGTTTCCGTTATTCGACATACTCCCTTGCTGCCGGACAGGCCTGTGCAAAGGGTTGCAGTTTGCGGCGGTGCGGGTAGTTTCCTTCTTCCCGAAGCTATTTCCCAGGGTGTTGATGTCTTTATCTCTGCCGACTTTAAATACCACGAATTTTTCGATGCCGATGGGAAAATCATTATTGC
>JANXYC010000181.1 GCA_025350305.1 Cyclobacteriaceae bacterium | reverse complement strand
TCCAGGATTAATTGAGAATAATTTTTTTTTGAGCTTGTTTATTTCGTCGTATTCGAAAATCCCCTGCTCACGGACAAATTTTTCTGAAAGCAAATCATCCTTGATAGTAGATTTCATTTCCTTCCTTAGCCATTTTAGCATCGGCACTTCAAATCCTTTTTTAGGACGATTGTATATTTCGGGAGGCAGGAGGTCGCGGAAAGCATCTTGTAGGATCCGCTTCCGTATCACGCCGTTGATTTTGAAATCATCGGGCAGACTAAAAAGAAAATTAACTACTTCATAGTCAAGAAAAGGAACGCGTACCTCCAGGCCGTTGGCCATGCTCATCATATCCACTTTTGTCAGCATGTCGTTGGCGAGGACCAGGCGCATATCCGTAAGCAAAATATCGTTCATGGACTCCTTGATGGGAAGGGTTGAAAGTAGTTCCCTTTTACGGCTTTCGTACTCTTGTGAAAACTTATGTTTGCTTTCCCTGGAAAGCAAGCGTCCTGTTGTTGATTCATCGGCGTATCCTGCCCAATGCCAGTACCGGTCACGTGAAGAAAGTTGCGCACCTTCGGCAAACCGGCTTAGTTGACGCAATTTGTTTGAAAAAGGCGCGTGCCTTGATTTTGGAAGAAGCCCCCACAGCGGACCAAGAACAGCCACGGTATTTTCTTTCCAGCCGGCGTGAAGTACACGGTAAAATGCTGTGTGCTTGTTATAACCACCAAGAAGTTCGTCGGCTCCGTCACCCGAAAGTGCCACCGTAGCATATTTACGGGTTTCCTTGCTCAGCATGTAAACAGCAATGGCAGAAGAATCGGCAAACGGTTCGTCGATGTAATCGAGAATGGAATGAACATGTTCAAACATGTCATTGTTGCTAAGGGAGAATACGGTGTGGTTGGCGTTGATGTGTTTTGCAACCGCTGTTGCATATTTCGTTTCATCAAAGAACTTTTCATCCCGGAAGCCAATCGAAAATGTGTGAAGATCCGGTTTATGTCTGCTCGCGAGTGCTGCCACCACAGAGGAGTCAACCCCCCCGCTCAAAAAAGCACCCAACGGCACATCCGACACTAATCTGCGTTGCACAGACGCCTCCATCAGCAATTTGAATTTACCCTTTGCCTCGTTGTACGAAAGCCTATCTTTTTGTTCAGGCTCACGATCGTATGGTATTTCGTAGTACTTGCCTACGGCCAATTGCCTACGGCCTACTTTTAAGTAATGACCGGGCATAAGTTTTTTTACCCTGGTGAAGATGGTGTTCGGTGCCGGAATATAATTAAGCTGCAAATAGGTGAAGAGCGAGGTATAATCAATCTCTTTATCGATGCCATACGCGAGAATTGATTTCATCTCAGAGCCAAAAATAAATTTGTCTTCATCGAAGAGATACAGTAACGGCTTGATCCCATAACGATCGCGGGCAAGGAATAGTGTTTGTTCAGTGAAGTCATAAATGCAAAAAGAAAAGAAACCATTGAGCCGGTTCAGGCAGTTTTCCTTTTCAAGGATGTAGAGCTTTAGTAAAACCTCGGTATCCGATTCTGAAAAAAAGGAGAAACCCTTTTGTTTTAATTCCTCCCGTAGTTCGCGAAAGTTGAAGATCTCCCCATTAAAAATGATGCAATAGCGTTTGTTTTCGTCCCACATTGGCTGATGTGCCACTTCGCGGGTGTCTATGATCGACAGCCTGCGGTGGCCGAGGCACACCCACTCATCGGCATGGATATTTTGAAAATCGGGGCCGCGTTGAGCAAGGGTAGCGGTAGCAGCCGCAACATTTATTTTGTTGAATTTTCCTACAAGGTTGAACGCGAAAACACCGGTGATGCCACACATGAAGATCAAGTTGGCAGTCGACAGTCGGCAATCTGCAGTCGAGGCCCTTACTGCCAACTGCCTACTGCTTACTGACTACTGAGTCATAAATTTGAATGAATACTCCGAAAAATTATAGAACCTTGATGTAGATATTCCTGAACCACGCTTCACTCCCATGGTCCTGCAGATCGATATACCCCGTTTTTGCCAAGCCATACCCCGGAAAATCTTTCCATTTGCTGCCGGCTACGCGTTTCTTCCAGTCCGGTGAACCAAGTTCATATTCGAGCACTTTAACCCCATTGAGCCAATGCTCCACATGGTTTACATTCACGACGATCTTTGAGGAGTTCCATTCTCCGGGAGGATTCAAGGTCTTATTCTTGGCCTCGTGTACATCATAATTACTGCCAGTTTTATTAGGAGCTTTCAGTTCTCCCGGGTACCCCACGTCGTCAATGAGTTGGTACTCCGGTCCGCTTGCATAGGCTACATCAAACTCTTCCGTCACGCGGTAGATGACGCCGCTGTTGCCTTGGGGATCAATTTTCCAGTCAAAGGCGAATTCATAGTTTTCATACGGGTCCGTAGTCATCAGATCTGCGCGCTTGTTCTCCGTTGAATCGTTGACCTTCTTACAGTGTAGCATTCCGTCTACTACCTCCCAGCTGTCGTTTTCTTTGTTCTTGTAATTCCGCCAGCCAGTCATCGTCTGGCCATCAAACAGGAGTTTCCAGCCATCGGCTTTTTGTTGCTCGGTAAGTTGATTAGCGGGAGCAGATTCCCCGGCCACCGCTGGTGCGTCGGATGAATCAGTTTCAGTCTTTTTTGATCCGCATGCGAAGAGAAGGAGAGCGAACGATAATAAAGTCAGGGTTTTTTTCATAGCTATTAAGATTTGATTTGGGTAAAAGTAACGTGTCGTGATTAAAAGATCTTTCCAGGATTTAATATACCGTTCGGGTCAAAAACTTTTTTAATTCCACGCATGAGATTCAAATTGACTTCACTTACGGCTATGGGCATGTACGGCCTCTTGGAAATACCTATTCCGTGCTCACCCGACAAAGTGCCGCCAAGACTAACCGTTAATTTGAAAATCTCACCAATACCTTCCGGAATTTTAGTTTCCCAATCATGGTCACTGATCGTTTCTTTCAGAATGTTCACGTGAAGATTTCCATCACCTAAATGACCAAAACAAACCGTATTGAAATTATAACGTTTGCCGATTTCCTTTATGCCCGTGATAAGTTTTGGCAAGTTAGCCCTGGGTACCACCACATCGTCTGACTTGGTGAGGGTGTACCAGTTGACGGCCGGAGAAATGTTCTTTCGTATTTTCCAGAGTTCTTCTTTTTGAGCGGCACTCTCTGCAAACAGCACTTCGCCCGACTGGAATTTCTCCACGACATTCATGACACGTTCGGCATCCCGCATCAGTAACTCCTCGTCATTGCCATCCAATTCACAGAGCAAGTAAGCCTCCATGCCTTCGGTGAGTTTTGTCGTCACAGGACTGTTCAGGACTTTTTCACAATATTCGAATGTTTTTGCAGCTGCTTCTTTCTCAAAGAATTCCATGCCGGAGGGGGTGATCCCGGCCACAAAAATGGCAGGGACTGCTCTGGCTGCCTCCTCGTTGGTAGCAAAGGGAATCATCATCAGGACATTTTTCTGTGGGAAGCCCCGCAGTTTGAAGACAATCTTGGTGATGATACCCAGCGTGCCTTCACTGCCACACATGAGTTGCGTAAGATTATATCCAGTGGAGTTTTTTAACACGTTGGCTGCCGTCCAGATAATTTCTCCGGTGGGTAATACCACTTCCATGTTGATCACGTAATCCCGGGTAACACCGTATTTCACCGCCTTCGGTCCACCGGAATTATTGGCTAAGTTTCCGCCCAGGAAACATGATCCGCGACTAGCAGGATCGGGTGGATAGAAAAGACCTTTTTCTTTAACAGCATTTTGAAAGATTTCCGTGATGACACCTGGCTCCACAGTTGCCTGCAGGTTCAATTCATCAATATTCAGGATTTTATTAAAGCGCTCCATGGAGATGACCAATCCATTTTTTACGGGAAGTGCGCCGCCACTGAGTCCAGTGCCCGCGCCGCGTGGGGTTACTGGTATTTTATTGACATGACAGATTTTTAAGAGCTCGCTGATTTCTTCCGCTGACCTGGGCTTTACCACCACGTCCGGCATGAAAAAATAATCTTCTGTCTTGTCGTGCCCGTAGTCTTCCATCCGGGTGGCATCAACCATAACATAGTCCGTTCCCACAATCGTGCGGAAGCGGTCAATGATCCCTTCAGCGATGTTGTTTTCCGCAGCTTCCAACACTTTAGAGTGTCCCATGAATCGTGTAAATTTGTCTGCGCTCTAAAACAATGAGTAAACTGCCCAAAGTTACGCAAATCCGTTTTTACAAAACGGGTCTGTACCTTTTCCTTTTTATTGGTTTGCTATCCTGCGGCGGTTCCCGCAAAGCTCGCGTTCGTGATAAGCAAGTTGAAACCGTCATCCAAAAAGCCCGCACCTTTACGGGAACGCCTTATAAATGGGGCGGCACCACCCGGTCCGGCCTGGATTGCTCCGGGTTGACCACCAATGCCTTCAACGCAATTAACATTACGTTACCCCGTCAGGCGGAGGCACAGGCATCCGTTGGTGAGAAAGTGAAGAAGAAAGATGTTCAGCCGGGTGATCTCCTATTTTTCGCTACCGGCAAAAAGAGAAAAGTGATCACGCACGTGGGTATCGTTACGGATGTAAAAAGCAGCGACAATGTAAAGTTCATTCATGCTTCCACTTCGCTCGGGGTGGTGGAGACTAACCTGTATTCGGATTATTATATAAAGCGGTTTAGGGGGGCACGGAGGATCATTGATAAATAAAGTAGAAGAAATGATAAATATCGAAGGCCAAACACCAAATATCAAAGTGGCAGTGCTCTCAATTTGGTGTTTGACGTTTGATTTTGTTGACTGGTATAAACCCTGACCTTGTCCAGGACAAATCTTATAGGAAGCCCGGATTTTCAATTCGGTTCGCTCTTTCAAGTTGTTAATATTTTTTTTACTACATTTTGAATTCTACAGTAGTAAATAATCATGCATAATGAAGACTTCACGAAGAAAATTCCTGAAAACCGGAGCCGCTCTTTCATCCCTCTTACCCGTTTCACAACTTTTTGGAGAAAATAAGTACGCAGTGGCCGATAAACCTGTTGTTATTTCCACCTGGGACTTTGGTAAACCAGCAAACGCTGAAGCCTGGAAAGTCTTATCAAACAATGGCCGTGCCTTGGATGCCGTAGAAAAAGGAGTACAGGTGCCAGAGGCGGATCCGAACGTGACGACGGTTGGATACGGTGGGGCACCGGATCGGGATGGCCGCGTTACGCTGGATGCGTGCATCATGGACGAATTTGCCAATTGCGGATCGGTAGCCTGCCTCGAACATATTGTCCATCCGATTTCGGTGGCGAGAAAAGTGATGGAAGAAACACCGCACGTGATGTTGACCGGTGAAGGTGCACTTCAATTTGCATTGGCCAATGGCTTTAAAAAAGAAAACCTCTTGACGCCTGCATCGGAAAAGGCGTGGAAGGAATGGCTGAAGAAAGCCGAATACAAACCCGTAATCAACATTGAAAATCATGATACCATCGGTATGCTGGCATTGGATGAAAACCAAAATCTATCCGGTGCCTGTACTACCAGCGGTATGGCGTATAAGTTGCACGGACGCGTGGGGGATTCACCCATCATCGGTGCGGGCTTATTTGTTGATAATGAAATTGGTGCAGCCACTTCTTCAGGAGATGGAGAAGAAGTTATTCGCATCTGCGGCTCTCACCTGGTGGTGGAATTCATGCGACAAGGAAATTCTCCACAGGAAGCGTGCGAAAAGGCGGTGATGCGAATTGTAAAAAACCAACCAACAAAATCGAAACAAATGCAGGTTGGTTTTCTGGCGCTCAACAAGGCAGGAGAATTTGGTGCTTTTGCCA
>JANXYC010000153.1 GCA_025350305.1 Cyclobacteriaceae bacterium | reverse complement strand
TCAAGCGGGGACGTTTTCGTTTGGAGAAAATCAAGAACACTTAACTGATCCAAACCAGCAGGTATCCGGACCGCCACATTTTGCCTCAATCGTTGAGCCCAGTAAATCGCCAGAGTCGTGGGTACGGAAGTTGTCGAGTATATCAAATACCAAACACGAAGCAGTTGAATGGGTTCTGCCAGTTTTGTTCGCACTGTATCATTTGAGGACGCGATGGCATCGTATGCTTCAACCAGTGACGGCAACAATTTTTCAAAACCAGGAAGGTATGAATCTTGAGAAACGGTTATGAGCTTGTCAAGGGTAAACGATGTTTCATTTCTTAGTACCCGGTCCGCATGAATACCTCTTGCATTTTCCGCATCAGGGGCCATATACATAGGGTACGCTTTTCTATCAGGACTGCTACCGGCGGAAGCGGTGAACGGCGTTGAGTTGCAGTTCTGTATCCAGCCATTGGCCGGGTTGTAGATGTGAACGATTTCGTCCAGTGTATGAAGGCCTTTCCATTCCGTATCGGGGTCACTGCCATCAAGAGGCAGATTCCAATCAAATTTTGTGTCGCGTTTTGGCATGAAGTCGCCATGCCAGTAAGCGATGTTACCCTGATCATCTGCGTAAACAGTATTATTGGAAGAGTTCGTGCGCAGCATCATGGTATTCTTAAAATCATTGAAGGTGGCGGACTTCGTGCGCTGGAACGATTGCGTCAGTGCATTCAACGGCTCTTGCATGAGCTTGGTACTGATCCATTTTCCATCCCGCTGTGCTACCACGGGGCCGTGATGCGTCTGGTAAACTGTAAAGTCTTTTTTCTCAAGACCGTTTCCTTTTTTAAAAGCAATCGTAACTTTTTCAGGTGGCACTGGCTTCAACGCATCACCATATTTGTAAAAGAAATCTGAACCCATTTTTACGATCGTCTCTTTATACTCATCAATCACGTCCGCCTGACTTGACGTATGCATCCAGCCACAGTGTTCGTTGAATCCCTGGTAGATAAAGAACTGTCCCCAGGTCACGGCCCCATAGGCGTTCAATCCTTCCTCACTTTTCATGTGTACTTCCGATCGGAAATAAAATGAGGTGTGTGGATTGATCAGCAACAATGCGTTTCCCGAAGCACTTTTAAAAGGGGCGATCGCAAAGCCATTGGAGCCTTTGGGTTCTGGTTCCAATCCATCATCGGTCGCTTCTTGCTTGAGATTCCCGGTTGCTTTACCATAAAATTCTTTTAGGCCATTCAAGGAGACCGTTTCAACATCTCCACCAATACTACCTTCGCTGAACAACAATGGCATCCATGGCTGGAACCGCCTGATCAGTTTCGGCCTAACTTCGGGATGGGTGTAGAGATAATAATTTATCCCATCCGCAAAGGCTGTGCAAACTTTTTTCATCCACTCCGGACTTGTCCTATACAGGTCGATGGCTTTGGTGGTGTCCATGAAAAGGCGCATGCGCAAGTCGTTATAAACAAGGGCCTCGCCTTCCACTTCCGCCAGTCGAGCGATGGCAATGATGTAATTGCGTTCTACTCTTTCAAAATCATCTTCACATTGCGCATACAGTAGTCCAAAGACCGCATCTGAGTCTGTTCTACCGGCAATGTGTGGGATGCCCCATGTATCGCGTGTGATTGTTACTTCCTTTGCCTGTTGCTTCCATTTTGAAATTTCCAGGGGTGAAAACTTTTGCGCCATCAGGGGTGTGGCAAGCAGAATGAAAAACACAACTTTTCTCATAGGCCGACAAGGTAAATGCCCTGAAAAATATTCAAAACTTGGGAGGAAGCCTATTACTATTATGCAGGGCTATTTCTCAGAATAATATCTATTTGACATTATCGAAATGGGGAGTCCTACGAATGCCATCAGGATGAGTGCTCCAATTATAGCTTGTTGGAGGTCGAATGGAGAGGTTGGAATACGACTCAGGGGTAGCACAATCAAGTTCATAATCAGCCAGATCGCGGCACCATAGGCAATCGCCGTGATGAATTTATTACCCCGCAATAAACGTATCCGGGGATATGCAAGAAGGAATATAATTGTCCACGTAAAGGCAATGAGATAGTGAAAGAATAAGCCCCATATACCCATCATTGCATTTCCTGAAAAGGCTACTTCACGGCCAAAGACCGCGCTTGCGATGAACTCCAAAAGCCGTACCGGACTATTGCCTGTTCTGATCGTGTAGCGAATAACAGCCGCGAGGATGTCCAATGTGCCAGCAAGAAGACCGGTGATCACGATCACGGTTGCCAGCTTTGATTTTTCTTCTGTCATAGTCTTATCCAATCGTATGGGTCGTTACATACCTCAAATTTGGAAAGCAATATCAAGAGATTTACTCATCAAAGAAATCACGCAGGACAGGGTACTGAAGGGGAAATTATTTTCGCTCCCGTCTGGAAAATAGCCGTGACTCACGTTTTCGTACTAATGGCTTAATACAGGTCACTACGTCCACGACGAAATCACGAAGGGCACAACACAATTTTTAAATATTACTTCGTTGTGAACGTTGTGCTTCCTTTGTGTTCGTTGTGACCTAATACAGGTCACTACGTCCACGACGAAATCACGAAGGGCACGACGCAGTTTTTCAATATTTCCTCGTTGTGATCGTTGTGCTTCCTTTGTGGTCGTTGTGACCTAATGCAGGCCACGACGCAGTTAATTTTACCCACCATACCCATTTAGCACGCGCTTAATACCATCTTTCATCAACAGCACATCAAAATTAAGAATCAACCCGTACCTCAAGCCTAAGAACCGGAGGTAGGTCAGTACCTGTGCCACTTGCAACGGTCCAATACCCACGATGGATTTTGTCTCCACAACCACTCGATTTTCGACCAGGATATCGGCACGATACCCGCAATCCATCTTGACTTCTTCAAAAAAAACAGGAACTGCCTTTTCAATTTCTAAATGTAACCCTCGTTTTGAAAGTCGGTAGGCAAGGCAGGTTTTGTATACGTTTTCCAGCATACCCGGTCCTATTTGTTTATGAATATGGAAGGCTTCGTTCAAAACTATCGTAATAATCTCCTCCTCGGTCATTTTGTCTTTGGTTTGATTCACCAATTCAGGTCACAAAGGCCACGACGAAATCACGAAGGCCACGACGCAGTTTTTCAATGTCTTTCATTGTGATCGTTGTGCTTTCTTTGTGTTCGTTGTGACCTAATTCAGGCCACAAAGGCCACGACGAAATCACGAAGGACACGATGCAAGTTTTTCAATGTCTTTCGTTGTGACCTGAATTCAATTTCACGGGCATTCACAAAGAACCATAATCGACACCTGATTTTCTCGTATTATGGGTGAGCCGTCAGGAATTCCGTACAACTTAACTCATCAAGGTAAATTGCAATACCGCTAAATGGCATTTTCTCAATATTTGGCCATCTGAAGAATTTTAGAACAAAAATGTGTCCTTATCCTGATGCACAAAAATGAACGCGATAACTTATTGAATTTTTTTTGTGTAGGCGAGCTTAAAATAGATCAGCAGGGCACTCAGAAAACAAATTATTCCATTGGCAAGAATTACAGGCCACAGCATCAGGGCAAAGGCATATACAAGCCACACGATCGTGCTTGTAAACACGATCAGCATCATGGTCAAACTAAGGTCATTAACACTTTTTGTTTTCCATACTTTATAAACCTGTGGAATGAAGGTGACACTACTCAAAAAGGCTCCAAAATGACCTACAAATTCAATCCAACTCATTCGTTTAATGTTTTTACTTTCTTCTCAATTTATCCAACCACTGATTGGCTTCCTTTTGGCGTTTCAACTGACCATTGGATATAAAGGTTGCCAATTTCTGGTTGACCGTTCCTTTTGATGTCAAATGATAATTGCCACAATCCTCACATTTATAGACGGCAATCGGTCCGTCATGAGACGCGTAGTCGAAATGAATCCGGGCTTCAATCAGCGCATCTTCGGCCATTTCCTGGGTAGCGTATACTTTTTTATGGCTACTGCACTTTATCATTTATCTTGCTGCCTAAATTAAAAATCGAATGAAGATAGCGGAAATCCACACAAAAAAAGGGATCATGAAAATTAAGTTCTTTGAACAAGATGCTCCGAATACGGTGAAGAACTTTACAGACCTTGCGCAGAAAGGCTTTTACAACGGGCTGATCTTCCACAGGGTTATTCCCAATTTTATGATCCAGGGCGGATGTCCCAACGGAATTGGAAACGGTGGCCCCGGATATAAAATTGATTGTGAACTTACCGGCACCAATCAATTTCATGACAAAGGCATACTTTCAATGGCACATGCCGGGAGGAATACCGGTGGGTCGCAATTCTTTATTTGCCATAGCCGGGAGAACACAAAACATCTTGACCGCAACCACACGGTTTTCGGTAAGGTGTATGAAGGCCTCGACGTAATCGATCATATCCGTCAAGGAGATGTGATGGAAAAAGTGGTGGTTAAAGAGGAAATAATTTAGGTGTTAAAGCGTTTACGTTACCTTCGCAGTAGTGTCCATTAAAAACCTCAATAACTTGGAATATATTGGTAATCCATATGATTTTAAAACTAATTTTTCTTCGGTGACGATATTGATTTGATTTTTGGGAGTATTTGGACTGGACTAAAGTCCATATGTGGACGAATCAAATAACCCCAGCCTTGAGGCTGGGGTTATTTGTGAGAAGATAAAAAGGGCTTTAGCCCAAATGAGGTAGGTTGCATCAAACTCATTTTAACTGGACACCATTTCATTAGCACATTAATAACCTAAAGGAAACCCATGCTGCACTCCGACCTGTTGAAAGCCAACCACAACCTGCACGTATTCCTGCCCATTCTTTACATGGTGTGGTCCGATGCAGTTCTTACGCCGAGCGAAATTAAGACCATCAAGGATCTCATCGATGGCCAGCGGTGGCTGACGCAAGAAGAAAAAAAACTCCTGTACGAGCAGCTTAATCCTTCTTCCCCCCCATCGCCGGATGAGTTTAAGAATTGGTTGGCTGAAATCCGGAAGGCGGGCGATCAAGTTTCACCTGGTGAACATGTCCGACTTATCGATATCGGCATCAAATTGGCACAGCTACATGGTAACGGCTCCATGAATGACTCGTTGGAACAGGCGAAGGAATCACTCGGCAATGTTGAAGAGACCCTCGGACTAATCAGCGGTGAAGCGATTTATAATTTCTACCCCGAGCGACGTACGACCATCACGCAGCAACGTGCCACGCAGCACACCTTCAACATTGAAACGCTGGCAAAACTCCTGGATGGGAAGGAAGCGGATATCATCAGAAAGGTTAAGGCTGTTATATCCGATCCTGAATTCAAGTTTATCGATCCAGGTGATCTCTCCTCCTACCGGGAAAAAGTGCTGCAGTGGTGCCGTCATCTCGCTGAGCAAGGATATGGAGCGATGGCTTATCCAAAAGAATATGGTGGCCAGGGTGATATGGCTAGCTATTTTGCAATTATGGAAGCGCTGAGTTACCACGACCTGAGTCTTGTCATAAAATTTGGTGTCCAGTTTGGATTGTTTGGTATGAGTGTTTATTTTCTCGGAACTGAGAAGCACCATAAAAAATATCTGAAGGCGATCGGAACTCTTGAGCTGCCGGGATGCTTTGCTATGACAGAAACCGGTCACGGCTCAAATGTGCGTGGCATCGAAACAACCGCCACGTACGATCATGCATCCAAGACCTTCGTCATCCACACCCCGAATGAACTTGCGAAGAAGGAATACATTGGGAACGCCGCCGTTCACGGACAGATGGCTACAACCTTTGCCAAATTGATTTTAGACGGAAAAGACTATGGTGTAAGCGCTTTCCTGGTTCCTCTACGCGACAAGAGCGGAAAAACCCTTGCTGGCGTTACCATTGAAGACTGCGGACGAAAAATGGGACTTAACGGTGTCGATAACGGAAAAATAAAGTTTGATACAGTAGTCATCCCATACGAAAACTTGCTGGACAAGTTTGCTAGCGTTTCATCCGATGGAAAATTTGCAAGTACAATCTCAAGTGACAATCGGCGGTTCTTTACGATGTTGGGAACGTTGGTAGGTGGACGTATTGGAATACCGCGCTCCGGCCTGAGTGCAGCTAAGTCAGGGCTAACGATTGCCATCCGCTATAGCGATCACCGCAAACAATTTGGCCCTGATGATGGAAGTGAAGTACCTATTCTCAACTACCGTACGCACCAAAGACGATTAATGCCGCTGTTGGCGAATGCCTACGCGTTACATTTTTCGCTTCGTTACCTGACGGATCGATTTTTGAAACGCACAGAGCACGATATGCAGGAGGTAGAAGCCCTGGCGGCAGGTCTAAAGTCTTTTGCAACCTGGAATACAACACAAACTTTGCAAGAATGCCGCGAATGTTGTGGCGGAAAAGGCTACCTGTCGGAAAACAGAATCGACAGTCTAAAAAATGATTCTGAGATTTACACAACATTTGAAGGAGACAATACGGTCCTTATGCAATTGGTAGCCAAAAGCAGGTTGACTGAATTCAAACAGGAGTTTGGCAATATGGGCCTCTTCGGCATTCTAAACTATGTCGCCGACCAGGCATCCACCTCGTTGTCAGAATTGAATCCTTTCACCACACGGAATACCGATGAAGCGCATTTATTGGACTTTGAGTTTCATCTCAATGCATTTAGATACCGGGAGCGGGACATCCTCACCTCTTCAGCAAAGCGACTCAAAAAGCATATCCGCGGAGGAATGGATTC
>JANXYC010000142.1 GCA_025350305.1 Cyclobacteriaceae bacterium | reverse complement strand
CTGTCGTGTCAGGCTGAGCCTGTCGTGTCAGGCTGAACCTGTCGTGTCAGGCTGAGCCTGTCGTGTCAGGCTGAACCTGTCGTGTCAGGCTGAGCCTGTCGAAGCCTGGCACTGAAAAAACTCCACACCAATGGAATAAGCCTCCTACTTACATTGTCTAACACTTAAACCAGGTAGAAAGCGATCACCAGCATGGAACAGACCGATGAAGCCTTAGTAGAACGATCCAGAAATGGCGATGAGTCAGCCTTTAAACATTTGGTAATTCGCCATGAAGGAAGGGTCGCCGGAGTGGTTCATTCAATGCTGGGGGCGACTCCTGAGGCGGAGGACGTTGGTCAGGAAGTGTTTGTGAGGTTTTACCAGGCGCTTGATAAGTTTAAAGGGGAATCGGCTTTGAGTACGTATTTGACGCGGATCGCCATCAATCTCTCACTCAACGAGATCAAGAGAAGAAAGAGAAAGAACTTTCTTTTCACGCGGGTGGAGGAGGGGCGGTCGGTAAAAACACCCGACGATAATAGTGATATGAATGAGATCGTGACCTATGAACTCAACCGCCTGGATGCCGCTTTTCAATCTGTGGTGACGCTCCGGATGATCGAAGGCTACTCCACGGAGGAGACGGCAGAAATATTAGGGATACCCCTTGGTACCGTGTTGTCACGACTCTCGCGGGCACAAAAAAAATTGAAATTGGTTTTAACAAAACACCTGGCAACATGAATGCAAACGAAATTGAAGACTTGTTCATCCGATCGTTTGATCAACCACTGAACGATATGGAGAAAGATGAACTCGTTAAGGCGATGCACGCCAATCCGGGATTGGCGAAGGACATCACGGCGTACAAAAGTATCCGCGAAAGCGTGTTGCGAAAAAAGCCCGCCACGTTCGGACCCTACTTTGCGCATAAAGTCATTACCAAAATTCAAAACCTGCGCATAGAGATTGACAAGCAGATCATGTTCTTCTTCAGAAAATATCAATTGGCGGCACTGGGCGTATTGATCGCCTTGCTGGCCGTGAATGTGATGTTTGCTGACAAACTTGACTTGCCCTCCATATTAGGCATCGAAACCGCCACTCAAACGGTACCGGCCGAAGATGATTTATTGTCGTTTGACTTTTATGAAAAATTAACCAACAACTGATATGACTGCGGAACGAAGAAAGGCCTTGATTTATTTAACGATCACACTGATCGTAGGAATTTTTATTGGATCGCTCGTGCCAGCGCTCTTTGGCCACATGCGCCGGGATGGATGGAAAGAACGCGGTAAGATGGAGCAAAAAGGAGAGCGGAGACCCGATCGACGGGCAGGCTTTGAAAAAATGATTTACAAAATCACAAAACCGGACTCCTCGCAGATCGGTCAGATACGGCCTATACTACAGGAGACATCGACAAAAATTGAAGCGCTGGAAAAAGGATCCAACAAACGAATGACAAGCATTATGGATTCGATGAAATTAAAGCTTCAACCGGTACTGACAAGCGAACAGATGAAAAATCTGGAAGATTTCTCTCAACGAAACAGATCAAAACGTCGCGGCTTTTGAGGGGATTATTATTTTAAGTAAGCCGAATACATCCACACCGATTTCTCCTGCTCGCGGATGTAGTCACTCATTAACGCGTTGGTACCTTCATCATTTGCTTCGGAAGAAAGGTCCAGGACAATCCGTTCTACTTCCAATAGCGATTGAAAGCCCTTCAGTACGTGTTGAACGGCTTTCTTTCCATCGGAAATATTCCGGGCTTCTTTAATCGTGGAACCGTTCGTGTAGTCAGTAAATGAATGCAGGGGTGTAAATCCAAGCGTCAGTACGCGCTCGGCAATCTCATCAATTTTGACAAGGGCATCTGTGTAGAGTTCTTCAAACTTTACGTGAAGTTCAAAAAACTTCTCGCCGGCAATGTTCCAATGAAACCCTCTTGCATTGATGTAAAAGACCTGGTAGTTGGACAGCAGAAGGTTAAGTTTTTCCGCCAATTCTTTTGATTTCTTGCTGTCGAGACCGATGTTATTTTTAGTGGACATGTTGTATTGATTTATTTGGGAATTGTGAATATAACGTGAAATAACGAAATTCCAGCCGGTCCTGATAAGCGAGTAAATGAAAAATCTCGAAAATTTCTCTCGACGGACCAAATCAAAACGACGCGGCTTTGACGATTTAAGATTTAATTTTTCCTGGCAAAATAAACCTGCAAGCCTAATCCGAAATTCACCGACGGCCCTCGTTGTGCGCTCGTTCCATAAATCGTTTGCCAACTAAAAATACCTTCAAGTCCGACCGTTTTGGTAACGAAATAGGTCGACCCTAATCCTATCCTGAATAAATTTGATGACGATTGGAACGTGCCGGAATCACCACGTATATCAGAATTTTGTTCAACGGTTTGCCATCCATAGGTGTAATCAAAATGTGGAAATATAGCCCATCGTGGCAGGATTGAAAAATAATATCTCAGTGTAGGTCCTAGGGAGTAGCTATGTATTGTTTGATACACAAATGACAATCCTGTCGTCTCGCTAAATGAATATGGAAGTACGAGTCCTGCAGCAAAGCGGTCCGAAAAAAAATAGGAGATCGACGGACTGAAACCGTAACCATGAAAATGGTCATAGGAATATGCGTTCTTCCCATAACTCATTGAGCCACCTACCATGAAGTTTCCCTCCTTGGTTTGTGAAAGGCAGGGTGGAGTAAAAATAACTAGGGTGATTATCGCTAACAAGATCCTAATACTTTCCATAGGCTGTTGGTTATGATTATTGGTTCAAACACGGGTACATTAGAACTATTGCGAAACCCATTGGAATAAAAATTACAACGTGCAGCTTTTTACTTACTACTTTTTAACTATTTTTTCACTGACCCACTCACGTGCATTTACAAACGCCTCCATCCAGGGCCCAATCTCATCTGTTTGTTTTGAGCGTGAGTAATAAGGCCAGTTCCACGGGAAAAGCGAGCGTTCAATATGCGGCATAATAGCAAGGTGCCGTCCATCTTTTGAAGATAAGGCCGCCACCGCAAAATCAGAATCATTGGGATTGCCCGGGTATTCTGAATAGGAATAATTAGCTGCTACTTGGTATTGCGAGCGGCCGCCAGGGAGTTTGAACATACCTTCACCGTGTGCAAGCCAAACACCAAGCCGCGCACCTTCATAACTGCCAAGCATCACGGAATTATTTTTTGGGATCGTTACGTTGATAAATGTTGACTCAAATTTTCCGGAACCATTATGATGCATTTTTGGGTGACTGCTCATCTCCATCTCGCGGTAGACCAGGCCTAATTCCATCATCAGTTGGCAACCATTGCACACACCCAGACTTAACGTGTCAGCTCGATTATAAAAATTATCCAGCGCGGCTTTTGCCTTTGGATTGTATAAAAATGCGCCCGCCCATCCTTTTGCCGAGCCCAGTACATCCGAGTTGGAAAATCCTCCAACAAAAACGATCATATTTACTTCCGACAAATCTTCGCGCCCCATGACAAGATCAGTCATGTGAACATCTTTAACATCAAAGCCGGCCAGGTAAAGCGCGTAGGCCATCTCGCGATCGCCGTTTACTCCTTTCTCGCGCATGATAGCGGCCTTTAGCCCGGTGGGAGTTCTGCGCTTTGGATCAATTTTGTATGTTGAAAACTTTCCATCAAACATTGGCTGAAAAGTATAATCTAAAACTTGTTTAAAAATAGAATCCTTCCTTTTTTCGGCGTGGCCATTGGGACGCTGAAGGCGATCGAGGAGATAGGACGTGCGAAACCAAGTCTCCCGCAGTGAGTCAATGGGAAACGCGATTGGTAACTGGATAAGCCGGTCGTTTGTAACTTCACCAATCTCGATATACCGAACGTTGGCTTTTTTAAGATATGAAGAAATGGAAGCGACATCGTTCACTTGAATTACGATGGCCGGGTTCTCACTAAAGAGAATTTTTAAGAGATCATTCCCAAGATCGGCAAGGTTTAGTTTCATTCCCAGGGTTGGAATAGGGAAACACATTTCTAATAACGTCGTGATGAGACCTCCAGAGGAAATATCGTGCCCGGCCAGGACCAAATCATCCTTGATTAACGCCTGAACAGTTCCAAAGGCCTTACTAAAATACACATCGTCCCTAATAGTGGGCACCTCGTTTCCCAGTTGATTTACCACTTGGGCAAAACTGCTTCCACCAAGTTTAAATTGATCGTTTGAGAAATCGATGTAAATGAGTTTTGAGCCGACAGCAAGCTTGAGATCAGTCGAGATGGTCTTGCGAATGTCCTCCACTTCGGCTACCGCCGAAATGATGACCGTGCCCGGCGAGTAAACAACTTCTCCATCCGGATACTTCTGAGTCATGGATAGAGAATCTTTGCCAGTCGGAATGTTAATGCCAAGCGAACACGCAAAATTGCTTACAGCCTCAACTGCTTGATAAAGTCTTGCATTCTCGCCAGCATTTCTAGCTGGCCACATCCAGTTGGCACTGAGAGAAACGCCTTTCAAACCATGCGTAAGGGGTGCCCAAATCAAATTTAATAGTGATTCAGCGATAGCAAGTTTGCTGCCAGCAATAGGATCAATCATTGCTGCACCTGGGGCATGGCCGATGCCTGTAGCAACACCTTTGTTGCTGTTAAAGTCGAGCGCCATTACCGAAACATTGTTCAGTGGAAGTTGAATCGGCCCGCAGGTTTGCTGGGTTGCAACCTTGCCCGTGACGGAGCGATCAACTTTGTTGGTGAGCCAATCTTTGCAGGCAACAGCTTCCAGTTGCAGTACAGCGTGCAGATAATCTTGTAGCCGGCTTACATCATATCGGACTTCTTCAAATGTTGTTGGAATGGAAGTATCATACAAAATTGTTTTCGGAGAAGAGCCAAAAAGCTGGTCCACTTTCAATTCAACAGGGTTGATACCATGGTTATCGGTTTTGAACGTTAGTTTTTTATCCCCCGTGGCTTCTCCTACCACATACATTGGGGCGCGTTCACGATCGGCAACGCGTTGAAGGGTTGCTATATCTTTTGCGTGAATGGCGACCCCCATGCGTTCCTGCGATTCATTGCTGATGATTTCTTTTGCGGACAAAGTGGGGTCACCTATGGGTAACTTATTGATTTCAATTTGACCGCCGGTTTCTTCCAGCAATTCACTTAAGCAATTGAGATGTCCGCCTGCTCCATGGTCATGAATGGACACAATAGGATTATCAGGTGCTTCAACCATGGCGCGAATGGCATTCATCACGCGCTTTTGCATTTCCGGATTGGAGCGTTGGATGGCGTTTAGTTCAATAGCGTTTCCAAACTCGCCGGTTGCTACGGAGGACACGGCACCGCCACCCATCCCGATGCGGTAGTTGTCGCCGCCCAGTATCACGATTTTATCTCCGGTCTGCAAATGTTCCTTCTTGCTGTCCTTTTTTTT
>JANXYC010000090.1 GCA_025350305.1 Cyclobacteriaceae bacterium | reverse complement strand
GAAATCATAATCCCAGATGCTATGATGCGTAACCTGAAAACACACACAATTTTTCCGGTTCCTGTCTCAACGGCTACCCGTCTTTTGGCAGAGCGATTATCGCCGGGGCGATCACCCCATAGGAATCTTTGGTGGGTGTTCCGAACGGCAATTAAGCATTTTTAGTAATCCCCGCATTTTTTAGTATATCTTGAAAATCAAGAAATTAGTATAAAATGTTACTTGATTAACAAGAAATAATTATATTTGCACTTTGAAAGAAATATTAAAAAGCATCATAGCCGACTTTCATTCAACTCCTTTGGCTACTATTTTTTTGCGCGATTTGCAATTGCCGGTTGGCTCGGGTAAAGTCATATCGCTAATAGGCCCCAGGCGAAGTGGCAAGAGTTTTTACTTCCTTCATCTGATGAAGACGTTGGTTCAATCTGGGGTGAAGCAAGAACGCATCCTCTATATTAATTTTGAGGATGAGCGCCTGCAGTTTCAAGCAGCCCACCTCGATTTGGTTTTACAAGCTTATCAGGAATTGTATCCTGAAACAAGATGGAAAGATTGTTACTTCTTTTTTGACGAGATACAGAACATAGAACATTGGGAAAAGTTTGCACGAAGGTGTTATGACTCCATAACCCGGAATATCTACCTCACGGGGTCGAATGCCAACTTGTTGAGTCGTGAGATCGCCACGGCCATGCGGGGCCGCACCCTTACGTATGAAATACTTCCTCTCTCATTCCCCGAGTATTTGCGTTTCAAAAAAATCAACAATCAAAAGCGGGATACGGCTACACGGTCTAAGGTGCGAAAACTTTTCAGGCAATACCTGGTAGAAGGTGGTTACCCGGAAGTGGCGTTGATGACCAGCAATCTCCAAACGCAGGTCTTGCAGGAATATTTCGATGTGATGACCTATCGTGACCTGGTGGAACGCTACCAATTCACCAATCTGACGGTGATCAAATATTTTTTGAAGCGGATAGCATCCACCACCGGATCCTATTTATCGTTGAACAAAATATACAATGAATTGCGATCACAGAATTACAAACTCGACAAAAACTTCCTTTATGAGGTGAATGAAGGAGCTAAGGCTGTTTATCTTTCGTTACCTGTTTCAAAATTTGATTTCTCAGAATTGAAGCGCGTCAACAGCGATAAGAAGACTTATTTCATCGACAATGGTCTGCTAAACGCGATCACCTTTAAATTCAGCCAGGATTTTGGCAAGATGCTGGAGAACTTATGCTACCTGGAATTTCGCAGACAAAACAGAAGTGTTTACTACTTCAAGGATGGTAAGGAGTGCGATTTTGTGTTGTTTGAAGAAGGAGAGAAGCCGTTGCCTGTTCAGGTTTGTTATGATCTAAGTGACCAGGATACATATCAGCGGGAAATTTCGAGTCTTGTGTATTGTTGCAAAAAATTGAAAATCAATGCTGGGGTGATTATCAGTATGAACGGACAGGAACCAAGGCAGGTTGATGGTGTTAAGATAAAAGTTCTGGATGCGATGGAGTTTTGCCTGGGGCAGGTGAAAATTTAAAAGCGTAATGAAAATACTTTCTCGATATGCAGGTTTACCATTTTTTTCATATTCATTTTTTTTTGTGCGTCAAAATGATTGTTCGGAAACAAAGTTACTCAAACTCTGTTTATAATTTAGGTATTTTTTGGGCGCATTACAAATTGTCGCATTCAAACTACTTCACTTTTGGGCTAAAGCCCGATAACATTGGACCAGAATTGCCACGGATTTAAACCCGTGGCAATTCTGGTCCACACACATGGACTTTAGTCCATCGCGACATTTTGAAATGCACCCCATTTTTTTTAAGCAGGTTTTAATCAACGGCTATTACCTTCTGGGAAGATTTAACTCCTCAAATAACCTAACATTCCTGGGATCAGAAATGAGATCGTTTTGAAGTGGTACAGTATATATTAAAAGACGCACCAAATAGGAATCATGCTCGTCAAATGCTTTTTTCAAGAGTTCATGAGCCAACTCTTTTTGGCCCAAAAAAGATGCGGCTGCGGCCAGGCTGGATTTAGGAATATATTCTGTTTGAGACCGATCCAACAATTTGTCAAACGCTGCCTTTGCCTGAGCATGTTTCCCTTCCTTGACATAACAATAGACGAGGGCGGCCTGGGCCTTGTCATTTGACAGGTGTGCAGCTAAGGTGGGAGATGAAACCACATAAATTCAAATGCCCCACTTTCATTCGACTGTAGAAGCTATGCATCACCCGGCTGCCTGTTCACGAAGCCACTTGCGCAACTTCTCCATATCCGCTGACACGGTGCGCGAAGCGGCGAACAACACAACAGCCAGCAGCGCACAGATCAGAGGGATTACATACATCGCGCTGTGAAGTCCGGTGGCTTTGAATTGTTCAGTCATGACGGTGCCGCCGGCAACCTCCATTGCTTTCTTTGCGAAATGATCGCTCAACATGCCGGTGCCTATCGGACCGAGACTCGCACCGAGCACATACATAGCAAAGAAATAAAGCGCCATGGCCGTTCCGCGCAACGCCGGCTCGATTACATCCTGGATGGCGGCATACACACACGAATAATAAACAAACATCAACATCGAACCGGTACCCATCAACAACATGAACTCAACGGTTGCACCCGGTGGTTGCTTCAACGCGAAGTAAATACAGGGCGCCGCAATGATCATCGTGATTGATGATAACAACAACTTACCGTCCGCCCGTGTTCGGCTCAAGCGGTCTGCCGCCCAACCGCCGCCCAGCAGACCAATCACCCCGACCGCCCCCAGCACAATGGAAGAAACGTTCGTGGCTTCTTTCAGCCCCATCAAGTGAGAGCGCATAAGAAACGCAGGCAGAAACGCGTTGACCGCGTACATGTTGAAATTATGCAAAGCACCGGAAACGATAATCCACATAATGGTCGGAATACCGAGCACGACCCAGTAGGGTGACCCGGCCCGTTGCCGGCCAGCCGAAGGGTGTTCCTCTGCCGCGCCCCGCTGCGGTTCGTGAATCTTGAGCGCCAATAATGCGAGGATCAAACCCGGTATGCAGGCAAAATAAAACGCTTCGCGCCAACTGTATGCGTGTGCAATCAACCCGCTCAACCGATAACTCAGAAAAATACCGACGGGAAGACCGAGCATGAAAATCGACAAGGCCATGGCGCGTTTGCGCGGCGGGTACAAATCGCCGATTAACGAGTTTGCGGCAGGTGCACAACTCGCCTCCCCGACACCGACACCCAGCCGACTCGCAAAAAGCCACGCAAAATTCGGCGCCAGACCGGACGCGGCGGTGAGCACACTCCAGATACTCACACCGATGCCAAGAATTTTCTTGCGGCTTCGCGTGTCCGTCAATCGGCCTAACGGCACACCTACTACCGCATACATCAGGATGAACGCAGTGCCGAGCGTGCCTAGCATGGTATCACTTAGTGCCCAGTCTTTGCGGATCAGTTCAGCGACGGCCCCTAGGATTTGCCGGTCGTAAAAATTCATCGCGTTGATGCCGAACAGAATCAATAATGCAAACCAGGCACCTTTAGGTTCTTTGCTCATATTGAACTTTAAGAGATGTCACATTCGTACCCTTGAACCAATGACTGGTCATTTAGTTAGGCAACGTACAATGAACAGTTATCCCATCTCACCCAACGCCTTCACAAACGCATCCAATTCTTCTGTCGTGGTAAACAAATTCGGCGTGATCCGGCAACCATGAACATTGGCGCCGTCGATGGCAACGGTGTAAATCCTGTACTTCTTTAATAAGGTGTCCGCGAGATCCGAAGGCTTCATTCCTTTTATGCCTACGTTCGCAATCCCACACGAACGTGACGGGTCCAAAGGAGTATTCAGGATAACATGCGGCAAGCTGCGCACTTTACTGGTCCAGTAATTTTGAAGATAGCGAAGCCGCGCTTCTTTTCGTTCCGGACCGAGCTTCACATAATAATCAATGGCATTGCCGATGGCTAAATCAGTATGGACAGGATGCGTGCCAATGTGATTTAACCGAAGGATATCATCACCTTTTCTTTCACTGTCCGCCAGCAACGGCCACACCTTACCAATGTTGTCCTTCTTCACATATAAAAATCCGGCGCCCAAGGGAACACTTAACCATTTGTGAAGACTCGTTCCATAGTAGTCGCAATCCAAGTCCGAAATGGAAAACTGAATGTGAGCGAAGGCGTGTGCACCGTCTACCATTACTTGTACGCCTCGGCGATGTGCCATGTCACAAATCTTTCTCACGGGTAATATCTGTCCGGTGATATTGATCATATGACCGATCATCAGCAACCGTGTCTTGCCTGTTATGGCATTTGAATAGAGTGATACAATTTCTTCATCAGTCTTAGGATCGTTGGGAACCGATACGATCTTATTCACGACCCCATATCGTTTGGCCACTAACTTGAACATATCAAGCATCGCGCCATAATCTTGTTCCGCCATCACTGCCTCGTCACCGGACCCCCAATTCATCCCGCCGATAATCATATCCAGTGATTCTGTTGTATTGCGGGTAATGATCAATTCATCTGTTGCACACCCCGCCAGTTTTGCGAGTTTGGCAGCCATCGCTTTTTTATTCTCCCACTGCACCGTGCGCATGTAATACGAACCCTGGTAGTTGACGTCGCGCACATGTTGAATGAAATTCTCCAGTGTTTCTTCGGGAAGAATGCTGTAATAACCGTTTTCGAGATTGATATAGTCGGGCTTCAGTTTATATCCGCCACGAATTCCTGCCCAGAAATCTTCGTCTTTTGCTACTTCATCCGCAGGCAAGTGGCTCACATCGCTCACCATTTTCCCCATCGCGTCTAATGAGGCCAGGCCACCGAGCCCAAGCAGTGTTAAGTTTTTGAGAAAAGATCGTTTTTCCATGGAGTCAAATTAAGAATTACAAATGTCGAATTATAGAATGATTGTCAACTGCTTGCGACTGTCTACTTTGTCAACTGCATTTTTGCCTACTGCTATTGCCTACTGCCTACTTCCTACTTCCCCCTATTCCCCCCACCTCCTCCAACACAAAATCAACCTCCTCCTCCGTGTTATACAATGATATACCAAACCTTGTTACGCCTCCTTTTTCCAGCAGCCCCAGCGACTCAATTGCGCTGATAGCATAGAAATGTCCGTCCCAGGCGAAAATATTTTTGGTGGCCAGTTGTTCGCAAACCTGTGTTGGTGTTCTTCCCTCCACGGTAAAAGAGACCGTTGGCGTTCTGGATGTGGAAGAAAAATCCTGGCCGACGATTGTAACCCCCTTTATTTTTTTTAATCCGGAATAGAGTTTGTTTGCCAACGCATATTCATGAGCTGCAATCGACTGGTAGGCATTTAACAATTTTTCCCGAAGAGTATTTCCTTTTCCAAGGCTCGCTAAAAATTCCACTGCCGCACCTACTCCGGCAATAGCGGCATGGTTTAATGTCCCGGTTTCAATCGACTCGGGTGCAACTTGTCCGGCGGTACGCAGCCTGTCCGTTGGCAATCTGTCCAGTAAACCTGGTCTGCTGTACAAAATCCCAACATGAGGTCCGTAAAATTTATAAGCGGAGCACAACAGGAAATCGCAGCCGATAGACTGTACGTCAATGTTGAAATGGGGAGCGTAGTGCACAGCGTCCAGCAAGAGCAAGGCATTGTACTTGTATGTCAGTTCCCTCGCGAGCCTGAAATCATTAACTGTGCCTATTGAATTGGCGGACATGCCCATGCACACCAGCCGGGTATTTTCGTTAAGCTTTGATGCGAAGTCATCATAATCAAGCAGGCCATGGGGGAGTAGCCTAATTTCGCGCACCTTGATTCCATGGTCGCGCAGCGTGAGCCATGGACCGCGGTTTGCTTCATGATCGAGTTGTGTGATAAGTACTTCGTCACCTGGATGAAGCAATCTCGACATGGCCCGGGCCAGCGCAAAATTCAGCGTGGTCATATTCTGGCCTATGGATATTGTTTCTGGTCCTTCGGCTCCCAGGAGCGCCGCCATCGACGCCCGCGTATGGTTAATCATTTTATCAGTTTCCTGCGTCGTGACAAACGCTCCGTGTGTGTTGGCATTCGAGTTTGAGTAGTAGTGGGAGATTCTGTCAATTACCGATTGAGGAACTTGGGTGCCCGCAGGTCCGTCAATATAAATAAGAGGCATTCCATTGTATTTCCGATGGAGGGATGGAAATTGTTTTCGCAGGGAAGTGGAATCGAGGTGCATGTGGGACATAAGGTTTATAAATTCTAATGTACAAAATAAAGAATTTTAATGGCATTAGCACGTGTATTCACCACTCCTGTAACGAGCTTGTTTGCCTAACCAATTTTTTTTTACATTACCCACCATTATTTAAAACCCAAACCTATTTAGCATGAATATGCGCTATCGATGGACTGCTCTAATAATGGTCCTATTGTTGCCCACCTGGCTCTTCTGCCAAGACGACAAAGAGCTTGCTCCCGTCTCTCGGACATATGCGATCACCAATGTCAATATTATCCAGGCCCCCGGAAGGAAAATCGAGATGGGTACTGTTGTAATAAAGGACGGATTAATCACCGCTGTCGGAAAAGGAGTGAGCATTCCACCGGAAGCGATTGTTATAAAAGCTGACTCGATGTATGTCTATGCAGGCTTCATCGATGGCCTTACGCGCGCTGGTGTAATCAAGCCGAAGGAGGAAACCAAGGAAAAGCTAAAAGACCCGGGCAATCCACCTCCTGACCGTGCGGGGATTACACCACAGATGGATGTGAGAAATTTTCTCAACCCTTCGGATAAAGCCCTGGAAGAATTAAGAAGCTTAGGGTTTACCACCGCCCAGGTTGTGCCTCATGGAAACTTACTTCCCGGTTCAGCGGCCATCGTTCTTACCGGTGCTCCTTCCGGTGATGCTATGGTACTGATCAGCAAGTCGGCCTTGTACTCAGAACTAACCGGCGCGAACAATATTTATCCGGCCACTATTCTAGGCGTGATGGCCAAGTGGCGTGATTTATATCGTCAGGCCGTGCAGGCAAAATCGTATGAAGGAATGTATGCAGCCAACCGAACTGGACTGGAGCGGCCTACCTCCGAAAGAACGTTGGAAGCATTTTACCCGGTGATTGATCAGAAAATCCCGGTGCTTTTCAGAACAGAAAAAATGCTGGACGCCAACCGCGCGCTCACATTGAAGAATGACCTAAGCTTTTCGCTAATGCTGGCTGAACTAAAAGACGGATGGCCGATGATCAATAAAATAAAGGCGTCTGGTGCGAAAGTTTTTTTGTCCTTGGATCTTCCCGAGGAGATAAAGACCACTGAAAAGAAGGATGCTTCGACAGCAATAAAGAAAGCGGATTCGGCAAAACTAGCGCCGGCTAACCCAGTTTCAAAAACCAAGACACCAGCCGACCTTGAGAAGGAGGCACTTGACAAAAGAAAAGCTGAGGCGATCGCTAACTATGCCGGCCAGGCATCAAGCTTCCAAAAAGCTGGAATCCTCTTTGGCTTCTCTACCATGAGTGCCAAGTCAAAAGATATTCCCGCTAACCTCCGGCGGATGATCAGGGCAGGATTGACGGAAGATGCTTTGCTTGCTGCCTTAACAACAACACCAGCGCAGCTGCTGGGACTATCCGATAGGATGGGAACTGTTGACAATGGTAAGATGGCCAACCTGGTTATCACGGACAAGTCTTATTTCAATGAGAAAGCAAAAGTCCGCTATGTGTTTGTGGATGGTGTGATGTACAAAATGGAAATAAAGGAAGCCAAGAAATCTGATGGAACGACTAAAGTAGAAATCGAAGGGAGCTGGTCCACGACCACGCAAAGTCCGCAAGGAAATTCTGAAGGAAAATTAACATTTAAAAAAGATGGAAGTGGCTATACAGGTACATTTTCGGGTGGCAGAATACCAGCACCAGTTGACTTAAAGGATATTTCCCTGGATGGGGCCACGCTGACATTTAACTACAGCCTGAACTTTGGAGCCAACCCAGTTAAAGTGGAAGTAGAATTAACAGTCGACGGTGATACATTGAAAGGTATCACCACGGTTGGCACGTTTGGAAGTTTTCCTATGGAAGGAACAAAAGATCCTAAATATTAATGACCCTAATTGACATCAACATGAAGAAATCAATTTTAATAGTGATTGTCTGTGGTTTTCTCACAGTTGCTTATGGACAAGTGGAAAAAGGAAATGTGCTGATCAAGAACGGGACTGTTCTGACCATTACAAAAGGCAATCTGGAAAATACGGATGTACTGATAAAGGAGGGTAAGATTACTCAGATTGCAAAAGGTATTGCTGCTCTTGCCGGCATTAAAGTAATTGATGCTACGGGACTGTATGTAATGCCCGGCATTATTGATGCTCACTCACACATTGGCCTTGATGCAATTAACGAAGGTACGAATGCGATTACCCCCGAAGTTTGGACCGGTGATGCGATCAACCCATTTCAAATGAGCATTTACCGTGCGTTGGCAGGAGGATGTACAGTATCACATGCCTTGCATGGTTCAGCCAATGCAATTGGTGGTCAGTCGCAAACTATCAAGCACCGGTACGGCATGTTTGATCCGGATGCTATGAAGATGGAAGGCGCCCCGCGCACGATAAAGTTTGCACTTGGAGAGAATCCCACAAACGGAGGAAGAAGTGACGATTTGCAGCCTCAGTCACGTATGGGCGTTGAGTTTGTCATTCGCCAGGCTTTCTCAGAAGCAAAACAATACATGGAGCGATGGGACGTGTATAATAAAAATAAATCGGTGAAGGGTTTTCGTGGAGCACCGCCAGCCTACAGCTTGCGGTATGAAACGCTCGCCGACCTTCTGCGAGGCAAAATCATTTTGCACTGTCATAGCTACCGGGCCGATGAAATCAACATGGTATTGAAAGTGTGCAAAGACTTCGGGATCAAAAGACTTGTTTTTCAACATGCAAACGAAGCATTTAAAGTTGCTCCTGAATTGGCTGCCGCGGGTGCGTCGGCCTCGGTGTTTTCCGATTGGTGGCAATACAAACTTGAAGTTTACTATTCTACGGCCTACAACGCTGCCATCCTTGTTCGCAATGGTGTTGTGACTTCTATCAACTCGGATTCGCCTGATCTTATCCGTCATTTGTATCATGAGGCTGGTAAAACTCAAAAGTACGGCGGGCTGAGTGACGATGAAGCGTTGTCCCTCATCACCATCAACCCGGCCAAACAATTGGGAATTGAAAACCGTGTTGGTTCTCTTGAAATTGGAAAAGACGGTGACGTTGCGATTTTCAAAAACCATCCACTCTCTATTTATGGAGTACCGCAGTATTCAATAGTGGATGGAATTGTTCGATTTGACCGCGAGAAAGATCCAGGTGATATGCGGCTCATGCCCGATCCAAAGGAAACAATCGATGTTACCTTTTATGAAACCGGCCACAATCATGAGAATTGTATGCAGGGTGTGGAACAGTTATTCGGGGTCAATCACAACGAAAATAAAAACTGAGAAGATCATGAGAAAGATTCAATCAATATATGGAATTGTCATTGCAGTGATTTGTTTCATCGTGATTCATGTGGAGGCCCAGTCGCCAAAAGGAAAATATGGGACATTTGCTTTGACGAACGCTACTATTGAAACGATAACACAAGGCACGATTGCTAACGGCACCGTCATTATCAGCAATGGAAAAATTACAGCGGTTGGAGCGAACGTACAAGTTCCTTCGGGTGCCGAAGTCATAAATTGCAGTGGACTGAAAATTTATCCGGGTATGATTGATGGTGGTACAAGGATTGGCCTGCTTGAGATCGGGCAGATTCCCCAGGCGTCTGATACCAGGGAAAAGGGAGATATTATTCCACAGATGAAAGCGTTGACGGCTGTAAATCCAAATGCAACGGCGATTCCTATAACAAGAATTAGTGGTGTCACTACCGTCATTACTGCGCCAACAGGAGGGTTAATGCCTGGCACCGCAGCGTTGATCAATTTGCATGGATATACACCGGATCAGATGTATGCAGGTTTCCAAGGAGTAGTAGTAAATTTTCCAAGCACCGGCAGGAGAGGCTTCTTTGATCGCCGTACGGATGAGGACATCAAGAAGGCTTCCGAAAAAGCATTGAAGCAACTCAATGACGTATGGGATAAGGCCATGCAGTACCACAAACTGGACTCAGCTACCAAGGGCAAGGGTGTCACCTACTATCCTGAAATGCAGACCATGGTCCCTGTCGTGCGAGGCGAGGTTCCTTTGATGATTGAAGTAAATGCACAAAAAGATATCCAGGCAGCGCTGAAGTGGGTGAAGGAGAAAAAGGTAAAGAAGGTAATCTTTACCGGTGTGTCGGAAGGCTGGCGGGAGGCTGGCAATATTGCGAAAGCAAATATCCCCGTCGTTACTGGGCCGGTTATTGCCATCCCAAATCGTGAGTATGACCGATATGATGCGATTTATGCGAACGCAGGTATGATGAAAAAAGCGGGTGTGAAAGTGGCAATTCGCTCAGAAGAGGATGGCAACGGAAACTATCGCAATCTTCCCTATCACGCTGGCTTTGCAGTTGCATACGGCATGAACAAAGAGGATGCGCTGAAAGCTGTGACTATTACACCTGCAGAAATTTTTAATGTGAGCGATAAACTCGGCTCGATTGAAGTAGGAAAGGACGCAACGCTATTTGTCTGCGATGGTGATATCTTCGAAACGAAGACCCAGGTACGTCACGTATTCATCAGCGGATGGATGATGCCCATGCAAAGCCGGCAGACTTTATTGTATGATGAGTTCCTGAAGCGCGAGCCAGGGTTGAATAAGAACTAGGCCTCACCCCGGCCCTCTCCGGAGGAGAGAGGGAGAAATGCAGTTCCTCCCCGGGAGAGAGGGGAAATGGAGTTCCTCTACGGGGGGAGATAGAAAATTAAAGTGCTTCCCCTCTCCCCCGGAGAGGGGCTAGGGGTGAGGCCGGTGAGGCCCACGCTGCCTCACAGCTTCGAAAACTACTACAGCAGCAGCCGTTGACACATTCATTGAATCAATTTTTCCATGCATCGGGATGATGATATTAGCATCCGAGTTTTTCACCCAACTATCCGACAGGCCAGTGGCTTCTGTCCCCATCACAATGGCAGAGGAAATTTTGAAGTCCACTTCGTGATAAGGTCTTGAGGCCTTGAGATACGTGCAAAAAATCGAAATTTTATTTTTCTTCAACCAGGCAATGGTTTCATCGGAGGGAGCCGCGGCAATTTGTTTTGTGAAGATACAACCAAGACTCGACCGCACGACATTGGGATTGTAAAAGTCGGTCTGGGGATCGCAGATGATCACCGCATCCACACCGGCGGCATCGCTTGTGCGAAGAATGGCGCCTAAGTTACCTGGCTTCTCCACGGACTCAAGCACTAACACCAGCGGGTTCTTACCCAGTTTAATTTCTTCCAGGCGGTGCGTCTTCATTTCAGCAACAGCGATCACACCACCCGAGTTTTCCCGCACCGCGATTTTGTCAAATACTTCCTGAGTCACCGGCACCAGGAATTTGTCTTCAATGTTTAAAGACTTTAAATCGGTTTCCGGAAAAATGTTGACACAATAAAATAGGTTCCCGATTTTGTAACCTGCTTGCAACGCCAGGCCGATCTCCTTTTTGCCTTCCACAATAAACTGCTGCTGCCGTCTCCGTTCACGCGGCTTCTCCAAAGAAAGCAGGCTCTTGACTTTCGGATTATGGGCGCTGGTGATGACTGTTCCGGGCTTCAATTCTAAGATTTAGAACTTCAAGTTAGAGTAAGCTTTTTGATTCGTGAAATCTGAAACATGAAAGTTAGCCACTATATTTATGCGGTGAAGTTACTCCATCCCACCTGGCACGACTACGAACTCATCGACTCCGGTGACTTTGAGAAGCTGGAGCGCTTTGGAAAATATACCCTTATCCGACCGGAGCCTCAGGCTATCTGGGAACGATCATTGCCCGATCAGGAATGGAAAAGGATGGCTCACGCACATTTCTCACGTGAGCAAAACGATAAATTCCGTTTCACCGATGAGGTTAAGGGCGGGTGGAAAAAACTAAAAGAGATTCCCGAAAGCTGGCAGGTGACCTATCATTATCAAGATTGCATCCTAACGCTTCGTTTGGCGCTCACCGGTTTTGGCCATGTGGGAATTTTTCCGGAGCAGGGTGCAAACTGGAATTTTATTCATGATACCATCCGAAGCTGGAACACTTCCAAATCCAAAGTGCTCAATCTTTTTGCTTATACAGGCGCTGCGTCGGTCATGGCGAAAATGGTCGGAGCAGAAGTCACACACGTGGACGCATCGCGACCTGGATTGAATTGGGCTAACCAGAACATGCAATTAAATAATCAATCTGATATCCGGTGGGTGTATGAGGATGCGTTCAAATTTGTCAAGCGCGAAGTGAAACGGGGAAATAAATACAACGGCATCATTATGGACCCACCTCCCTATGGCCGCGGTCCGGAAGGGGAGAAGTGGACGCTGCAAGAGCAGCTTAACGAACTGGTGAAGCTGAGCAGGGAATTGACAGAACCGAAGCAATTTTTTTTTATTCTGTCGATGTACGCGGTGGGCCTTTCGGCAACGGTGGGACTAAACGTTGTTAAAACGCATTTCGATCCAGCCAACCTTGAGTTCGGAGAATTTTATCTTCGCTCCAAGCAAGGAAAAGATTTACCGATGGGAACGTTTGTGAGGTTCAGAAGCTAGTCAAATCATCGTTCCCTGCTTAACAATAATTTCGGAGCCTTCCGCTAAGAAAACGGACACTGGCTTTTCCTTTTTAAGAAAATCAAATTCCTTGCCATAGATCGCGCCAAAGTCAACATCGATCGAATAATCCTTTGTTGTGTACACCAGCCATCGGGGGTGTTCAACTCCGTATTCGGAAGTCTTGTTGTCGTTAATTCTGGTGTAACCCCAGTAATGTTCTGTAATAAATTCCTCTTCACTTCCTTCGCGAATACTGCTGGTGTTTGCACGTGCACTAAGTTGAAATGAATTCCATCGCAAACTTTTCCAACTGTACTCAACCCGCACCGAATCTTTTGTTGTCTCCCACTGGTGACGCATGGGCAGGGTTTCATAGTTTTCGCCGTAAAAAGTATTCGCCACAAATGTCAGCGCCGGTTTAGGAACGATTTCCTTTATGAATACGACGCCCCGTTTCCACGTTCCGCCCTGGTTGTACCGGACATAGAATCGCAAGTTGACTTCTTCAAAGTTGGTATGAAATGGAATACGGAATCCTTTCACCCGTGTATTTAAAAACATGAATCCTACCAGGCTGACATAACACGTAGCATTCCACAAATCATGTTCGGTTTTATATGGCAAGTACTTGTCAAGTATTTTTTTATCGATGGAATAATTGGCCATGGCCAGTTTTCTCCATTCGGCTTTCAGGAACGTTTTCTTCACGACATTAGGTAATAACGATTGATACTGAATGCGAAGGTAACTTTTTTGCGGTTTACAGACGGCGGGTGTCGTCATTTTAGTATTTTTGAACATGAGCAGAAATATCTTCAGTGTTTTGATCCTTGCCATCGCATTATTACAATTCTCCTGCTCATCCCGCAAGGAAAATCTGAAAAAGGAAATTGAGAGTGTCCTTCAAAAGCAGGAGGGAACATTTGCGGTTGCATTCAGGGACCTGCGTTCAAAAGAGGAAATTTTGATAAATGAACACGATTCGTTTCATGCTGCCAGCACGATGAAGACCCCCGTTATGATTGAGGTATTTAAACAAGCTGCTGAAGGAAAGTTTGCTCTGACCGATTCCATAACTATCACAACAGAGTTCAAAAGTATCGTCGATGGCAGCCCCTTTCGCCTCGATTCACTCAACGACAGTGAACAAGACCTCTTCAGACATGTCGGTGAAAAGCGTCCGCTTTCAGATTTGGTCTACCGGATGATTATAAAAAGCAGTAACCTGGCTACCAATATTATAATCGATCTTGTTGATGCATCAAAAGTGACAGAGACTATGCGAAGCATGGGTGCGCAGGATATTCAGGTGCTGCGGGGTGTGGAGGACTCAAAAGCCTATGCACTAGGTCGCAACAACACCACTACGGCTTACGACCTGATGGTGATCTTTGAAAGGATTGCAAAAGGTGAGGCCGTCAACCCGGAAGCCTCTAAAGCAATGACGAATATATTATTGGACCAAACGTATAACACGATTATACCCGCCAAACTCCCTCAGGATGTAAAGGTGGCCCACAAGACGGGTTGGATCAAGGGTCTCAATCATGATTCAGCCATTGTGTTTCTTCCTGATGGACGAGTTTACGTGTTGGTGTTGTTATCAAAAGATCTAAAGGATGAAAAAGCCGCCATAGAGGCCATGGCTACCGTATCGCAAATGATTTACCGGTTTGTGTTGGAAGGCAAGTAGGTCAGTTATCATTTTTGTAAATTCAATTCATATGAAGAAAAGCAATCGAAGAGCGTTTTTGGCAAAGGCCATGGCGCTGAGTTCGGCAGTGTCATTACCTTTTTCGGGGATCGGAAAGGAGGAGGAAATTGAAAAAGAGGAGACACTTCCATCCTTGAACGGGAGGAAGATTTTATTCACCTATGGAGGATGGGATGGACATGAACCCTCAAAATTTGTCGACTACCTGGCGCCCTGGATGAAAGAAGAAGGCGCCGAGGTTCATGTATCCAAGACATTGGATCCTTATGCTGACAAGGCCTTCATGGGCACCGTTGACTTAGTGATTCAAATTTTTACCATGTCGCAGATAACATCCGAACAGGAGCGAGGACTGCTCGAAGCGGTCGAAAAAAACGGTACCGGCATGGCGGGCTGGCACGGTGGAATGTGCGATTCGTTTCGCAATAACCCGGACTACCAATTCATGACCGGCGGACAATGGGTAGCACATCCCGGAGGAGTCATTGGTTATGAGGTGAATATCGTGGACAAAAAGGATGAGGTTACGAAAGGGTTGAAAAACTTTAACATGCAAAGCGAACAGTATTATATGCATGTTGATCCCAATGTAAAAGTATTGGCCACTACCAGGTTTAATGGTAAGGTTAATTATTGGATAGACGGGTGCGTGATACCGGTGACGTGGAAAAAAATGCATGGAAAAGGCAGAATATTTTATACATCGGTAGGACATAACGTTAATCACATAACTGAGAAGCCACAGGCAATTGAGATGTTGAAACGTGGGATCAAATGGGCCAGTGCAAGCAAGTATGCACCTGTGGAGAAATGGTTGTCACCTGTATACGCACGGTAGCTTTTGGACTAAAGTCCATTTGGCGGAGTTGCAATTGCCACGGCCTTAAGGCCGTGGCAATTATGCAGTGGTGCAAAGGGCTTTAGCCCAAATGAAAACTTTGACTACGACAGCTTATGCCCTGGTGATTTTTTGATATAATTGCCCCAGCGCTCCAGCACGTCCGGCATATTTCCCCTTCCAAAACCAATCCTGGCATGTTGATTCCCAAATTCAAACATTTCAGCCGGTAGCAACATGATTCCGGTTTCCTTCACCATGCGCTCACAATACACAAGACCGCTTTCTTTTATTTTGAGCTTGATGAAGGCTGTTGAACCTGCCAAAGGTACTGGGAAATCAAAAAAATCCTGATGGGCAGCATGAAAATCACTGAACAACTTTATGTTCTTTCTGATCTTCTTCAGATTCGGTTCTATGAATTTTTCTTTGTGATTAAGGGCAATGACGGACACAAGCTCACTCATAGCACTGTTGCAAATTGTTAGATAGTCTTTATAGCCCAACATTTTTTCCAACAGCGTCTGATTCTTCGTTGCCACCCAACCCAACCGTAGCCCCGCCAGACCAAAAGATTTGGCCATTCCCCAGAGAGTGATCGCATTTTCATACAGGTCGCAGAAAGAAGGTATCTCGTTGGCGGGGTCGTGGGCCATTTGAGAATACATCTCATCTGAAAAAAGTAACACATTATGCTTTCTGGCGATAGCGACCAGTCGTTCTGTCGCCGCTTTAGTAAGAAAAGACCCTGTCGGGTTATGGGGAAAATTGATGATGATCAATTTCGTCTCAGGCTTAATAAGGTTTTCCAGATCATCCGGGTTGTAATGCCAGTGTTCGTTCTCCGGTTTCCAAAAGCTGATGTTGCAGCCAATACTCTTCGCCACCTGATAGAGGGATTGGTAGGCGGGTGTCATGCAAACTACATGATCGCCGGCCTCGAGGACCACGTTCATCAAAATAAAATTGGCCTCACCGGGCGATAATACCAGGATATCATTTTCAGTGATTGTCTTGTATTGCTGCGCGATGGTTTGCCTCAGTAATAAACTACCCCTGGCCTCCGTATAACCCAGTCGAACGTCGTTCCACAATTTTTTTTCGGCGGAAGTGGCGCAATTCAACACGTATTCCAAACTGTATCCATCGCAATCTGAACTTGATAGCAAATACTGCGTGGTAAATTCGTAATTATCAAAATAGCGTTCGAGTTTAAAGGGTTCGATTTTCATTTGAACGAAGATAATTTTTCCAATTCAAGATAGCTCTTTTCACTGTTACATCTGTTGCATTCAAATTGTGAGTTGGACTAAAGTCCATGTGGGGTGGATTTAAATTGCCACGGGTTTAAACCCGTGGCAATTATTTTGGTGATGATAAAGGGCTTTAGCCCGCTCTCCACTTTTAAGCCTGCGATAATTTTGAATGCATTATTAACATTCCATCCTAATCCCCCTTTACCAGTTCGTCTATTTTATCTAGCTTTCCATCAATCCTCCTGTGCTATCTGGTCTTTATCGATTTCAATTATGGTCCATCGCAAGCTTATTTTAAATGTTTTGACTGCCACCGTCCTGTCATTTGCCTTCATGTGCAGCAGTCCGCCCCCGCTCACCGTGCAGTCCGCATCAACCTACGAGGAACTGGTCACTCTTTTTAAGGAGTGGCGTGAATTTCATTCTCCACGGATGTTGGATGGTGTGCCGGACTACAGTGTGAAAGCCATGAAAAAACAACATGCCGAACTGGTAAACTGGCAGGACCGGTTAAATGCGTTTGATACCGCAAAGTGGCCCATCAAACACCAGGTCGATTGGTATTTGGTGTGGGCTGAAATGAATGGGCTTGATTTTGACCATCGCGTCACGCAACCCTGGGTACGCGATCCGGCTTTTTATGTTTGGTTTTATCCATCCCCCTCGGATGTTCCCGAACGGGAAGGGCCGAACATTTCTGGTGCCGTTGAGTTACCAAAATACAAATGGCCCCTATCTGAAACAGATGCTGCGGAAGTTGCTGGACGTCTTCGAAAGGCAAAAGCTGTTTATGAACAAGCCAGGATCAACCTGACCGGTAATGCAAAAGATTTATGGGTGTTAGGCACACGCAGTATTCATGAACAGAGTAGTGACCTTGGAAATTTTGCGAAATCGGTGGCAGACGCTCATCCTGATCTTACCTCGGCTGCCAACGAGGCGCGAGCCGCATCCGAAGAATTCGCTGATTGGTTGACGAAACAGGTTTCTACAAAATCAGGACCCTCAGGCGTGGGCAAAGAAAACTTTACCTGGAATTTGCGCAAGGTACACCTGGTACCGCACTCCTGGGAGGAAGAAAAAATATTACTCGAACGTGAACTGTTCCGCGCCCACAGTGCATTGAGGTTCACCGAACACCGCAATCGCAAACTACCCACGCTACGGAAAAAGAATAATGCCAAGGACTATAGCGAGATGCTGAATAAGGGTGTGTCTGAGTACATGGAATTTCTTGAGAAAGAGGAGGTACTTACCGTGAAACCCTACATGGAGCCTGCGATGCGAGCCCAGATTCGTGACTTCGTTCCCACGGATAGTTTGCGTGGATTTTTTGATGAGATTGACCATCGCGACCCCATGCCCATGCGTGCTCATCAGTATCATTGGATTGAACTGGCCCGAAATCGCGAAGAGCCAAACGAAAGTCCCATTCGGGCAACGCCTTTGCTCAATAATATTTTTGATAGCCGGGCGGAGGGTTTTGCCACCGCGATGGAAGAACTGGTGATGAATGCAGGATTACTGAAAGACCGGCCTCGCGCCGCCGAACTTGTGCATATCATGCTGGCCCAGCGTGCAGCCCGCGGTTTGGGTGGGTTATACCAGCATGGGTTGGAAATGGACTTTGACGGTGCTACAAAATTTGCATCGAAGTGGGTGCCGTGGGGTTTGTTGCCGGCCGGTGGAAGCACCATCCAACATGAGGAACATTTCTATCTGCAGCAACCGTGCTATGAGGCCAGCTATGTTATCGGTAAACTCGAAGTCGATCAACTCATTGCCGAATATGCGCGGCAGCGCGAGGGTAAGTTTGTGTTGAAAGAGTTTATGGATGAGTTCAATCGTGTGGGTATCATTCCAGTATCACTGGTGTACTGGGAAATGACGGGGGATAAGTCGATGCTGAATGGGGCGGTGGGGCAGAAGTGATTTTTCTGTCCTTCGTAGCTTATAACCATTTCTCATATAGCTTTTTCGCTTCCTTATGCGGTGTTACAATTTATAATCTCAAGTTTTTCTTTCTCCATAGTTAAACTGCTCATTTTAACTCGCATGGTGACCAAATTTAAATCAATTTTTCTTGACCCGGCAACAAGGAACTCGCGCCTGATTATTTAACGGAGCCCGATAATCAAGTTTGTCGGATGTTACTATTTTTTTCGTAATTCTCCTGCTATCTTTAAATGAATCCGAACTCCATCTTTGGGTTCACTTTACGTTTCTATATGAAATTCACTTGTGTATCGATTCTAATTATTGCAGCTGCCTTTTTGGGTTGCGGCGGAAGTGAAAAGGGCGTCCGTGAGAAAATTGCCGCGGAGATGGAGAAATCGCTAAAATCAGAAAGCCTGGATAAGTGGTATCCCCAATCCATCGACACCCTTTACGGAGGATTTCTCAGCAGTTTCTCCTACGATTTCAAACCTACCGGTGAGCAGGAGAAAATGATCGTGACGCAAGCCCGCCATACCTGGACGAATGCCAAAGCTTCGGCGCGCTACCCAGGTGTTGATTATTATAAGTCCGGTGCCAGGCATGGTTTTGAATTTTTGAAAAATGTAATGTGGGATAAAACGTACGGCGGATTCTTCTGGCTCGTTGACCGTAAGGGCAACGTGAAGGGAGACTCTTCTAAAACAGCCTACGGCAATGCTTTTGGAATTTATGCATTGGCGGCCTATTTTGAAATATCACGTGATTCGAGTGCGTTGAACCTTGCCAGGGAGGCATTCATGTGGTTGGAAAAAAATAGTCATGATCCAAAACAGAAAGGTTACTTCCAGCATCTGCAACGAAATGGGACACCCACCACACGCAACCCTGAAACCCCCAGCACGGCCGATACGGGCTATAAAGATCAAAACAGTTCCATTCACTTGTTGGAGGCTTTCACCGAATTATACCAGGTTTGGCCCGACCCGCTGCTGCGCGAACGTCTTCACGAAATGCTGCTGCTGATCCGCGACACGATCACCACCCCCAGGGGTTACCTTGTTTTATTTCTAACACCCGACTGGAAACCTGTTTCATTCGCCGATTCTTCTGAGGCAGTGATTCTGAAACATCGCAACCTTGATCATGTTTCATTTGGCCACGATGTAGAAACGGCTTATCTCATGATCGAAGCCTCCTATATCCTTGGATTTACAAATGATACAACAACCCGGCGCATCGCAAAGAAAATGGTAGACCACGCCCTTCGCAACGGGTGGGACAATACGGTAGGAGGTTTTTATGATGAAGGATACTACTTCAAAAGCAAAGAAGGTATAAGCATTATCCGTGATACAAAAAACTGGTGGGCGCAAGCCGAAGGGTTAAATGCGCTTTTGTTGATGGCGGACTTATACCCGGATGACGAAATGAAATATTTTTCAAAATTTGAGACCCTTTGGAAATACTCAGATGCGTATCTCATCGATCATGAAAATGGCGATTGGTTTGCAGGAGGTTTGGACAAGCAGCCGGAAATGAAGACGGCACTCAAAGGGCAAATTTGGAAAGCCTTTTATCATCAGTACCGGTCGCTGGCGAATTGCATCGACCGGTTGAGAACGCCGCACTGAATGGAAACACGAGTGCTGCGGAAATTTCATGGTTCTGTTCTTTTTTCCGTGGTAATCGGTGCAATCTGAGACTGTCAATTACGCAACGACAAAGGCGCAAAAAATTTGTAAGCAACTCTCAACGACATCATTACTCATTTTCCATTATGCGATCGAAGTTAAAAAATGGATTACCCCTCAACCCATTTCTCTTACGTTAAAATTTCATCGTCTTGCCCTTCTCACCCCAATTTCCCCTATCTTTGCCCCTCATTTTAAGAAAATCAGAGAATTTTAAGCTTTTATGGAGGTTAGTAAAATCAGGAACATCGCGATTATCGCGCACGTCGACCACGGCAAAACTACTTTAGTAGATAAAATGCTCCATGCGGGGCACTTATTCAAAGCACATGAACATCCAGGTGAACTGATCATGGACAGTAACCCCCTTGAGCGCGAACGGGGCATCACTATTTTGGCAAAAAACGTTTCCGTACGGTACCACGAATATAAAATCAACATCATCGATACCCCCGGCCACAGCGATTTTGGCGGCGAAGTAGAACGCGTTCTCAACATGGCAGACGGTTGCCTGTTATTGGTAGATGCCTTCGAAGGCCCTATGCCACAGACCCGTTTTGTACTGCAAAAAGCACTGCATCTGGGCTTGAAACCGATTGTGGTAGTAAATAAAGTTGACAAGAAAAATTGTACGCCGGACGAGGTGCATGAGGCGGTATTTGATTTAATGTACTCCCTGGATGCTACAGAAGATCAGCTAAACTTCCCTACGTTCTACGGTTCGGCTAAACATGGCTGGATGAGCAGTGACTGGAAACAGCCTACTACAGATATTGTTCCCTTGCTGGATGG
>JANXYC010000021.1 GCA_025350305.1 Cyclobacteriaceae bacterium | reverse complement strand
TCAATCGAGCTCAATACATTTTTACGTAAATTAGGTGGTCATTTTGCCGCGAAATCAGGTGGTCTGTCTCGTCTTGAAAAAACCTTACAGTCACATTATGCAGAATCTCCAATAAAGGCAGTTTCAAGGATGTTCAAATCTTTACACGGTGATAAATAAATACTGGCACATATTTCTGGACTCTTACAGTGGGTACTGGAATTATCTAACAACAGAAATTTTGCGTCCCAATTGGCACAATTATTTCTGGTGGTTGATTGGTCTGTCACTTATTGCTTGGTTCTTTGAAATAATAGCGCCCTGGCGAAAGGACCAAGCCGTTCTAAGAAAAGATTTTTTTCTGGACGGCTTTTATATGTTTTTCAACTTCTTTCTGTTTTCGCTGATTGGTTATAATGCTATCTCCAATGTAGGCGTAAATTTTTTTTCAGACTTGCTGGCCTTTTTCGGTGTCGACAACCTGATGGCTGTAGAAGTACAATCGTGGCCATCGTGGGCGAAATTACTGTTCATGTTTATTCTTGCGGACTTCATCCAGTGGAACACGCACCGGCTGTTGCATCGGATACCCTGGATGTGGGAATTTCATAAAGTACATCATTCAGTTCAAGAAATGGGGTTCGCAGCACATTTTCGCTTTCATTGGATGGAGACGGTCATTTACAAGACGATTCAATATATTCCCCTGGTAATGATCGGTTTTGGGCTGCAGGACTTCTTTATTGTTCACATTGCTTCCGTTGCCATTGGCCACCTGAACCATTCTAACATTCGTATCACTTACGGGCCGCTAAAATATATTATAAATAATCCGGTCATGCACATTTGGCATCATGCTAAAGACCTTCCTGAACCATACGGCGTAAACTATGGAATCAGCCTGAGTTTATGGGATTTTATTTTTCGCACAGCGTACATTCCTGGCAACGGTCGCGATGAACCATTAGGGTTTGAAAAAATTGAGAATTTTCCTAAATCATTTTGGAAGCAACTTATCCACCCCTTTAAGACGTAACATATTAAGGGCATCTCTAAAAACCCTGCCTTTTATGGCCTTGCAAGAAATTACCATAATTCTTTATAATCCGGTTACAAAAACAATACGTTTTAATTTGAATCCAGAATTTTAACTCAACTCTGTTTATTTAAGTATTTGCTTATATAAGTAAATTTTATAATTTTGCTTCCGTTTTAACCAGTATAAACAATTGAAAATATGGAAAATAGGGCCTGTATCCGTGTTTTTGCCGATAAGAACCAAATCAAACAATGCCGGGCTAAAGTTTTGGCTAATGCCAGGTCATTCAACCAACTTGGTAATATCCTTGCTCTCGCAGGCAATGAAGTAAGACTTAAGATCCTCTATCTGCTGGAAGAAGAAAGCGAGCTTTGTCCTTGTGATTTGAGTGACATTCTCAGCATGAGCGTTCCGGCTATTTCACAGCATCTGCGAAAGCTTAAGGATGGCAACATTGTTGAAACCCGCAAAGTCGGCCAGACCATTTTTTATTCTCTTTGTTCCGGGAACCTGAAAATTCTAAAGCTTTTTTTCAGGACCATTAATCAAATGAATCAAAATTCTGTAACGATATGAAAACTGAAAGTAAAAATGGTTGGCTATTGGGAGTAGCCGCTGCCGTAGCTGCATCCTTGTGCTGTATTACACCCGTGTTAGCATTGTTAGGAGGAATCAGCGGCATCGCTTCTGCGTTCTCCTGGGTCGAACCATACCGACCCTATTTAATTGGAGCAACAGTGTTGCTATTTGGTTTCGCCTGGTACCAAAAATTAGAGCCGCGAAAAAAAGCAGAAATAAATTGTGAATGCGAAACAGACATGAAACCTTCCTTCTGGCAAAGCAATACTTTTCCAGGCATCATTACGGTCTTTGCAGCACTGATGATTTCATTTCCCCACTATGCGCACATATTTTATCCGAAAAGTCCGGTAGCCAATGTGATGATCGTTGAAAAGAATAACATCCGGCAAGTTGAATTAAAAATTTCAGGCATGACGTGCCAGAGTTGTTCGGAACACGTGAACCATGCCTTAGACGGAGTGGCTGGAGTATTAGAACATACTACCTCTTACGAGCAAGGTACAAGCCTTGTAAAGTTTGATGCAAGTAAAGCATCGAAGGAAAAACTGGTAGAAGCCGTGAATGCAACGGGCTACAAAGTAACAGGAACTAATGTATTGGAAAATTGAAATCAATGAAAGAGAATACGGAGTACAATACGCTATCGGTCGACATCACCGGCATGACCTGTGATCATTGTGCTGTGTCCATTGAGAAAAGGTTTGAAGGAATGCAGGGAATCGTCAACAAAAAAGTAACTTATGGAAAGAATAAAGGTGAGTTTACCTACGATTCTTCCAATATTACCAAACAGGAAATCATTGACATCATCAACGCCACCAAAAAGTATCGGGTGGCGGGTGGTATGGCAAACGAGTCAGGTAAAAATCATTTTGATCTGATTATTATCGGTGGCGGGTCGGCCGCATTCTCAGCCGCTATCAAAGCCGAAGAATTGGGGATATCAACCCTGATGGTAAATGCGGGACTACCTTTTGGTGGCACCTGTGTAAACGTGGGGTGTGTACCTTCTAAAACATTGATTCGTGCGGCAGAAGCAGCTTATCACGCAAGTCATTCCAATTTCGCAGGAATTAAACCTAAAGGCACTGATATTGATTTTGCCCGGGTTATCAAAGACAAAAAACAACTCGTTGCCGCCTTACAACAAAAAAAATACATAGATGTGGTAGAGGATTTCGAAAACCTGAACATGATAGAAGGGTGGGCGGAGTTCGTAGATCATAAAACACTTTTGGTAAATGGAAAGGATACCTATACCACGCTTAAATTCATTATCGCTACGGGAGCTACTACTAACGTTCCGGAAATTGAAGGACTGAAAGAAATTGGTTACTTGACGAATGAGAGTTTGTTTGACCTGGAAGAAAAACCTGAAAGCATTACGATCATGGGTGCCGGTTACATCGGGTTGGAAATTGCCATGGCCTATAACCGGCTGGGTGTAAAGGTCCGCATCATAGAATTTACCGATCGTGTGTTGCGTACCCAAACCCCGGACATCAGCGAGGAATTGGAAACACACATGAAGAATGAAGGCATCGAAATCCTTCCCAACTTCAGGGCAGTAAAATTTGAAAGAAAAGATAACGACACCATTATCCATTGCCAATGCCCGGATGGATCAACAACTCAACTGATAGAACGCGGAAAAATTGTAGTCGCGAGCGGCACTAAACCAAATACGCAGAAATTGGGTTTGCACAGTATCGGTTTGCAACTGACAAAAAGTGGGCATGTTTTGGTAAATGAAAAGATGGAAACTAATCTTTCGAATATTTATGCCGTAGGCGATGTAACCAACACACCTGCTTTTGTTTACACGGCCGCTTATGAAGGTAAAATAGCCGTTGAAAACGCCTTCACCGGTGCGGAGAAAAAAACAGATTACACTTCATTGCCGTGGGTAGTATTTACCGATCCTCAAGTGGCGGGTGCAGGATTAGATGAAGCGCAGGCAAAAGCCCAAAATATTCCCTTTGAAATATCTAAGTTATCCCTGAGCGACGTGCCGCGGGCGTTAGCGGCCAATGATACAAGAGGGTTTATTAAACTCATTCGAAATGCTGAATCCGATAAATTAGTTGGCGCAAGGATCGTAGCGTCTGAAGGCGGGGAATTAATTCAACAATTAAGTATGGCGATCAAATATGGCATTACTGTTAAAGAATTAGCCGGGAACTTCTATCCTTATCTCACCCTGAGTGAAGGTATTAAACTGGCTGCCATCACTTTTGGAAAAGATATATCGAAGTTGAGTTGCTGCGCAAGCTGATAAGTTGATAGCGGATATTAGCTTAGTAAGATTTAAGGGCATCTCTAAAAACTCCTTGTACCCTTCTCTTCCGGAGAAGGGTGACGGGTTGAGGC
>JANXYC010000239.1 GCA_025350305.1 Cyclobacteriaceae bacterium | reverse complement strand
AAAAGAGTCATTTTTTTTGGCCGTCCTTTTTGGGAACAGCTATATTTGTGTGCATTTATTACAAGGGTGAAGATAAGCATTCTGAGCCGTCAGATGCTGATTCTTCACCCATTTTTTTAACATGACAAAGTAGGATTAATCCTTATTGAATAAAGAATCCACGAACTCGGTCTTATTAAAAACCTGCAGATCATCTACTTTTTCACCCACGCCGATATATTTCACCGGTATTTTAAATTCTTCAGAAATACCAATGACCACGCCGCCCTTGGCCGTGCCATCGAGTTTAGTAATGGCGAGTGCTGTTACGCTGGTTGCTTTTGTGAACTCGCGTGCCTGTATTACTGCATTTTGTCCCGTGCTGCCATCCAGGACCAACAGCACATCGTGCGGGGCCTCCGGAATGACTTTTTGAATGGCCCGCATGATCTTCGACAATTCCGCCATCAGGTTCACTTTGGTGTGAAGGCGTCCGGCGGTGTCAATAATGATTATATCCGCACTTTGCTTCATTCCTTCCCTCACCGCTTCAAAGGCTACTGCCGAAGGGTCCGTGTTCATCCCCTTGGCAATCACCGGTACGCCCACGCGTTGCCCCCATAATTTTAATTGATCAACCGCCGCTGCACGGAATGTATCGGCGGCACCCAAGACCACGATCTTTCCTTTCTTCTTGAACTGGGCAGCGAGTTTTCCGATGGTGGTAGTCTTACCCACTCCATTCACCCCAACCACCATCATTACGTAAGGATTACAACCTGCAGGAATGTCAAAATCATCCAGGTCGGTTGTCTTGTTTTCTGAAAGCAATGCGGCAACTTCTTCTTTCAAGATACGATCCAGTTCTTCGGTGCCGATGTATTTATCGCGCGCTACACGTTTTTGAATCCGATCAATGATTTTCAACGTTGTTTCAATACCGACATCTGACCCGACCAGGATCTCTTCCAGGTTGTCAAGGACTTCATCATCTACTTCTGATTTGCCAATAAGTGCTTTACCAAGCTTTCCGAAGAAACTTTCCTTTGATTTCACCAGGCCTTTGTCGAGGGATTCCTTCTTCTCTTTAGAAAAAAAACTGTTGAATAGTGACATGCTGTATTTTTTCTACAATGCAGGCTTGCCTGCCGAACTATGATGCAGGCTTGCCTGCCGAAGCCGTCCCGGCGTAGGCAGGGGTAAACAAAAAAGTCCCATAGCGGGACTCTCCATAAATCTTGTTAATCCGATTTAGCCTTTCTTAGCCAGCGTTTCTTTCACCAACTCAGCTGGTACGATTTCTTCCCGGAAGGTATAGGCGCCGGTTTTCTCCGACTTCACCGCACGGATTACTTTTGCGAAGTTCTTACCGTCGACCTTCTTTAACGATGCAACTACTTTCTTTGCCATGACTACTTAATTTCTTTGTGTAAAGTATATTTCTTTAGGATCGAGTTGTATTTCTTCAACTCGATTCGCTCCGTTGTGTTTTTGCGATTCTTGGTGGTGATGTATCGGCTCATCCCCGGCTGGCCGGTAGCTTTGTGTTCGGTACACTCCAGTATTACCTGAATGCGATTGCCTTTCTTTGCCATGGTCTTCTTAATTTAAATCAGTTTGCCAACATACCCTTTTCGCGGGCCTCTTTTAATACAGCGGTAATGCCCTTGCTATTGATGGTCTTGATCGCTTTGGTGGAAACTTTCAGCGTGATCCACTTCCCCTCCTCGGGAATAAAAAAGCGCTTTGTATGAAGGTTCGGATAGAACTTTCTTTTGGTCTTATTATTAGCGTGAGAAACTTTGTTTCCTGAATGGGGACGCTTTCCGGTGATTTCACAAACCCTTGCCATAACATATTGATTTTTAGGCCTTTCCTTAAAAAGGACTGCAAATATCGGCAAAAGAGCCTCAATTATCCAAGGAGGATTGAAAATAATGAGAAGCAGGCCCTCTTGATTGTATTTTTGGCAGGTAAATTTTTAGATATGCAATACTTCTTTTCATTTCTGCTGGCTACGATGTTGGGAGTGACCTCTTTTGCTCAAAATGGCAATACCGACAGCTTAAAAGCTTTATTGCCCAACGTGGACAATGTGGAGAAGATCAAAGTTCTGCTTGAATTGTGCTGGCAATACCGCTTCATCAATGCCGACACAGCGCGGCAGTTTGGATTAAAGGCACTCGAAATGTCGAAGGATGCTCATCTGGAGGCTATCGAGGCAGAGGCCCTTACCTATGTTGGGATCATCCATGAGGCACAAGGGAACTACCCGGAAGCATTGACCTATGAACTGAAGGCCCTGGCTTTGCGAAGAAAAATCGGGGATAACCGGATGGATTCACTATAGGCTTTCAATGCGTCTTCAGCCCGATTTAAAACGTAGAGATAGGTGTAAGCAAGATTATCCTGCAGCTTGGCATGCAGTATCAAATTATTATTGGAATTTCATGGGATTACAGAATTTGTTTCCAGGATCAGTTTCTCGGCAGCTTTTCCTTCGCTGGCGTCCTGGAAGATGATGGAAACACTTTGCGTTGCTACAAAATACCGGTAATAATTATTCTCTTTCAGATATTCTTCCCTTGCGTTCAAAAATATTTTTACTGCTTTTTTAGAATCACCTCCATCCAACAGGTCTTTTGCCTGCTGGTAATAAACATCTCCTTTTGATTTTTGAGAATAAGAAGGAAGACTTAAAAGTGCTATAGCCAGGGTGAACAAACTCCTTCTCATGAGGGATGGGTTATTGTTGGATTAAGGAAATCAAAAAGAACGGATCCAAGCCTTCAAAATTGATAATAACGCAATCTGTATTTGATAATTCCGCTGCCGTGTGCGTTGTTGAAATACCCACTACTTTGGAGCCAGCACTTTTCCCGGCTTCAACACCGGAAATGGAATCTTCCAGCACGATGCACTGCCTGTTGGGGATTCCTAAAGCAGCGGCAGTCTTTATATAAATTTCCGGATCAGGCTTGCCCCGGGAAACAAACGTGTCATCAAGGATTACGGGAAAATATTTTTTCAACCCTGTTTTTGACAATGTAAAATCCACATTAGTACGGGGAGCGGATGTGGCAATGGCTCTTGGTATCTGATGATGATCAAGAAGATCAAGAAAGTCGCGTAGTCCCTTCAATGGCACGATATCTTCTTTATAAAGGTCGCGAAAAAGGGCCTCTTTCTCATCTGCGTAAGCCTGAAGTTGTCTTTCATCCAGCGTACCAAAAAGATTCGTCAGCCAATCTTTATTGGTTCTTCCGTAAATTTTTTCACGAAGCTGTTGTTCGCTGAGTTCGTAACCATGCTGGCTACAAAATTGCCGGATGGCTATCTTGTGGAATGGGTTACTATCAACAATCACGCCGTCCATGTCAAAAATAACGGCAAAGTTTTTGATCATAGGTTTAAAAAATTATTGGACAATAAAACGCACAGCGGTGGTCTTTGCGCCGGCTGTAAAGCGGGCAATGTAAATTCCCGCGGCGACCCCCTGAACAGGATAAGAAATAATTTGATTGGCCGGTACGAACATGGAAGTACCTATTCGCTGGCCAAGTACTGTATAGATTTCCATTCTTGCGTTGCGGTCTGTTTTAATTGAAAGAGATTGCCCGGAAGGAAGAGGATTGGGAAACAGGATAATAGTAGGTACATCGGTTAGTGATAACCCCTTGTCATTTTTCAGCACGTACAGCCCACCCAAGGTATTGCCAACCACAATCTCCGGTTTGTCAGTCCCAAAAAGATTGGCGATGACAGGGCGCAATTTTCCACCTAAATTCTTTGTTGCGTACGATTTTGAGAACGCGTTGTACACGATGTCTGTCACCGGTTGTGGGCTAGCACCGGCCGAACGAAAGTCTCTGTAAACGGAAAGGGTCCCTGCCTGGTCACCAACAACCAGATCATCGTGGCCATCACCGTCCACATCACCAACAACAGCATTCAAATTTTGACGAAAGGGGCTATCGCCAAGACCCAGGTATTTATCATTCGCAAGTGAAAATGTATTTCCGCTTCCCGTGTTTCTCCAATATTCCAATGACCCGATGGATGTGCCGATCAATAAATCAGGTTTGCCGTCCTGGTCAATGTCAGTCATCGTCACATTTTCATTTTGACCGACTGTGATGGATATGGTTTTCAATTCCTGTCCGCCAAAGGAAGATGAATTCGCACTTGAGCTCAAAACGTAGAAAAGACTCGTCCTCCCGGTTTGTTGTTCAGAAGCGGTAAATACCAGATCCACTCCGCCATTTCCGTCCACATCGACAAACTGAGGTTTGATATTATACAAAGAGAGCAAAGAGATACCTACAAAATCCTTGGTTGCCAATTTAAAAGCAGGTGTGGTGGCCGTGCCTGTATTTTGGTAATAGCCAATTGAACTTTGCAATTTGTCGTCAGCAAACTGACCGATGAAAAGATCCTCATCACCATCCCGGTCGATATCCAGGAACGCGGGTGCGGAATTATCACCCACGTCAATCATATCCTCCTGCAGGAAATTATCTTTTACGTAAGTGAAGTTGGGGAGCTGATTCGTACCCGTGTTCTTATAAAGCCAAAGGGACTGCACAAAATTATTGCTGAGCTGGTCGCGCCCTTCAAGGTTTGGTGATGAAAGCAGGTCTAGTTTACCATCAAAGTCTACATCCTCCAGATACGGCGCCGGATAAAGTTGGATGCCTACCGGAAAGGAGGCCGGGAATAGCGAAGGACTATTCATCGACGCTACTGTGGGGGTGCCAACATTTTCCAGGTAATAAATGCGCGAACAGGTTTCTTCCGAAAAGAGAAGGTCCTTATCACCATCATTATCCATGTCGATGGTTAACAAGGCCTTGCCACCGGTATGTTCAATACGACCACCAATTTGAGCACAGGTTTGGTTTCCGAACGCAATCTTTCCACAACTGCATTCCAAAAAGTTACCCCATTGCTGGGTCTGTCGCACGAGTGCGAGCGAGTCACACGTGCCATAAAGTTCCATGCTGAAATTTTTATGATATTCGGCCTGGCTGGGGTTTACAAATTTCATATTCAAAACATCCAGGTCACCATCACCATCCATGTCGGTAAAGTTTGGCAGGTCGTTGGCACCCGGCAGTAAATTTGTCATGGAGAATCCCTTCGTGAGAAGCACTTCACTGTGAAGAGATGTTTCGCTATTATAAAATGAAAGTTTTTTCCAGGATAGTGGTTTGCCGGCCTGGGTTACATTTTGGAAAACAAAAATCCCGATTTGCCCAAACGTAAACAGGTCTTTCTTGCCATCGCAGTTATAGTCGCGTAATACGACAAACGTACTGATCGCTGATGGAAAAAGAATTTCATACTCCGGTGCATAGCGATAGGTATTGTTCTGGGCAAGAAATGTGCTGATCTTGGACGCAGTCTTGTCGAAAATCACCAGGTCAGCCTGTCCGTCTGCGTTGAGGTCCATGGTATTGACTTGGGCAGCGTTAAGTCCGCCCGCCCACGGATTCAGCAATGTTTTGCCGATGACCTCTAGTGGAATGGACTGATCGACGGTATACGTGAACTGGGCCAGCAACGAGAAGGGAATGAACAGGAAAAACAGGAAGCGCACCGTAAATAATTTATAGTTCATTACCGCCGGGCATTTTTTGACTGTTATCTTTCACGCTGGAAAAATCACCATGGAAATCGGCAAATTGTACCAAAAGTATTTAGAAACCGGTAAAGTATCTACGGACACGCGCCAGATCACGTCCGGTTCGGTATTCTTTTCGCTAAAAGGCCCCAGCTTTAATGCAAATGAGTTAGCCGGTGAAGCACTCGCAAAAGGTGCGAGCTACGCCGTGGTAGACGAAAAGAAGTTTGTTGTAAATGACCGGTACATTTTAGTAGCGGATAGTCTGAAAGCTCTTCAGGATCTGGCCCACCACCACCGGTGCCAATTGCAAATTCCGGTGATCGGTCTGACGGGTTCGAATGGCAAAACAACCTGCAAAGAATTGGTGAACGCAGTAGTGAGCAAGAAGTTTAAAACTCGTGCAACCCATGGTAATCTGAATAACCATATCGGCGTACCCCTGACGATTCTCGCCATCGATCGCTCGCACGAAATAGCCGTGATTGAAATGGGAGCGAATCATCTGGGCGAGATTGCTACCCTCAGCGGGATTGCTAATCCGACGCATGGCTTTATTACCAATATAGGTAAGGCCCACATTGGAACTTTCGGCGGATTTGAAAATGTTGTCCGTGGAAAATCAGAATTATATCAGTATTTGATCTCGCAAGGAGGAGGTGTGTTTGTCAATTCGCAAAATCCGATGTTAACCAACATGGCGAAACGAATGAAGGACCCTGTCTTTTATCCAGCCAAAGGGGATTACTATCATTGTGATTTTATAGAAGCAGATCCTTGTGTAGTGTTGCGTGCTGAAACGGGAGAAGAAATTAGAACACAACTTATCGGTCGGTATAACTTTGAAAACATCGCCGTCGCATTGTGTATCGGAAAATATTTTGGGGTGGAGTCAGCAGCAGCCCATCAAGCAGTCGCTGAGTATATTCCCGACAACATGCGTTCACAAGTGATAAAAAAAGGGAGCAACACGATTATTCTCGACGCCTATAATGCCAACCCCAGCTCAATGGAGGCTGCGATCGAAAATCTTGCAAAGATGCACGCCGTAAAAAAAATTGCTATCCTGGGAGACATGTATGAATTGGAAGACGAAGCCCCCGTAGAGCATGCAAGGATCGGGACTATTTTAAAAGAGAATGGAATAACGGAAGCTTATCTGTGTGGACCCCTCATGGGTGTAGCGGAAAAAACCTTCCCGCAAGGAAAGTTTTTCAGGTCAACGGAGGAGTTGGTAAAAGAATTGCAGGTCCGCCCGATAGTCAACGCCCTCATTTTGATCAAGGCTTCAAGGGGTATGGCGTTGGAAAAGTTGGTTGAGTTTATATGAGGGATGGAGCCAACTAAAAGATTTTGAATACATTTCCCGCCCGCCTACACCACTGACTGCGCCAAGGCTTCGTCAGTCAAGAAGGCTTCGGCGGGCAAGCAGATGTGGGTAATTTTTTGAATCTTTGATCTACGTTAATCAGCTGGAAAATTGCATTTTTTCTACAAAACAATAACCCCAATTGCATGGACTTCTCACACATCCTCAAATTTCTCAAAGCTCTTTCGAAAAACAATGACCGGGGCTGGTTTGAAAAAAATAAGAGCGACTACCTGCAAGCGAAAGAAGAGTTCGAATTGTTTGTAGGAAAGGTTTTGGAAGAGCTGATTAAATTCAATCCATCGTTGGCCGGATTGAACCCGAAGAAACTTCCGTTCCGCATTTACCGCGATGTGCGATTCAGCAAAGACAAGCGGCCGTACAAGACCAACATGGGGGCTGGCTTTTCACCTAACGGCAAACTCGTTCAAGAGCCGGGATTTTATTTGCACATCCAGCCAGGAGGGAGTTTTGTTGCCGGCGGAATTTATATGCCCGATCCTGCGAACCTCGGCAAGATTCGCCAGGAGATCGATTACAATGGTGAGAAGCTGGAGAAAATTCTGAGAGACAAGAAATTCAAAAAGTGGTTTAAGGGCTTTTCCGATTTTGATAAACTGAAGAACATGCCCAAAGGCTACGCGAAAGACCATCCACGGATTGAGTGGCTCAAGCACAAGACCTTCATCGTATCACATGCATTTACTGATGCAGAAGTGAAAGACAAGAAGTTCTTAAAACAGATTACAGAGGCAAGCAGGGCGATGAAGCCGTTGAATGAGTTTTTGAAGGATGCGATTCAATAAGGTGGGCATATTGCCAATTATCGCGTTTGGACTAAAGTCCGTGATGAAGGGATTTGAATAACAGCCTTAATGCCGTGGTTAAATGTGAGGATCTAAAAGGGCTTTAGCTCAATGGACATTTTGATTGTGCAGAAGCCCGGAGAACAGGTCGCTCCGCTGGAGCTAATTCAATTCCCATCCATATGATTATCTTTTTCCAGCAGCTCAATTCGCGTGAGCTCCTGTAAATTTAATAAATAGGAGTTGAGAAGGAAGAAGATGTGAATTGAGAAGGGAGGAGACTGTACTTTCTACATATGGGCGTCTCTAAAAACTCCTTGTACCCTTCTCTTCCGGAGAAGGGTGAAGGGTTGAGGCCATAAAAGGCAAGGTTTTTAGAGATGCCCATTTTCAACTTCTTGATTCACGGCTTTCAACTCCTGTACTTCACAAACCTCCGGGAGTCTTCTACGTAACCGGCCTTGAGATAAAACGCATGCGCTTGTGTTCGTCTTGCATTGCTCGTCACTTCTATTTTAACAGACTCTTCTTTAAATAATATTTTTTCACCCGATTGCAACAATTGTTGGCCAACCCCTTTTGAACGGAATTTTTCATCGATGCAGAAGGATGTGATGCGGCCTAGTTTTCCTTTCCAATGAACTAATTCAAACCAATGTAAAGAAATAAAGCCTACTACCTGGCTTTCAGTTTCTGCCACCAGCATGCAATAGCCTGCTTGCGTGTACAACATGATTTTTTCCATTACATCATTCTCACTAAAATCAGGATAACCAAGCTGGACCAACAGGCGCTGGATAGCGCTGGCATCGGATGTGGTGGCCTTGCGAATTATCATACTGCACTTCGATTTAATTTCCGGCCCTTCTGGCCTTTAGTCTTTGACTGTGGGTTGCGAACCTAACTCCCAAAGGCCAACAGCTAACGGCCTTCTTTCTTTAACATCCACCTCATGAGTGGTCCGCTGGTCATGCTGGTAATGAGTGCCATGATGACCAATGAGACAAACACTTTCTCATTGATCAACCCGTTTTCAAGCGCCACGATTCCCAGGATGATCTCCATGGCACCGCGGGCATTCATACCAAAACCAGCAGCGAGTGACTCACGCCAGGTGAAACCACCCAGTCGGGTTCCCAACCCGCTTCCAATAATTTTGCCGGCAAATGCTATTACAATAATCACAAGGGTCAACCAGGGATCGAAATTGACCAGAAAGTTCACCTTCAATCCGATTGCAACGAAAAATAACGGAGCAAAAATATTATTGATGAACTGATGGACGATTTCTTTTGCCCGTTCACTCATGTGTTCGGAGTCACCCAAAGCAATACCAATGATGAATGCGCCAAACACGGCATGAATACCGATGTATTCGGTAAAGGCCGCTGCAAGGAAGCACAGCGAAAGTGATAAGGAGAGAAGACCTCCCGGCCATGCGAGTTTTTTATTTACCCACGGCAGCATACGGTTCAGGAGTCCGCGACCAATAGTGAGCATGAATGTCGTAAACCCTACGGTAAGAAGAAGCGTGTTACCCACCGCCATCTGCCCACCTTTCCCGATCATACCCAGAATGATTGAGAAAATCATCCAACCGATTACATCATCTACCATCGCGGATGCAACCACCAACATTCCAATCTTAGTTTTAAAGAGCTTGAGGTCCATCATGATTCGGACGATTACTGGCAAGGCTGAAATGGCCATGGCAGTGCCCATGAACAGGGCGAATAGAAGGTGGTCGGAGGTACCGGTATCTCCGAAAAAAGAAGGGAACGAATACGGTATTATAAATCCAAGAAAGAACGGAATAATTAGGCCAAAGAAACTGGATGAGATGGCTTGTTTACCTTGTTGGAAAACGATGTGCAAATCCACTTCAAGTCCCGCGATAAAAAGAAGCATGACGACCGCTACTTTAGTGAAACCGTCCAATACGATGGCAGAGGCCCCGGTTTTAGGAAACAATAATTCAAAAGAGTCGGGAGAAAATGTTCCCAGAATGGTAGGGCCCAGGATAAGTCCGGCAATAATTTCACCTACCACTGCCGGTTGCTTGAATTTTCTCGCTACCTCAGCCATGATCCTGCCAAAAGCCAGCATTACACTCAGCTGAATCATGAGATGAATTAATTCGTAATGGGAAAGTTTAGCCACGCTGACCCTCCTTTCCGGGTTGCACGATCAATAAATTACACGGCAGGTCGGCAAAGACATACTCGAGGTCATGGGTGAAGACACGATCAAAAAATCTGAATCGCCTCGGAGGAGCGCTCACCACCAATAAATCGGCTTGCTTGCGCAGGGCGAATTGAGCCAACTCAAAACCCGACTTTCCGGAGACGACCTTGATATTTATTTTTAGATTTTCATGCGGAATTTTCTGCAACAACTTCTCTACGTTTTCAAGTTCATCCTTTACCAGTCCTTGCCGGATCTTTTCATACTCATCTTCTGAGCATTGATCAGACGCAGACATAGCAAGTCCATACAGTTTTAACTCCCGCACGACATGGATCCAGGCATTTTTTGTTTTCTTACCAAAATCGCATGCCAACGAAATGGATTCCTCCACGTGCGGACTGTCTTCAGCATCCACAACAATGTTTTTGAATGCGCCGGGCACCAGCGCGGGTTGTGTGAGTAAAAGGACTGAACATTTGGATCGTCTCATAATGTGGCGCGCGATAGTGCCGAGATAGAAGTGCAGGAGGTCTTCTTTTTTCAATGCACCGGCGATCAGCAAATCCACTTTCTCAAGGTCGCATGCCCTGAGAATTGCCTTGGCCGCCTCGCCTTTATCCCACCTGACCGTAACCGTCTTATCAGAGAGTCCTTTGCTCTTTAACAAGGATTGAATCAATTGCTCTTCCTTTGGTCCATGATCACCAATGTGAATCAGTACAAGCCGGGCCTGGAACTGACTGACAAAATAAATAGCCTCCGCCAGCATACGCTCAGCCGTGGGTGAAAAAGCAATGGCCAATCCAATGGTACGGATCATGACGTAAAATAAGGAGAATTACAAAAACAAAATCAGCAAAAGACCAATAGTTTTCCAATTTAAGCCATCACGTTATAGTTTAAGTGCTTTGCTCTTACATTTGTTGACAAAAGAATTAGGAAGGTTGCCGTTGGTTTTTCTTAATCTTGGGGACACGTCCAAAGGTATTTACAGAATTTGTAGAGAAATATGCAAAAATACGTCAACACATTTTTCGGATGATCACTCTAAAAAAGTCGAAGTTCGGAAATCAACCGATTGATTTGGAAGAGAAAAGTGACAAAGTCCTTTTCGCAAGGTATTTCTTCCTGATGTATATCGGCATTGATATTTTCTTCATTTTAGTCAACCTGTTCAACCCGGATGGTAACAACATTCCCATTATTATCGGTCTTCTCATTTCAGTCATCTGTCTTTATTTACTGAGACGCGGTTGGCGAAACACGGCCATCCTTATTCAGCTCATCCGGACTAATTACATCGCTTTTTTTTTCACTTACTATGACTCCAATCTCACGGGGAATTTCCTCTATTTTATCGTTAGCGGCATCGGCGCCATGGCTTTGTATCACTATGGGGAAAGATGGAAAGGCATCCTTTTTTCGGTCATTAGCCTGGCTCTTTTCTACGGAAGTGTTTTTAGAATGGACGAATTTAAACCCCCCAGCCCGCACTTTTTCTTCATCATGAATTTTACGATCGCATACGTGATGGGTTTTATTATCATTTATTTTCTTAACAAACTGAATTTTGTGTCGCAACAGAAGATAAAAGAGCAAAACAAGCAGTTGAAAAAAGTAAATTCTGAACTCGACAGATTTGTCTACAGCGCGTCACATGACTTGCGGGCACCGTTAAGTTCCATTTCCGGTCTGATTCAATTGTGCGAAAGGGCTAGTACCACCGAAGAAACAGTACAGTATCTCAATCTAATGAAAGATCGAATCGCACGCCTTGAACAATTTATCCGCGACCTTATTAATTTTTCACGTAACGCAAGGCTCGAAACCCGATTGGAAAATGTAGACGTAAAAGACTTAGTACATGAAACTTTTGAGTCGCTGAAATTTATCAGCGGGGCAGAGTCGATGACACTTCAGGATAATATGCCAGCATCTGCGCCGGTGGCCATTGACAAAACACGATTGCAGATCGTACTCTTCAATTTAATTTCAAACGCCATACAGTACAGGAACCCTCAAATCCTAACCTCGTATATCCGAATAGACAGCAAGCGTTTTGATGACCGGCTATGGTTACAAATTGAAGATAATGGCATCGGCATTGACCCGCTTCACCAGGCTAAGGTTTTTGACATGTTTTACCGGGCCTCTGAAAATTCAAAAGGCAGTGGATTGGGTCTTTACATTGTGAAAGAGGCCGTGGAAAAATTGAGCGGCACCATTGTACTTCATTCTGTCTTGGGAGAAGGGACCCAATTTACCCTTGAACTTCCGATTCAAAGAAATTAATACACCCCTTCTCCTTCTGAAATTTGAAAGTATCTTTATGCTTTATGGCGCAACAAGACGACAATATTCTCAAGAAAGTAGTATCCCATGCGAAGGAGTATGGGTTCGTTTTTCCTTCCAGCGAAATCTATGATGGGCTCAGCGGGGTTTATGACTATGGCCAGAACGGAGTAGAACTAAAGAACAATATCAAAGAATATTGGTGGAGGTTCATGACGTGCCTTCATGACAACATTGTCGGTCTTGATGCCGCCATCTTCATGCATCCTGATACTTGGAAAGCCTCCGGTCACGTGGATGCTTTTAATGATCCCATGATTGACAGCAAGGATTCCAAGAAGCGTTATCGCGCGGATGTGCTGGTGGAGGATGCGATCTCCAAAATGGAAGACAAGATTGTAAAAGAAGTGGAAAAGGCCGCTAAGCGATTTGGCGAAACCTTTGACAGCGCAATGTTTATTGCCACCAACCCACGCGTTCAAGAATACCAAAAAAAGATCAACGAGACCAATGCACGCCTGAAGAATGCGATGGGTAGCAATGATATGGCGTCCATGAAGCAACTTGTGCTTGATCTGGAAATTGCCGATCCGGTATCCGGCACCAAGAACTGGACGGATGTGCGCCAGTTCAACCTCATGTTCTCAACCGAGATGGGCTCGATCGCAGAGGAGACAAGCAAAATCTATTTACGCCCGGAAACAGCGCAGGGAATTTTTGTCAACTTCCTGAATGTGCAAAAAACCGGACGGATGAAAATTCCGTTTGGTATTGCACAAATTGGAAAGGCGTTTCGCAATGAAATAATTGCACGCCAGTTCATCTTCCGTATGCGTGAGTTTGAACAAATGGAGATGCAATTCTTTGTTAAGCCAGGCGAAGAGATGAAGTGGTATGAGTTCTGGAAAGAAAAGAGAATGAAATGGCACCTGGCACTGGGGTTGGGTAAGGAAAATTATCGTTTTCACGATCACCTTAACCTGGCGCATTATGCCAAAGCTGCCTGTGACATTCAATTCAACTTCCCCATGGGCTTTAAAGAATTGGAAGGCATTCACTCGCGCTCAGACTTTGATTTGAAGAGCCATGAGAAACTATCGGGTAAAAAATTGCAATACTTTGATCCGGAGGATAATCAAAACTTCATACCCTACGTGGTGGAGACGTCTATAGGACTGGACCGGATGTTTTTATCCGTGCTGGCAAGTGCCTACGTGGAAGAAAAATTAGAAGACGGAAGTGAGCGGGTTGTTCTGCGAATTCATCCTGCACTAGCGCCCAATAAAGTGGCCATACTACCCCTGATGAAGAAAGATGGACTGCCAGAGAAGGCGGAAATGATCATGAATGAGCTCAAGTTTAACTTCCGGTGTTATTATGAAGACAAAGACACGATCGGCAAGCGCTATCGCAGGATGGACGCCATCGGCACGCCATTTTGTGTAACCGTCGATCATCAAACTCTTCAGGATGACACGGTCACGATTCGCTATCGCGATACGATGAAGCAGGACCGGGTGAAAATAGAAACATTAAAGGGGATACTGGAGAACGCATGTTCGATCAACAATTTGCTGCGCTTGATTTAATATCCTCAGCAGTAGGTGGAAATCTGTTTGAAAGGGTCCTTTGTTGAAAAAGATGGGCATTTAAACTATGCTGCGCCTTCCTAAGTTTGTTTTTCAATTCTTTTACGGCCTTTATGAGGAAGTACAGTTCCGTCTTTATTACGGTCCGGTTTTCCATCGCTTTCTTAATCACAAGTACAAATATTACTCCGAACTGCCCTGGCAGTTAAAGATTAAATTTCTTCGCCTGGTGCGTGATCACGTTGAATATTTTGAATTTGTTCCCAGACAGAAAATGAAACTAACTCGGGCAATGAAGGCAATTATTTGCAGTGCAGCCTCGCAACTGGTATTGTTCTTACCTCCGGAGAGTCTTACGTTCTTTGAAAAGATCATCGTCTATCCCGATTATTACAATTCAAAGTTAACTCACAAAATTCATAAGGGTGAAGTAAACCCGGGATTTCGTCTCATTGTGTTTAGTTGGAAAGGCATCGCGGAAGGACTCAAGCGGACGGACGATGGCTTGAATCTTTTACTTCACGAATTTGCCCATGCCTTATGGCTTGAGCATAAGCTGATGCAGCATGAGTATACCGTGCTGGATAAGCGCTGGGTCGACCGATTTGAAGAATTGGCGTCGACCGAAATGAAGAATCTTCAGAAGAATGAACATCATTTTTTCAGGGCCTATGCCTTTCGGAACGTGGAGGAATTCTTTGCGGTAGCCGTAGAGAATTTTTTTGAGCGCCCGGAGAAATTCTATACCCAACTTCCGGATTTGTATGACGTGCTCACCAGAATATTTAAACAAGACCCTATGAGTTTTGTGCATAATAAATGAAGATTAAATTTTGAATTTTTTTTGATTAGTAATTAATCCTACTTTTGTAACCGTAAGGGGTGCCATAATACAACGGGCTGAGATTATACCCATAGAACCTGATGCCGGTAATGCGGCCGAAGGGAGGCAAGGTTAAACGCACGCACGCGCAGTCCCCTCTGCGATGCAGGTTTAAACCAATTAAAATCAAATGTTAAAGTTAATTTTTGCAGCAGCACTGCTGGTGCCGATGTTGAGTGCGCAAGCACAATTCTCCCTCACAGGAACAATTCGCGACGCAAAGGACCACCGGGCGTTGCCGGGCGCCACCATCCAATCGGAAGGAAATAAAGCATCTTCTGTGACAGATGAATTCGGCTGGTTTCGGCTCGACAAACTTCCGGAAGGTGAACATGTTTTGCTGGTGAGATTCCTGGGTTATCAGGAGAAAACGGAAACGGTGGACCTGGCCGGCAATACAACACTGGAAATTGTGCTGGAAGAAAGTTCTACCATTACCGATGAAGTGGTCATCGAAGCCACGCGGGCCAATGAAAAAACACCAACCTCATTTACAAATATTAATCGCCAAGCCATTCAGAAACAAAATTTTGGCCAGGACCTTCCGATGCTCCTCAATTGGACTCCCTCGGTGGTCACTACTTCGGATGCAGGGGCAGGCGTAGGATATACCGGCATTCGAATTCGCGGAAGCGACGCTACCCGGATCAACGTCACTATTAATGGAATACCGTACAACGACAGTGAGTCGCAAGGCGTGTACTGGGTGGACGTGCCCGATATTGCCACTTCCACTCAAAGTATTCAGCTTCAGCGCGGTGTTGGCACTTCCTCCAACGGTGCAGGGGCCTTTGGTGCAACGATCAATCTTCAGACGAACACCCGTAACGATCAGCCGTATGCTGATGTCATTAATTCCGTGGGCTCCTTTGGTACCCAAAAACATACCATCGGTATTGGCTCCGGGCTGATCAACAACAAATTTGTCTTCGACGGACGTGTGACGAAGATCAACTCAAATGGCTTCATTGACCGGGCCTCGTCTGATTTGAGTTCATACTATTTTGCTGCGGGTTTTTATGGTAAAAAAACAATGGTGAAGGCAATTGCCTTTGGCGGTAAGGAGATCACGTATCAGAGCTGGTGGGGTGTTCCTCAATCCCGGCTCAATAACGATGTTGCCGCCATGATGCAGACCGCTGCTGACGAAGGCTGGAATGCGGCTCAGACACAGAATCTGTTGAACTCCAACAGCCGGACATTCAATACATATATGTACAAAGACCAGGTTGACAATTACGGGCAATATCATTATCAACTGCACCTGTCGCACCGGTTTCTTCCAGAACTAACTGGCAATGCCTCCCTTCATTCCACGTTTGGAAAAGGTTACTATGAGGAGTTCAGGTATGACGCTGCGTTCTCCAAGTATGGAATAGCCAATGCGATCATTGGATCGGATACAATCAAATCTTCTGATCTGGTGCGCAGGCGCTGGCTGGACAATACATTTTACGGATTTACGTATTCACTCAATTATGAAAAAGAAAAGTGGACCTCCGTGCTTGGCGGAGGGTGGAATGACTACTCCGGTGATCACTACGGAGAAGTGACGTGGGCAAAAATCGCACCGACGGCGCCGAAAGATTATCGCTACTATTTCAACAAGGGTCACAAAACAGATTTTAATATCTATTGGAAGAACAACTATCAACTAATGGATAAACTTTATGCGTTTGCCGATCTTCAGGTACGAACGGTGACCTACTCAGCATCCGGCACCGAGAATGAGCAGCAGCAGTTTAATGTCGATGTGCATTACAATTTCTTTAATCCAAAATTCGGCCTGACCTACCAACTATCGGACCGGAACCAGCTGTACGTTTCGTACGCGATCGGCAACCGTGAACCGGTCCGGGATGACTTTGTCAATGCGACTACAGGCCAACAACCAAAGCATGAAACGCTGCGTGATCTCGAGGCGGGGTTCCGCAAGAGTGGCGACAATTTCTTTTTCCACGCGAATTATTACTTTATGGATTATAAAAACCAGTTGGTGTTGACAGGCCAGCTAAATGATGTGGGGAATTCCATCCGGACCAATGTTGATCAAAGTTATCGAATGGGAATTGAGCTGGAAGGAATGGTCCGGCTCACGCCGCGCCTTGCCTGGAATGCAAACCTCACCCTCAGCCGCAATACTATAAAAAAATTTACCGAAGTACTGTATGATTATGGGGCAAATTATGATCAATACAATGAGCAAAAAAACACCTACACGGACACCGATATTTCCTTTTCGCCCAATGTGATAAGCGGCTCGTCATTGACCTGGCGGCTGATCCGGAATTTGGACGTAACAGCCTTATCAAAATATGTTGGCAAGCAATTCCTCGACAATACCTCCAATGATTCGAGGAAGATCGATGCATACCTCATCAATGATCTCCGCTTAAGCTATTCCATCAAGCCTTCCTGGATGCGGGAAATCGGGATTAGTTTGCTGATGAATAACATCTTTGATGTGAAATATGCATCCAACGGGTACACCTGGGGCTACTTCAGCGGACTCCAGGAGGCGCATCGTCAGAATTATTACTATCCACAGGCGGGAAGGAATTTTATGGCGATGGTGGCGTTGAGGTTTTAAATTGATCCTTACTAAACTTCGTCATGAGAAATTCCCGTTAGCAGGCAGGTTTTAGTTTGGAGAAGGAGGTAAGGCAAGGCGATTCGTATCATTTTTGGGTAGAATCACCAGCACAATTCCGGCAACCACTAATGGACTGAACTTAAGCGCCAGTGGAATTTTTCTTTTGATGGAAAAAAACCGGGACGTAAACAACACATCGCCATTTCTTACAACATCGAACGAGTAATCTTTGCCTGGTCTAAGCGATGCAGGAAATTTGAATTCATGCTGCCCTGTATTTGCGACGTTGACCCATTCTAAAACATTTACACCGCCCTTTACCAATTGAATGGTCAAAACATCTGTATTTGAATGAACGGTGGATGTTTTCAGCTCTTATTTCTTCCGATTACCAGCCTGTCTTTCCCCCTCAGGTCTTTTAATATTTTCACATCCGCATACCCAAGCGACTCAAAGAGTGCAGCCATGTCATTGCCCAGTCGTTCATTGATTTCTGTAAGGAGAAGACCTCCTGGCTTTAGCGATTGCCTTGCTTTTTCAGCGATTGCCTTGTAAAATAAAAGAGGATTTGAATCAGGAACAAACAGGGCCTGTGCCGGCTCATATTCAACAACCTTCTTTTGCAGAAGCGGCTTTTCATTTTCCAAAATATAAGGCGGATTGCTCACCACTGCATCCAGTGGGCCCAGTGAAAGAGTATGATTTAGTATATCATGTTTCTGGAATTGGACGTTCGCCTTTAGTCGTTTTGCATTTTCTTTGGCGATACCCAATGCATCACTACTGATTTCAGTTGCAAATATTGTGGCCGCGGGAAGTTCAAGCGCCAGCGTGATGGCAATGCAACCGCTACCCGTGCCAATATCGAGTAACCTGATTTCTTGTTTGCTGCCTTGAAAGTGGTCCACCACCAATTTCACCACCAATTCCGTTTCCGGACGGGGTATCAATACAGCCGGACCCACCCTAAACTTTCTGCCGTAGAATTCAGCCTCCTCCAGGATATACTGCAAAGGCTCATGATTGTTAAGGCGATGAATGAATTGATCCAATAACAATTGATCGACGCTCACTTTTTTACCGGCCATGATCTCCTCTCGGAATAGGGCAAGCTTGCTCTCCAACAGCCAGAAGAGGATCGCCTCTTTTTCTGCCCGACTATCGTCCGTTGTGAAGTCGCGCAACAGTTGCTGAAAAAGCTGCCTGGAATCAACGATCATAATGCAAGTGTAACTATCCTTTTGCAGAACACCACTTTTAACTTTTAGCTTTTAACTTTTAACTTTTAACTTTGAGCTTTGAGCTTTGAGCTTTGAACTTTGAACTTTGAACTTTGAACTTTGAACTTTGAACTTTGAACTTTGAACTTTTGTTTCCCCCTCCATCTTTCGCCCATGTCGCAGGATGAACTTTTCATGCAGCGTGCCCTGGAACTTGCCAACCTTGGTATCGGGACCGTGAGCCCAAATCCGAGGGTGGGCTGTGTGATCGTGTGCGATGGTAAAATTATTGGCGAAGGCTGGCACAGGAAATACGGGGAGGCCCATGCGGAAGTCAATGCCATTGCATCAGTAGCCGATAAAAGCCTCTTACTAAAGGCAACGGTTTATGTAAACCTGGAACCGTGTTCGCACCAGGGAAAAACACCTCCTTGTGCCGACCTGCTGCTGAAGCACAGTGTCTTGAAAGTTGTAATAGCCAACCTGGACACCAACCCGTTGGTAGCCGGCAATGGCATCCGCAAACTTCGTGAAGGCGGCATGGAAGTTATCACCGGTGTTTTGCAGAATGAAGGAAGAGCTCTGAATAAACGATTTTTTACTTTTATTGAAAGAAAACGACCCTACATCATATTAAAGTGGGCCGAGACGTCCGATGGCTTTATTGCTCACGAAAATTTTGAGTCCAGGTGGATCAGCAATGATTATTCGCGACAACTCGTACACCGCTGGCGAGCGGAAGAAGATGCCGTGCTGGTAGGTACACGGACAGCCCGCCACGATGATCCGAAATTAAATGTCCGGGAATGGTCAGGGAGAAACCCGGTGAGGGTCGTATTCGATCGCTTTTTGCGACTTAACGACAAACTAAATTTGTTCGACCGGAAACAGTCTACTCTTTGCTATAATCTATTAAGACATGAAGAGCAGGAAAATCTCACGCTGGTGAGGTTGGGCGAGGAAAATTTCTGGCAGGAAATGATACATGATCTCTATCAGCGCAAAATTCAGTCCGTGATGATTGAAGGTGGAGGGCAAACACTGGAAACATTCATCAAAGGCGGCTGGTGGGATGAGGCCCGGATCTTCCGTTCACACCGGACGTTCACAAAAGGCATTCCTGCTCCAACCCTGAACGGTCGCCTTATTTCTGAAGAGATTTTAATGGATGATCATCTATCCATTTTTGCAAATGAGCCTGGTGTAGTGACAGATTAATTACGCAACATTATTAGAAAACAGGTGTTGGAAGAGACGCCCTTAGTTTAGAAAGCAGGCAGTCAGACAATTCGGGACTTTAAAATTTTATCAGGACTTTAAGACCGAGTCCGGAAAAAAAATATTCGGTGCGTGGACGGAAGGCCGTATGGTTCTTGTTGTACGTATCTATGGCGCCCGCTGCGTGTCGCTTAAATGCTTTATTCAATGGGATGGAGGCTGCAAGGAACGCAGCGCCACCCGCCAAAAAACTCCATTCCGGGTCTCCTCCGGCAATGGCTGTCACGATTGGAAAGATGATCAGTGATCCTCCGATAAAACCCATTGTCCCGGCAACACTATAGTTAACCCTTGCTTTTTTAAACTCGTTGTAGGCAAGCGAATCTTCTTTCATGATTTGCAATACTTGTTTGGGGCTTACCGTAAAGGTGGTGGTGTCTTTTGTGTATTCGAATATGGCGCCACCAAAAGTTTTATACATGACTAAACCCGGCGTAGGGCTTTGTGCATAACATCCAACGGCCAATAGACAAAGAAGAACGGAGACACTCAGAAACACACAAATTTTTTTCATAACCCATTTAAACGATCAATGTACGATTGAAAACTTTTTCAGGTTGTTTCAATTGCCACGGGCTTAAGCTCGTGGCAATTGACCATTCAGAAAATAAAATTGGATTAAATCATCCTCTTCGCCACCTCGTCCCAGTTCACCACGTTCCACCATGCAGCTACATAGTCGGCGCGCTTATTTTGATATTTTAGATAATACGCATGTTCCCACACGTCCAGGCAAAGAAGTGGAGTGCCTTTCAATTCGCTCACATCCATCATCGGATTGTCCTGGTTAGGGGTAGAGCCGATCTTCAGTTTACCGCCATCGTTGACCAACCATGCCCATCCTGAACCAAACCTGCCAATTGCTGCTTGTGAAAATTGATCTTTGAATTTATCAAATGAGCTAAATGCTCCGTTAATGGCATCTGTCACTTTTCCGGAAGGAGTACCAGCACCGGGTTTCATGACTTGCCAGAAAAAGTTGTGATTCCAGGAGCCGCCTCCATTGTTGCGGGCTTTCATCGAGAGCTTGGAGGCATTTGCAAAAAATTCTTTTTCAGTTGCAAAGCTGATTTTTTCGGCAGCGATGGCCTCATTTACATTTTTGACGTAAGCTGTATGATGCTTGGTGTAATGTATTTCCATAGTCAAAGCATCGATGTTCGGTTCCAACGCATTGAATGCATAGGGCAAGGTCACCTGAGCAAATTGCAAACCGACGGCAGCAGCGCTGGCATCTTCACTGTTCATCAGGATAGAGGATCCGACAGCAGCTACGGCTGTGATCTTCAACGAGTCTTTAACGAATTTTCTGCGATCCATGTTTTTCATAACGATTTTAGTTTAGTTTTTCTTATAACAAATTTCAAGCCTGACAACTGAAGGGATAAGACTCCGCTAAAATCCTGAAAGCATGCCTGCCGAAGCCTTTTAACTGACGAAGCCCTTGGCGTAGTCAGTGACGAAGGCGCGGGCTTGCCCGCCGAAGCCTTGGCGTAGGTGGGTAAAATTACCCAAAAATCTTTAGCTTTAGTAAACTAAAAGTTATCCCATGACTGCGATACTATACCATCAAATTACCTATCTTAACTCTATAGATTTAGCCAATAACAGCCACCTGAAAAATAATACATGGGTGGAGGATACCATGGCAAGACAGATCGTAAATCGGAAGGAAGCCGACCTTAAAAATTAATGTAAGGCCTTGTACCAAAAAGTACGATATCAGGCTTTTTTAAAAGATGTACTGGTACTTTCGGTCAGTACATTTGGAGGGCCCCAGGCCCACATCGCGCACTTTTTAAAAATACTCGTACGTAAGCGAAACTATCTTTCAGAAGAAGATCTGATGGAAATCAATTCGCTGTGTCAGGTATTGCCGGGTCCAACCTCCACGCAAACACTTACGGCCATTGGTTATAAGATCGGCGGACCTAACCTCGCGTACCTCACGCTGCTGGTGTGGATACTTCCGGCAGTAACGCTGATGACCCTCGCAGCAATTATCATGAATTTATTTCAGGAAAGAAATGTTTCGCTCGTCTTTACCCGTTTTGTTCCTGCCATGGCGGTTGGGTTTGTAAGTTATGCAGCCTATACGATGACGATCAAAACCGTTCACACCCGTATAGGCATCGTCCTGATGATTTTAGCGGCCGTGCTTTCCTATTTTATCCGCTCTCCTTTTTTTTATCCGGCAGCACTTGTTATTGCAGGAGTGGTGACAGCGTTTAAATACAAAGCACAACCAAAGGAAGAAAAAATTCCCATCCGGATTAGCTGGGCTAATTTCATTTTATGGGCTGGTGTGCTGATCACTGCCGCAACGTTAGGCGGATTGACCCATGGATTGCCGATACGATTGTTTGAAAATTTTTATCGGAATGGAAGCCTCATTTTTGGCGGGGGCCAGGTGTTGACACCATTGCTGTACACAGAGTTTGTCGAACTCAAACATTATCTCACCTCGAGGGAGTTCCTCTCCGGATATGCCATCGCGCAGTCTATACCTGGACCGGTGTTTTCATTCAGTGCTTACATCGGGGCGCTTTCAATGAAGCATGCAGGTATCGGGGGCCAAATTGCAGGCGCTTTTATATCGGCTGCCGGGATTTTTCTACCCGGCACATTCTTGATCTTTTTTGTGATCAGGTTTTGGGAAAGTCTGAAAAAATTCAGGGCCGTGCGTGCTTCTCTCGAAGGTATTACAGCCGCCAGTGCAGGTCTTGTAGCAGCAGCAGCTATTTTTTTATTTCAGCCCCTGGACAATGCGTTTGTTACCTATGCCTTTACGATTGGAACATTTGTTTTGCTCACCTTTACAAAAATTCCTTCCGGGTTAATTATTGTGATGGGATTGCTGTTGGGATTTATTTTATGATCATTGTTTGACAATTAATTATCCCAGCTTGAAAATGATCGGAAGTGTGTAACGCTGTTTGACTGCCTTACCACGTTGCTTACCAGGGTTCCACGAAGGAGATGACTGAACAATTCTTACCGCTTCCTCATCACATCCTGCTCCGATTCCCTTGATGGCTTTGACATCGCTCAGTGATCCGTCTTTGTTGATTACGAACTCCACAAATACTCGTCCTTCAATACCCATGCGTCGGGCTTGGGCAGGATACTTAATTTTTTCTCCGACATATTTGTAGAAAGCCTGCATGCCACCTTTCGGAGTCGCTGATTCTTCTACGACGGTGAAGACAAAATCTGTTTCTTCTTTTGGCTGCTCTGCCTGCACCACAATCTCTTCAACCTTCGTCTCATCCGTTACTTCAACATCGAGATTGACTTTGATATCATCTTTGATTTCTTCTTCATCCGGTACCTCCACCACTTGTGGTTGTTGGATAACAGGAGCGGGAGGAGGCGGCTGTTCGGTGGGAGGCACTTCCATCGTCTCTTCAAACGCGTCGGTCTTTTTTCCCACCAGGTCAAGTGCACCTTCCTCGGAGTCAGTCCATTCAAACGCCATTAGCACAAGGGCCATGGTAATCGTTAGCCCGATGCTGAAGAAAAAGCTTGATTTTTTTGTTAAATCGGCTTTTTCACTCTTTTTTACTTCCATACAATTTCACAGTTTAGGATCTCAAATATAGCAACAGAATCCACTTTTGACCATAACGTCACTGAAAATCAAAGAATTTTAGAAAAAAAACCCCTCTACTTTCGGGTGCCGTAGAAAAGGGAGAAGTAAACGGTGGGAAAAATGCTGTAATTCTTGGTGGTCGGCATCAGGACTATTTTGTTAATATAGGAATCCAGCAAAAATCCTACTTCAAAGCCGGTGACCTGGCTCTTGATGGTACCTAACTCAAAATTCAGCCCAGCCTTCAAATTTGCTCCTAATTGAATTTTGGATTCCCCAATTCCCTGGAACAAATTGCCCGTGCCTAAAATATTATTGAAATTATGTTGCGGGTTTGTGGGATCGTACTGTTCCCGTATTGTTTGAAAAAAACTATTATCGACCGAGCGTTCAATATAGTAGGGCGCGACAAATCCAATCGAAGGCCCGAGCGCAAACACCGCCTTTATTTCTACTCCTTGCTGAGGTGCTTTTGTAAAAAGAATGAGGTCGCGTCCATACTGAAAGCGCAATGCATAGAGGTAATTGCTTTTCCCGTAAATAAAATAGTTTCCCGTTGACCGGGAGGGCTTTCGTACCTCCTGGGGATGCTTTACATTCATGATCTCCAGCCCGAACGTTTCCAGCATTCGGTCATTCAGCTTCCTTGCTTTCTTGAATACAAAGCCGCCAATAAGTCCACTGGATGAATTTTTGTTAACGCCCCACGTAAATTCTGAATCGTACTCGTAACTATCCTGCGTCTGGGCAACAGCAAAACATGAAAGAACTACACCAATAAGCGTGAGAAGGCCCCACTTTTTCCCAGAGAACCGCATTTCTATTACTTTAGGTTAAATTTAACCATAAATACAGAACACAAAAAAATTTAACAGATACATCTATGGCTTCCATGACTGGAAAATACCTTGGTGCCTTGCGGACACAGGACACACATTTGCTCTCCGGCAATCAAATTATCACAGATGCTCCGCCTGACAATAATGGCAAAGGCGAGGCTTTCAGCCCCACAGATCTGGTATGCGCTGCTCTTAGCAGTTGTATGATGACCATTATGAGTATGATGGCCGAAAAAGAAGGAATTGACCTGACAGGACTGAGTTCGGAGATCACGAAGATCATGGCGTCCAACCCCAGAAAAATTGCCGAAATACAAATCACATTTTCCCATCCAGACCTGAGGGCAACCGATATTCAAAAACAAAAATTGAAGAATGCTGCCATGACCTGTCCTGTGGCGCTAAGTCTTGGAGAGGGATTAAAGCAATCGATTAAATTTAATATATAGCAGCTCTTCGAGCGATGACTGCTAATTCCCGGTAGTTGATGTCAATGTGTGAGCGATCATAAACCGATTGTCCATTTTTAATAACCAAGACTTGTGGTGATTCGTGTTCAACGGAAAAATCTTCTGCTATTTGATCCGATACATCCCGATACCGGATTAAATCAAGGTAGAACGGTTTTACATCGTTCATTTCACCCGGTTGCCAGTTCCGCTCCAGGCGATCGAGTGCCGCCCGGCTTATGGAGCAGCGTGTGCTGTGTTTAAAAATTAACACCAGATGTTCTGATGAGTTGTCTTTAATCGTTTGAAGTTGCTCAATGGACTCTAATTTCAACCAATTCATTTTAATACTTTGATTAATCATACCACAATCCCTTTTCGCGTTTGTCGTAACGTGGCCGGCGAACCTTTTCTTTCAGGTTCTCAGGCTGGGTTTCGCTTTTGCGGAAAAGTTTTGACCATATCAACCTCACATTCATTAAAAGAGTTCGTTCTTCTTTCACGTTATCGCGGAAGCCGTGTGCAAACTGTGCGTCGGGATGCAACTGGCTACCGGAGTACTTGTGCATTTTTACATCGCCCTGATAATCCCGAATGTGTGCCGTCGCCTTGCCGGGTGAAATAACTTTTAATGCCAGCGCGGCACTGTTTGGATTATGGTCATAATCACGTTGACGCACTTTCGTATGAATACCTGCTATGAGATAGGTTGCCTGTCCAGGCTTTCGTGTTCGAATTGCCATCTTTGAGGAATTCGGATTCCCAATGTAGTACTGCTTAAATCGTGAATGGGCAGTCCTTCCTGAATAATTCGCGATACTACTGCCACCCAAACCTGGAATCCTCACCTCAATTGGTTTCTTTTCGTTGTTCCAGAGTTGACCACTCACGCTTCCTCCCCCTTTCTCAGGCCTCCTCATTTTTATGTTGCCAGCAAAATCCGCACCCTGCTGGCCAAAGGCCCGTACCTGCGAACGTTTAATTCTTCCAGAGTATCCTTCCCCATGATCTTGAAAGGTCTTGACAAATTCCAAGTAGGGAGTATTTCCTGAGAAGCGCAACGCCCGAATACTCTCGGGTGTTATTAAGTTTTGAGTAATTGGTTGCTTACGATTATTCCAAACCAAACCACTAACGCTTCCTCCTCCTTTCTCAGGTCGCGGTCTTCTTATATTACCTGAATAGCCCCCCTCATCACTGCTAAAGCCGCGAATTTCGCCTCTTCTAACATTTCCGGAATACTCAATCCCTTCCGTTGAAAATCCACGCAAGTGACTTCTTTTTATTTTACCGGAATAGTTCACACCCTCCGAGGAAAATCCCTGAATACTTCCGCGGCGAATTCTACCTGAATAATCAACACCATCTCCAGAAAATCCACGCAGGTGACTTCTCTTTATTTTGCCGGAATAGTTCACACCATTCCTTGAGAACTCAGACAATTGACTTCTTTTTACATTACCAGAATACTCAACACCATCACTTGAGAAACCACGGATTGAACTTCTCTTAATATTCCCTGAAAAATCTGCCCCCTGACGGGAGAATCCGGATCGGCCGTCTTGTCTGAAAGTACCAGAGAACCGTGCAGCTTTGAAGGAGCCTGACCCTGGCACCTTACCAAAGATTGGTTGACCCTTGTTGTTCCATAACCGTCGGCTCGTATTTAGAGCACCAACCTTCGGTCGTTTAGGTCCTTTCAGCCTGCCACCCAGGTCGGTTTCCAGGAAAATAGCAGGAACTGATTTAAATTGTGCTTTCTCTCCTTTTGTTGTCCGTGATTTATGTCCGCCTCCCGGAATTTTGGGATCACTTTGGTCACCTTTACGTGATATGGACAGCAGTCGTGGAAAAACAAATTGGCCACGGACCTCCCTGTTATTTTTTGCGGTTTTTCTTAATCTCCATCCTGCTATGTCACCTTTCCATCCACGATTGCTACGGGTGGCAGTAATGTAACCTCCACCAGCCCTTCGGGTGCGTCTATCGCCAAATGGTTTTCGTCCGAAGAATTTCAGTGTGTCTCTACCTACTAAACCCGCCGGAGAAGACTTGTAATTGCGCGTGCGAAGAGGTCCCCCCGTGATGTCACGTGTAAATGGTTTTTCTTTCTTTGAAAACTTTCCCCAATAAACATTTTTCTTTCCGCGTAAAATGAATGGCCTGCTCACAGCTCCTTGATAGCCTCCTTGCGCTCCCCCGGTGTTTGGGGTGTGAGAGAATTTCCTTATTAAGGACAATTCTCTTTTATTCGAAACACGTTTTTCCTTTTTGTCTTGTCGTTTGCGATAATAGGCAACATAAGGCCCTTTTTGAGAAAATACATTTTTGACTGAACCGGTTGCGCTTTGATTTCGGATGGGCCCTTGGTCGGCCCCTCCTTTCCACGCTCTGTCTACGTGAGTGGGTTTTTGATGGCCAACTCGTCTGCCGCGAATATTCCGGGATACAAGGACCCGTTTTTCCTGTCTTTCTTTCGGCGGTCTTTTGCGATAGTAAGGTCCCTCTTGCGGATACACATTGCTGCGGGCAGCCTCGCTCCGGCTGGGTTTTATTCGTTTGATTGGATACCCCGAAATGTCACCTCGCCAGGCATGTGTGCGGCTCTCTCGCGGCGACTTGGAGAAAACTCTTCCCAATGGCCGGGCAGCTTTCTCTTTATGTTTTTTGGATCCACCTGAATATGGAGATGGTTGAGGATAACGGGTGCTGGCACGATTGGCGGACGATTGGTTTCGGGTCCGGAGTCTGCGACCGGCGATGTCCCGGGTTTTGCGTTTTTCTTTTCTCTTATACGATTTTGCCCGCGTCTCTCGAATCTGCCGCTCATTTCTGACGGGGCGATCCCCCTTTGTATTTTGTCCAAAGGATGAAGTCGAAAAAAAGAAGAGGACTACCGAAAACCCAAGGAATTTCAGCAGCAAAGAAAAAATGGGGGCACTATGTACCTTCTTACTTATCAAAAAGTGAAATGAAAACAGGCTAAGTTAAGGAAAAAGCGAGATTTATGAGTTAAGCAAAAGATGACCCTGCTTAATAGGCCATCAACTCCACTATCTTCTTGCTCAATCGGCCTTGCGGCAAAAAATTTTTCTCCAATGTTGATGCAAATGGAATGGCCGTATCCAGGCTGGCGACACGGATAACAGGGGCATCAAGATGATGAAACAGATGCTCGTTGATCCAGGCGGAAATCTCCGCACCAATTCCTCCTGTCAGGGTGTCCTCGTGCAAAATCAAAATGCGGTTTGTTTTCTTTACAGTTTGCTCAACCGCTTCTTTATCCCAGGGTAACAATGTGCGCAGATCCAGAATGTCAGCATGAAGGTTCGACATTGATCGAATGACTTCAGTTGCCCAATGAACCCCCATCCCATAGGTGATGATGGAAAGGTCCGAACCAATACTCACCAACCTGGCTTTTCCAACTTCAATGGTATAATACTCGTCGGGAATGAAATCTTTTATGGAGCGGTAAAGAAGTTTGTGCTCAAAATATAAATAGGGGTTTGGATCCTCGAAGGCAGAACAGAGAAGTCCTTTCGCGTCATAAGGATTGGAGGGGTAAACAATTTTTAAACCCGGTGTATGAAAAAACCAGGCCTCGTTGCTTTGTGAATGAAAGGGTCCGGCAGATGTTCCCGCTCCTGTGGGCATTCGAACAACAACATCGGATGGTTGCCCCCAGCGCCAGTAGGACTTAGCGAGATTGTTGACAATCTGATTAAACCCTTCTGTTACAAAGTCGGCAAATTGCATCTCTACCATGGACTTCATGCCTTTTATTGACAAGCCCAGTCCTGCACCGACAATTGCTGATTCACAGATAGGGGTGTTGCGCACACGCTCCTTACCAAATTTTTCTACAAACCCTTCCGTGATTTTAAATACACCACCGTATTCCGCAATGTCCTGCCCCATCAAAACAAGATTGTCATGACGCTCCATGCTTTGATAAAGTCCATCATGGATGGCATCGATAAAACGCTTTTCAGATTTTATATCTTCTTTCGGCTCAACGATTACGTGTGAAAATGGTGCATAGACATCATTTAGCTCCCGTTCGGTGCTTGCTTCCGGATACGTTTCTTTAAACGCTTCTTCCAGCCCTGCTTCAATTTCTTTTTTTATTTTTTTTCTGAGGTCATCCGAAAACTTTTTGTCTATAATCTTTTCGTTCAACAAGTAGTCTTCAAAGTTTATGACCGGATCCTTCTTCGCCCACGCTTCCATCAATTTTTTGGGAACATATTTGATGCCGGATGCCTCTTCGTGGCCCCGCATGCGAAAGGTGATACACTCCAATAAAACAGGTCGTGGATTTTTATGCAAACTCTCCGCCAGGGATGTTACCGTATGATAAACCTCCAGAATATTATTACCATCTATTTGTACACCTTCGATTCCGTATCCGATCGCTTTATCCGTAAAACTCTTACAACGGAATTGTTCGTTGCTGGGAGTGGAGAGTCCGTAGCCATTGTTTTCAATTAAAAAAATGACGGGAAGGTCCCACACTGCCGCGACATTGATGGCTTCGTGAAAATCTCCTTCGCTGGTGCCGCCATCCCCGTTAAAAACAACTGTCACTTTCTTTTCCTTCTTTAGTTTGCAGGCAAGTGCGATGCCGTCGGCCACTCCATTTTGCGGACCCAGATGCGATATCATTCCAACGATGTGATGTTCGTTCGTGCCGAAGTGAAAGGAACGGTCGCGCCCTTTGGTGAAGCCGCTCGTCGTGCCCTGCCATTGCGCAAAGAGGCTTGAAAATGGCAGTTTGCGGCCGGTAAAAACACCGAGATTTCGGTGCATCGGTAAGATGTACTCGTCTTCTTCCAGTGCCTGGGTGACGCCCACCGAAATTGCTTCTTGCCCGATACCGCTGAACCACTTGCTGATCTTATTCTGCCGAAGAAGGATGAGCATTTTTTCTTCTATCAACCGAGGCCATAGGAGCGCTTCAAAAAGCTGGCGCAAGAGCGTATCCGGGTATTTTTTACGATCGAATGTCATGACACGGTAAAGAAAGATGGACGCAAAATAAATGAAAATAATTTACCGTGATTAGCCGGCTACCCAATGAACTTTGCCTTCCATTCAGGAGTAGGCATCATGCAGGCATCTTTTTTGCCAAATAAGGTGTAACGATTTCTGGCGATCAGACTGTAGATGAAGTCGCGAACCGGTTTGGGGATGATCATAAAAGCATATAACAGTGACCAGCCTCCACTCATTTTTTTGGCAATTTTTAAAACGGCCGTTGATTGTGAGTAGAGTTGACGGTTCTCGAGGAGGAGTACCGTTGAGATATCATCGGCAGAATAATGATATTGCTTTAGTAATTCTTTGACTTTGTCAGATTGAAGTGATCCAAACTGAAACCTGTTTTCCTTATCGCGCGGAATCAAAAAATTAACGAAGCCATTACACAGATTGCAGACACCATCAAACAAGATGATCGATTGGTCAGTCACGTTATTTTGGTTTCTTGTAGAGGGGCACTGTACTGCAAGGCTCACCATACAGAATGCTCGCGGCCAATGGCCTCAACCGGGTGGCCGCCTCTACGTAGGCTGATTCAGGGACATGCACATCACTGCATCCCTTAATCACCACCTTCGCATCCCTGAATTTTTCCCAGTCCACTTTATCAAGGGCTTCTTTAAACAGTTGTGATGCCAGCACGTCGCGATTGCCAAACACAATTTTATTAGCGAAGGGCTGAAGTGCTATACCAATTAACATAAACGCCCACGTGGGGATCACGGCATCTGCGGAACAAAACACTGCAACATTCTTATGTTGATAGTTTTGCCAGGCATGGACTTTAATAAAATCCCGCAAATCTTTTTCGCGAAGAATCAAACCCTGGAAGAGCAGAGCTTTCAGATCGACCTCCGCCTGTTCCCCGGAAGGGTATAGCTCTTCCAGATTAAAAGTAATGAGGGAACTGTTGGCTACCCGGTTAATGATTTCGTTTTCGTCCACGTTTTATAAAGCAATGCTAAACGTACAACAGACTTTACATCGATTTAGTTTTTGCAACAAAATTCTTTAGATAGTTGGGCTCGAAAAGCCCAAGGTTTTCAAATTGACCCGACTTAAATTTTCGAAATCCAAGTTTTCCCATGCTCGCTGCTGTGGGGTAAGCATTTTCCAAAAAAGCAGCTTTTGGATGCTGAATCTGATCACGACATTTTGCAGCGCCATCACCAAAAAACAAGATTGAATGAAGGGCAAGATGGTCGCTGAAACTCGTTGAATCAATAATCTTAGCCTGCGTATTTTCAATAATGGCCAACGAGTTATCGAGAAGACTACAATAAACTTCCATTCTGCGGGCATCAATCATTGGACAAAGAAGGTCATAAGCAGAAGGGTCGGGAATATGTAAAGCGAGTATAAGAAGAGAATCAATTGCAATGAGTGGTATGCGCAAACCACAGCAAATTCCTTTGGCCGTCGCTATTCCAATTCGCAAACCGGTATAAGAGCCAGGTCCGGAGGAAACGGCGACGGCATCCAATTTTTTTTTTGGACGATTGGTAGTAACGAAAAGTTCTTCGATTTGGATAGCGAGTTGAGCGGCCGCTGACTGGGGTGTGTGCAATTCTTTTACTGCCAGAAGATTTCCATCTTCATGAAGGGCTGCAGAACATACCGAAGTGGAGGTTTCAATGCTGAGGATGATCGCCATTAATGAGGCATCAAAAGTTTTTGATAAGTCCCGGCATCAATTAGAATTCGTTTCGCCTCGGCTATTTCCTTATCACGTCTTAGCGAGACTTCCGACTTGCCCTTGTTCAATCCGTAGTGAAAGGCAATTTCCTCGTCGAGAATCTGTTGTATTTCAGTTCTGAATCGCTCCAGATAGGCGGAATGATTTTGTTCAATCTTGGCCTGCAACGCAGTCAGGCTGTTTTGCAATTCATCGTAGTAGCGCTCATTCTTAGCGGCTGCCACCAGATTCTTGGTATGTTTTTCCAGATCAGTCGAGTATGTGAAATGTTGCTGCTTCATCCAGGTTTCAAATTGCTGGTAGTCCATAGCCGAAAGATGGAAACCCTGAAAATCTGTAAGGGCGGGATGTTCATTACAATATTTTGTGGCGAAGTCAAAGATTAAACCAGATCGGACCAATTCGATCACGGCAGATCCCAACGGTTCGGTCTTGACCAGAACATCCGGATCAAGTCCCCCTCCATCATAGACGGTACGCCCGCTTTTTGTTTTGAAGGTCGATCTTAAAGAATCTGCAAATTTCTCCACGGTGCCATCATTCTTACGATGGGCGTAGTCCAGGGCTTGAATACAGCGGCCACTCGGTATATAATATTTAGCTGTCGTAACTTTTAATTGTGCATTGTAAGCCAGCGGACGTGTCGTTTGAACAAGACCCTTGCCAAAGGTCTTTTGGCCGATGAGTACAGCCCGGTCATAATCCTGTAAAGCGCCTGCAACGATCTCAGAAGCCGAGGCGCTACCACCACTGGTTAGAATTGCCAGGGGTGTTAAAATATCGACGGGGTTGTTTAGCGTGGTATACGATTTATTCCATTCCTGCACCTTGCCCCGGGTGGCCACTACTTCTTTTCCCTTTGGAATAAAAAGATTAACAATGTTGACGGCCTCATAAAGCAGTCCGCCCGGATTGTCGCGCAAGTCAATAATGAATTTGGTAGCGCCCTTCTGCTTCAGCTTGTTCATCGCTTCTTCAATTTCCTTTGTAGCGCCGGGCGTAAAGTCGTCCAATTTGATATAGCCTATTCCTGGATCGATAACACCCTGATAAACAACATTGGTGATTTTTATTTTTTCCCGTTGAATTGTAAAGGAGAGTTCTTTACCCATCCGGTCGACCACAATTTCAAGTTTGGAATTAGGATTGCCTTTCAACAGCGTGCTGATTTCCTGGGTAGGTTTGCCCTTGACGTTTTTTCCATCGACAGAAATGATTTCATCACCTACCTTCAGGCCGGCCCGGTAAGCTGGGAAATTTTCGTACGGGTGTGTGATAACGCTTTTTTTATTGACCACGCCGATCAGCGCGCCGATGCCGGCATATTGACCGGTTGTCTGGATACTGAACGCATCCATGTCCTCTTCGGGAATGTAGTCGGTGTACGGATCAAGCGACTCCAGCATTCCATGGATGCTCGTCTGAATTAGTTTTTTAGGTTCTACCTCATCTACATAATAGGCATTCACCTCTTTGAAAAGGGTAGCGAAAATGTCGAGGCTTTTGGCAATGTCAAAATATTTTTCTCCCGGACCCGTGAAGGCGAAGAAGCCAAGGATGGCTACAACGGCGAGGCTGATACTAATCTTTCTTTTCATAATTATTTAGTCGCTCCATGGATGATCGGATCGCTTTATGGATCGTGACCGATGGTAGAATTTCTTTGGCGATGTAAATATACGCAAGACAGAACGCTGGATATGCCCGTAATAGTGTCTTATTCAGGCGAAAGCCTTCACGGATTCTTCTCTTCAACGTATTGCGATCCACTGCTCTTTTGAAATTTTTGGATGGTGCTGTGATGAGCACCTGATGGCTGGCAGCGCCCGGGTGGGCAAGGAAAATTACACGTAACGGAAAAAATGAAAGGGACGAGCCCTTTTTAAAAAGCTCTTCAATGACCTTTTTTCTACTGAGTCTTTCTTCTTTTGGAAAGCTGAACTTCCCCATGGATTAAAGTTAATCCTCAACAGGGGAGCCTGAGAGGAGTTATTTGTGCTTAAAAGTTTTTTCGTCAGAAACGGTCAACTTCTTGCGGCCTTTCTTTCTGCGGGCAGCCAATACCCGGCGGCCATTAGCGGAGGCCATCCGTTCACGGAATCCATGCTTATTCTTTCTTTTCCTGCGAGAGGGTTGATACGTACGTTTCATGGTCGCTAAAAATTAAGGGCTGCAAAGATGGGTAGGATTTTCCTATTTACAAAGGTTAACTGTGAACCTTCAGGGATTGTTGGGAAGAGTGCCCATTTAGAAAACTTTTAAATCTCATTTTGCTAGAACGAAGGCTCCTGTTATCTTTGCAGTCCGTTTTGAAAGAAAGGGGCTAAATTTGGAGGAATTAGGGGAGTAGAGCTTGGGAGTAGAGGGAGGAGAGGAATTGGTTAGAGTGTCTAAGTTAGAGTGTCTGAGTTAGAGTGTCTAAGTCTGAGGGAGGAATTAGACAATCGTTACCGAACCAGGTTGATCCAATCGAGGATTAGCTGACCTGAGAAGCCGCGAGGTGAAGGGGTTTGTTGACTGGGGGGTAAAAAGTTCTTTGAATAGATGGAG
>JANXYC010000236.1 GCA_025350305.1 Cyclobacteriaceae bacterium | reverse complement strand
GTTGGCAGCTTTCAGGGAACGGTGAGTTTGGCTTATCTCCATAACTGGAATCTTGGAACAAAAAGAAAATTGAGCATTGGTCTTGGTGGAAGATTCACATCGTATGTAGGGCAAAATCAATATTACACTACTGCTCCGGCCAAGCTTACCTCGGGTAGCAAAGGTCCGCTGGTCATATTTAAAAATGATATTGATGCTAATATCGATACGCTGCTGGTGAAATCTCCTCAGGTAAATTCTCTTAATCTGTTCATCAATATTGATTATGCGGTGTCGCCGAAGTTATTGGTCGGATTTAATATCGATGCGATCGGGTTTTCCTTTGGAGGTCGTAAGCAAGCCAATTATATCAATGGATCGTCTGGCAAAATAACAGAGGGGTCACCCACAGCTTTTAATGTTCTCCTGGTCAGCGACAATGACTTAGGTTCGCTCAATTCGGAGATGTATGCCCGGTATTTTCTCACTGAAAAATGGGGTATCAAAGCCGGGGTTCAATTTCTTTTTACAGAATACAAAACAACAACAAAGGTGCAGACGTACCCTGAAGAAAATGACCGATTTAGAAACAAGTCATTGCTCTTCTGCCTCGGTGTAACCTACAAACTTCACAACAATCAATGAAAAAGCTATTCATACTGTGTCTTGCCCTGGCCATGATTACATGCACGGCAAACAATGTCACTCCGACTGCCCCGGTCAACAGTACATTTGATACCTCCATGGCAACCTCGCTCAAGAAGGGCACGCTGGTAGGCATTGGCCATACCGCCAGCGGAGAGGTGAACATCTACAACGACAATGGGAAGTATGTAATCGTGCTCGACCCCTACTCTTCGCAAAGCGGGCCGGATCTAAAAGTTTATCTCAGCAAAGACATCAATGCCAGTGAATATATCAATGTTGGCAAACTGCAATCTACCACCGGTAAACAGTCCTATACAGTACCGGGTACTCCTGACATCGGTGAGTATAATTTTGTTCATGTCTGGTGCGAGAAGTTCACCGTAGTCTTCGGCCGGGCCGAGCTGAAATAAAACCAGGAATTAAAAAAACCGGCCCACCTCTGAGCCGGTTTCAACCTACCAAAACACCCTAAGCCCACTGGGGGCTCAAAGAATCATGTAGTTAAGAGAATGCCTTCAAGTCCAGGTCACCTCAAAAGACAACTATTTTATTAATTTCCAGGAACGGTTGTAAATCATCTTAAAACGCCTCTTTTAGTTATCTTTCTGCGTTTTTTGTATTCCTCAAAAATTATGGACGTATTTTCCAGGGTTTCCCGGACGCTTCGGACGCTAAATTATTTTCAACCGGAGCTCACCTTTCTTTTTGCAATAGTTATTTCCTCAAGCTCGTTGAGTGCCCAATCACTTTATACACTTCAATCTGCAGTGCTTTCGGCAAAGGTTAACAGTCCGTTATTAAAGGCAGAAGGCTATAACATAAATCTTGCGCAAGGTAACCTTACTACCGCTCGCCTCCACCCCAATCCTATCCTGAACAATCAAACGCTACTGCTGACCAATTCAAAATATTATCCTTCCGGATCAGAATTTGGGAATCCCATCAACCGCCAGGTTTGGTGGCAACTTACAAAACCTTTTGTGCTGCCGGCCCAACGCAGGGGCAGGATTGACATCGCCAGTCAAAATGTATTGTTGTTCCAAAAGGGATTTGGTGAAACGATCCGGAACTTCTCCTTTGACGTGGCTAATCAATGGCTGAACGGCTGGGTCATTAAATCAAGACTCGATTTGCTTAATCAGGCCTATACGAATATTGACAGCCTGGTGAAAATCAACAGGGCCCGGCTACGCAACCAGGTGATTACACAAACTGACGTCATCCGCACACAGTTATTACAAGACCAATACAAACTCCAGATCCTTAATGCGGAAAAAGATTTTAGAAATGAAATCCAACGACTAAGGTTTTTGATTGGTGCGAAAGACAGTATCAATGTTGATATCAATGCCCCGGTTGAAACGGTTATTGTACCAGACTCCATGGATACACTTATGAACCAGGCCATGAGAGAACGCACGGACATACAAGTCGCCAACCTTGCCGTACAGGTTGCCCAAACCAACATCCGGTATCAAAAGTCGTTGGTTTTGCCACAACCGGAGTTGGGTATGATTTGGAACCCTCAGAACACAATTCCTTATCTGGGATTTTTTGGTACGATCAAAGTCCCACTTTTTGACCGCAACCAGGGAGAAATAGAAAAATCCAGGTTCCTGCAATTACAGGCTGAAGAAGGTGTTCGAAACATCCAATTGAAACTTTCAACAGAAATTCAAGCAGCTTTCCAATCGTATCAGATTGAACGGGAGAATCTCAAAAAGTATGAAGTCATGCTGACACAGTCAGACCAGGTATTGGATAATGTTCGTTACGCGTACCTGCGAGGTGGCACTACGATTATTGACTTTCTGGACGCCCAGCGAACCTGGTTTGATACCCGCCAGCTATTTTTGAATGCACGTCTCTCCTACTTTCAAAGTTATATCCAGCTTCTGTACGTTTCCGGCCTTATTAATCAATTGTAACCATGCGAACAACAGTCTTCATATTATTATTGGCGGGGGTTCTGCTTTCATGTAAAAAAGAGCA
>JANXYC010000230.1 GCA_025350305.1 Cyclobacteriaceae bacterium | reverse complement strand
CCATCTCATTCATTGATGGATATATCAACGAATCAGAGGACGCTCTTGATGCGCTATCCTCCGCCGATATTGTCTTTGGTTGCACAGATGATGTGGCGGGTCGTGATATCCTTAATCAGGCATTATACTACTACAGTCAAGTCTTGATTGATGTTGGTCTGACTGGTTTTATAGATAAGTCACAGTACGGTACACCTTATTTACGAGATCATCGTGGAAGAGTGAGTTGCATTCTTCCGGAATATGGTGCGTGTCTACGTTGTCAGAAAGTTATAACGGACGAAATGCTCAAATTTGAGCTAGCCCTCGAGGAACGGCCAGAACTTGCCAATTTGGACCCAGAAACTCTTCAACGTGAATACTATCTTCGTGGGGGTGGCGTCGGTGCCCCCGGCATTGGCCCATTCACAAGTGCTACAGCAGACAATGGCGTGGCGACGCTGATGAATTTAATCAAGGGGTTTAGGGACTTGCCTTCTGATCTGCGCAGTGACAATATTTGGATCGATTTTGTGCATTTAACCATTCACAGCAATGCCCCCGTCGATGATCCTCAATGTATCCATTGCAGAACTAGATATTTGTTAACGCGAGACGAAGGCAAATATAGATTGGGTACACCTGCACTTGGTAGAATCCCCGATGATGTTTGACTTCCTGCGCACTTTAATGAACAAATCATCCAAAAGGAATACTGACGGAAAAAAAAAGATAGCCCCAAGGACGACTGAGAAGGGCCTGCACGAAGAACAATTCGTACGTTTTGAATCGTTAATTGTTATGGACAAAACTCCTCCAAACGATTTAGTAGAGGAGGGCAAGTTTATCGTTGTAATTTACAAAGAGAAACATCACTGGGCCTTATTCAGGTGTCCATGTGGTTGTGGTCATGTTATATCTCTGTCATTGCAAAAAATACATAGACCGAATTGGTCGGCTAAAAAATCAAAAAACGGCCGACCGACTCTTTACCCATCAGTTTGGCAAAACCAAGGCTGTTTGAGTCATTTCTGGATTGAGGACGGGGTAGTATTTTGGTGCCGAAGTACTGGCAAGAGTCCGAATTCTTCTGATTATTATTAGTTTTCAAGGTAACATTCTATACACGCTCTCCTGATGCCGCTTTCTTTTTGGTACAGTGCACATTTATTTTGATTCGATTTGTGCCTCATTGAAGAGTCGAAATATCGCCTCGGCCTCCAATTCCCTTCTCCAAATAATTAGTTTTGCCGCGCTCTTTGCTTCAACAGCATTTTTCACTGAAGCATTGCCAATTTTTTTATATAGATAAACCCAATTATGGCAGCAAATCTACCCACACTTGATGATCTACAGAATCTTAAAACCGAGCTTATTGAAGAGATGAAGAAGCTCCTTAGCCAAAGGCACATTACTCCCGCGAGAAAATGGCTCAAATCCCATGAGGTGAGAAGAATGCTTACTGTTTCGCCTGGTACGCTTCAAAATCTCCGCATTAATGGAACGCTGCCATTCGTAAAAATTGGTGGAGTTATCTTCTATGACTACGACGACATTCAGAAGATGCTTGAAAAACATAAGCATTCCTTCGAGCCTGTAGTCAGGCCCTTTACGCGTTAACCCACATTGCAGCTTTTAGGAGCTAAAGAAGGGATTTCAATTTATTTTCGGTTAAAAATTTATCATTAGCCCGTACCCCCCTACGGGCAAAATGTTTTCACTCTAGCCATTAGGCGTTCACGGCATTTGTAGTACACAGAGGGTATTGCTTTGTGCAGCCGGCAACCGGTACTTTACGGTGTGTATTTTAAGTTCTCCTTACGTAAGCATCCGCAAACAGAAAAGCTAAGTGGTTACTACCGGCTGGTGGAAAGTTATCGTAATGCGGATAACAGGGTATGTCACCGCACCATCTTGAATGTGGGGTTTATGGAAGATGTAACGGCCGATCAACTCAACAAAATCCAAAAGCAGCTAACACAAAAATATGAGCGCAAACATTTTCTCTTTGAGCAAGAACACGAGGATGCTATCGTAAAGAAATATGTTGAACAACTGTGGCAACGTATTGTCGCATCACAAAAACTTGATCTTGTATCGGTAGAGAAATTATCGCGCATGGTAAACATGGATACGCTGCGGCATAGCAATGCCCGGGAAGTTGGGGCGGAAAATATAGCGTATCAAACATGGGAGAAATTACAGCTTACTTCACTGTTGCTATCCCATGGGTTTACGCAAGAGCAAGCCATGCTTGCCGCTACACAAGTTGTAAGCCGTGCCGTATACCCGGCATCTGAATTAAAAACCACGCGCTGGATAAAAGAAAACTCAGCGGTATGTGAACTTACCGGTTATGATATCAACAAGATAACCAAAGACAAGCTCTATGAAAGCGCCTTGCATTTATACCAGGTAAAAGATGCTTTGGAAAAGCATTTATCTAACCGCACCAACGAGTTGTTTGACCTGGCGGATAAAATCATTTTATATGACCTGACCAACACCTATTTTGAGGGGGAAAAACGGAACAGCAACTTGGCAAAATTTGGCAGGAGCAAAGAAAAGAGAAGCGATGCAAAGCTGGTCGTGCTGGCTCTTGTGGTGAACATAGAAGGCTTTATAAAATACTCTTCCATACTGGAAGGAAACATTGCCGACTGCAATACCCTATCAGCGATGATAGAAAAACTCTCAGCCCATACGTGCCCTGGCTCAGTAGTGGTTGTGCTGGATGCCGGTATTGCCACAGAAGAAAACCTAAAACTTATTCAAGACAAGGGGTACAACTATCTTTGTGTGAGCCGTACCAAATTGAAAGATTACAAATATGTTCCCGATAGGCTTACTACATTGTTGGATACAAAATCCAATCAAACTATCAGGCTAAGATGTGTTACCACACCCAAGAACACCGACTATTATTTAGAAGTCAAAAGCCCTTCAAAGGAAAAGAAAGAGGAAGGCATGAAACTTCAATTTGAAAAAAGATTTGAAGAGGAGTTGCAAAAAATACACACGGCCCTGCACAGCAAA
>JANXYC010000227.1 GCA_025350305.1 Cyclobacteriaceae bacterium | reverse complement strand
TACGATCGAGCGCGCCACGAATTTGAAATGGAAGGGTGTGCTCCCGCTGGCGAAGATGTTTAAGGATGAGTTTGGTGTGCCCTGCATTCTTACCAACGATGCCAATGCCGCTGCGGTGGGGGAAATGATTTACGGACGGGCGAAAGGCATGAAAGATTTTGTAGTGATCACCTTGGGAACCGGCCTGGGAAGCGGTTTTGTGTGTGGTGGCATATTGCTCAATGGACATCATGGGGTAGCGGGTGAACTGGGTCACACGTCTGTCAATCCTGCAGGCCGCTACTGCAATTGTGGAAAGCGAGGATGTCTTGAAACGTATGTTTCCGCTACCGGCATTAAGCGAACAGTTTATAAGCTCCTCGCCGATCACCTGGAACCCAGCGAATTGCGGGGAATAAGTTTTGAAGGTCTCAATACGAAGATGATCTCGGATGCTGCCAACCGAGGAGATATCGTAGCGAAAGAAGCATTTGAATACACTGGGAGAATTTTAGGAATGAAACTAGCGGATACGGTTGTTGTTACCGATCCGGAGGCCATTTTTTTGTTTGGTGGATTAGCGCTGGCCGGCGATCTTATCTTCAAGCCGACGATCTATCACATGGAACAAAATCTGATGCCGCTGTTCAGAGGTAAAGTGAAAGTATTACCCTCCGCCATGCAAAATCAGGCAGCGCCGATTTTGGGGGCTAGTAGCTTGGTGTGGGATTTTTTGGAGAAGACGAAGGTGGTGGTCGTCTAGTATCTAGCATCAGTTTACATCTCCTATTTTGGCAAGACAAATGTAAAATTATGAATGTAAAATAATAAAGAAAGTGTGCTAAGAGTTTGTCCTGAAGAATTACTGTGTTCGAAAAATGTTATTTTTTCATGGGACGTTTTCCAATTTCAACTCCAATTCCAAGTCTAAATGTTGTAATGGGAACATTATAAGCAGTTTTAGTGCCAGCATTCAGACTATATTCAAGTTTCAAATTTCCCGTATTGATTTGAAAAGTGCCAATTAGTTTTTTGTAACGGATATTGGCACCAAAATTTGTTCCAAAACCAGCAGCAAAAGTATCCGACCTAAACGTAGTGGAGCTACCGGAAGCAGTCCACTTACCGCCGCCGCCTGCGCCATAGTTTATTCCTAAGCGTACAAAACCGTCTACTTTTACATCTTCGGTAATTTTAAAAGTACCAATCGCTCCCACTTTAAAATGACCCAAAATAAAAGGAGTTCCACTAAAAGAAGTGGTACCATTAACCCATTTTTCCCAGTTTACTGATTGCATTGCAATACCCGTAACAAAAGAGAAACCCATCTTAAATGGTTTCTCGTTAGAGTTTCGTGAATAAAAATTTCCATCTAAATCAAAATAAAAACCGGGTTTCGCCCCAACTGCCTGATTGAAGGGCTTCGTCAGGTTATTTTCCTTGAATTGGCCCATTGGATTGCTTAATCCAAAAGTGAAAGAACTCCATTGGTTAGGATTTGCTTCTCTTTGGGTATTATTTTGCCCTGATCCTCCACCGGTCAGCTGCGCAAACATGCTAAAACCTGAAAGTAAAGTAAGTATCAGTAACGGGCCTTTCTTGTTCATGGATTGATAGGTTTTACAATTCAAATTACTTTTTGAATTCCATCCTCCAGACATTAAACTTTCCAGTGGGATTTCCACGTTGAGAAATGAAGAAAATGGATTTTCCGTCAGACGACCAGATAGGGGAAACATCATGACCCGGATGGAAGGTAAGTTGAGTGAGCCCGGTGCCATCTAATTTGATAGTATAAATATTTAAATTTTCGGGTGCTGTTATACTCTTGGGTGTTGAACCCACACATACAATTAAATTACTGTCAGGAGAAATTTGGGGACTTGAATACCCCTTTTTAAGGTCACTTAGCACGAGTGTCTCAGAACCTGATATCAAATCAATCAGCCAAATCTCCCCCCTGCCCGTGGACTTACTATTTCTGGTAATAACGAGTCTGCGTCCATCCTTGGCAACCGAAGGAGTAAAACCTTCAGAGTACTGCGTCAGTAAAGAGGTTTCCATATTCACATTCCAGATATAATATCGGTTTCCATCCGACTTTGCAAAGTATATCGACTTACCATCGGGCGCAAAGCATGGGCCCACTTCAGTAAGCGTTGTAGTAGTTACCTGTTGCACTGCAGCACCCTCCGTAGCATTGATCATGAAAATATTGTAATCACCGCCGGTTACATCTGTGAAAGCAATTTTGGATCCATCGGGACTAAATGCCATGTCGCGAACTACCTCACGAAAGGTACGTTGGACAGTAGCCTTACCTCCTGCAGCATTCTTAATGTACATATTGTCTTTATTGTCTTTGCGGCCAATAAAGGTTAATTTATTTCCATCAGGAGAAACAGCAATAAATGCAGGCGCATACCATTCTAGTAAATTCGTAATAGGGTTGCGTTGAATCTGCGGACCCAAGGCATTTTCATCATCAGTAGTAAATTGTGCAAATTTAATCCCCCCCTCTTCTGGAACAGATATATTAAGATAATTGATAGCGGGCGCACAAGATAAAACCGATTGCAATACGGCAAAAAGAAGAAAAATTTGACCCAATTTTTTTTTAATTTCAAGCATAGCAGTGTTAATTAGCGCCTACAGGTTTAGTTACTGTTACCACAGAGGTATATGTTTTGTTTAAAGTAGTAGTGATCGTATAAGTGTATTCTATTGATGTGCTGGTTCCGAATCTTATACAATGACTGATCTGAAGATTCGATAAGCCTGAGGTTCCCCGAAAGGTACCTGAAGACCCACTGGATTTTGAATCCGTGTAACTTACACTTGCTACAGTTCCTGTGGATCCAGTGGAAAATTTGTAAGAATATCCAACCTTGTTCACCACTTCACTTCCCTGATATTCCAACTTTACAATAATAGTAGTACCATAATTTGCTGAAGAAGAAATATAGCAATCATTCAATACTGTATTAGAATAACTTGACTTAGAAACACTGAAGACACCTGAATTGCCGGAAAGCCCCTCAATTGTGTTGTCGGTACATCCGCATACCAAGATTACAGTAACCAGGAAAAGGGCATACCTATAAGTCGAAAATTTTGAGAGCGTCATAGGTCTGGAAGTTAGAAACACCCAATCAATATATCTAATTTTCAAATATAAAAAAAAATCATAAGGTGTAATAACGAAATGCTTTCCTGTTACGTACCCCTATTCCACCTTAATGCCCAAATTATCCCCCAACAACGAAAACTGCTCCAACCACTCGGCACTTAGCTCCTGCGGCTTACGCTCTTTGTGATCGAGCGACATCTCAAAGTATAAGTTCTGACTGAGGTAAAGGTTGGGTTCCAACTTGAATTTTTCAAGGATCGGAAAGAGGCGGTTCAGGCGCTGAATGCGTTTCAGATTAGACCGCTCTGCACGAACACGCTGCAACTCTTTGTAAATACTTTCGCCTGCAATGCGTTCAACTTTTCCGGGGTCTTCAATGCTAAGACTCCATCGCTCGATCTCTCCTACGATCCGCTCCAATGTTTTTATGTTGATCCGGTCGGGCTGGAAGCATCGGAGCAAATCCGCGTTCAGAATATATTCAAAGGTCGTCTTATAGGCGTTCGGGATGGGAATGTCATTGTTGGAAAGCGCATTCACCAACGGGTAGTCACGGTTGTACGCACGGCGAAGGGAGCTCTCGATGTCCTCCATGCCTTGCCTGGCGATGGTGTCCAGAATCTTTCTCTTTTCTTCTTTAAACAACGACCAGATTGAATATTTCTCCGGTCCAAAATAGGTTTGCATGATGCTAATCACATCGCCAAGCCGTCCATCTTCAAACGCATCCACCATCCGGAACTGCATGCTGGCAAATTTGTCGAATTCAATGTCCAGGGAAAGGTTTCCGATCAGGTCGTGCTTGCCCAAATAAATTACAGCAAAGGAGAATCTCTTTTCTGACCGGGTTACCAGCGACCGGACCTTCGTAATCCCTAATACCAACTTCTGCTCACCTGCCTCCTTCTTCACAAAGAATTCATTCGTCGCCTCATAATTGAACAGCGGCAAGTTCTCCGGCTCTTCTTCGAAAATCGACGACACGGCATAGTGCATTCCCACGCGCGTCAGGTTGGTCTTTGATGGCAGTACTAACTTGCGATAGACATTCGCACCATTCTCATAGACTGCAACGTTACTGGGCGCCAGCTCAAGCCGGGATAGGAACTCTCCTTCCAGGTCCTGGTCGGTAAGCTGCTTCGAAAGTTGAATAGCCCGGCATGCATATTGAATCACCTGAATGGTTTCAATACCCGATATCTCATCAAAAAACCAACCGCAACTCGTGTACATCAGCATCGCATGCCGTTGCATCTCCATCAACCGGAGTGCTTTATTGATATCAACGTCGGCTACCGCGTTACCTTTTATAAATCGTTTCACCGTTTCATCCGTGCGCTTCAGTATGACCTTGACGTATTCGTTTCGGGCTTCCCACGGGTCGCGAAAAAGTTTTGCTCCCTCCCGTTCAAAAATTTCTGCCAGTGTATCGCGCAGCCAATCCAACGATTCACGAAGTGGTTTCCGCCAGGTCTGTGTGTAACCTGACTTGCCAGAATTACATCCACAATTACTCCGCCATCGCTCGATGCCATGGACACAACTCCATGAACTGTTCTCAATAATCTGAGCTTCGTGCTCAGCAGGAAATTTGGCCGCAAAGGCCGCATAGTTGGTCAGATTGGCATCCTTGTTTTTCTCAATGTGATCAAGACAAAATGCGAGGGCCATGTCGCCATGTTTGTGGTGATGGCCATAAGTCTCGCCGTCGGTTGCAATATTTACCAATTGTGGTGATGTATCATTATTATCAAACGAGTCCAATAACCGCTCGGCAAATTGCCTTCCATCGTAAAGCAAACCATTAAATGCTACTCCTTGTGCAATGTTGCCTTCATAGAAAAATACAGTGATGCTTTTGCCGGAAGGAAGATTGCAGCGATAGGTTTTCCGGGTGTCGATGGTTTGATCATTTACCACACTCCACTCGTCCGCTCCGATTTTGCGCGTCATTTTTGCCTGTCGTGGTGCCAAAACCGTAAATACAATCCCCTGCTCGGCCAGGATTTCAAGCGACTCTGTATCTACCGCTGATTCCGCAAGCCACATGCCCTCTGGCTTCCGCTTAAATCTCCTCTCAAAATCGCGGATGCCCCAGATCACCTGCGTCTCCTTGTCGCGTCGGTTAGCCAATGGAAGGATCATGTGATTGTACACTTGAGCAATCGCCGATCCATGACCGTCAAATTTCTCGATGCTTTCCCGGTCTGCTTCCAGCACGGCTTTGTACGTCTCCTTGTCGTACAATTCCATCCAGGACAACAGTGTCGGACCAAAGTTGAAACTAATGCGCGAGTAGTTGTTGCTAATATTTTTGATTACTCCCCCGACTTTGTCAAGAATACGAGAAGCTGTGTTTGGCGCATAACATTCGGCGCTGATGCGTTCGTTCCAATCATGGTACGGATGCGCACTGTCCTGAATTTCAATTACCTCCAGCCATGCATTTTCGCGTGGAGGCTGGTAGAAATGTCCGTGGATGCAGATGTATTTTTTTGCCGACAATGGATTGCTATTTAATAATCAGGTGCCAAACTAGTTTAGCTGCCAATTTCAAATTCCCTGACTTCTTCATGGAGTTTCAAAACAGAAATGGCCAATGGCGGCAATGTAAGCGTTACCGAATAATCTTTACCATGATATTTTACGGGCGACGTGTTCATCAACGCTTGATTTAGTAATCCACTTCCACCGTACGTGTGATTGTCAGAATTAAAAATCTCCTTCCATGATCCGCGCGTCGGCACACCCACGCGATACAGGTGCCTGGGCTGTGGAGTAAAGTTGCAGATCACCACCAAAGAATCCTCCGGCTGCAAACCCTTTCTCATAAATATGATTACACTATTTTCCCGGTCTCCATAGTCAACCCATTCAAAACCGTGTTGTTCAAATTCATATTGATAAAGTGCAGGTTCCGAAACGTAAAGGTGGTTCAGATCCTGGATCACGCGCATCACACCCTTATGAAAATCGTACTCGGTCAAATGCCAATCAAGGCTGCGGTCGTGGCCCCACTCGGCGGTCTGTCCAAATTCCGCGCCCATGAAAAGCAACTTGGTGCCCGGATGGGCAAACATATAGCCAAATAGCAATCGCAGATTAGCAAACCGTGTCCACTCATCGCCAGGCATGCGCCCGATCAGCGAGCCTTTGCCATGTACAACTTCGTCATGTGAAAGCGGAAGCATGAAGTTTTCTGTGAACGCATACATGATGCTGAACGTAATATCATTCTGGTGGTACTTGCGGTGTACCGGATCATTTTTGAAGTAGCGGAGCGTGTCGTGCATCCACCCCATCATCCACTTCTGCCCAAATCCCAGACCGCCCAGATACGTCGGTTTTGAAACACCGGGCCATGCGGTAGACTCTTCGGCAATGGTAACGACATCGGGGAAGGTGCCATACACCGTTTCATTAAACTCTTTTAGGAATACGATCGCTTCAATATTTTCATTGCCGCCATATTCATTGGGTATCCACTCTCCTGCCTTGCGTGAATAATCCAGGTAAAGCATGGAAGCAACAGCATCAACACGCAAGCCATCGATATGGAATTTTTCAAGCCAGAACAAGGCGTTGCTGATTAAAAATGAACGAACTTCGGGCCTGCCATAGTTATAAATGTAGCTGCTCCAATCCGGATGAAATCCCTTCCGGGGATCCGCATGCTCGTAAAGATGCGTACCGTCAAAATTAAAAAGACCGTGTGCATCGCCGGGAAAATGAGATGGAACCCAATCGAGTATGACACTAATGCCTGCCTGATGAAACGAATCTACCAGGTACATGAAATCTTCTGGTGCCCCGAACCGGCTTGTAGGAGCAAAATATCCTGTCAACTGATAACCCCACGAACCGAAGAAAGGATGCTCCATGATGGGCAAGAATTCTACATGCGTGAAACCCATCTCTTTTACATAGGCTACCATCTCATGAGCCATCTCACCGTATGTAAGCGATCGGTTGCCCTCCTCCAATTTTCTCCGCCAGCTTCCGATGTGAACTTCATATACCGAGTACGGTCTTGATTTTCCTACCAGTTTCTTTCGTTCTTCAAGCCATCGACCGTCTTTCCAGGGATAGTCCGTCTCCCAAACAATAGAAGCTGTTTTGGGTGGTAACTCGGCGTAAAAGGCAAATGGATCAGCTTTTTCAAGATACTCACCACTATTGGCATGAATAGCGTATTTGTAAGCTTCTCCTTTGTGGATGTCAGTAAAAAAACCTTCCCATATCCCCGACTCATCCCATCGAGGGTTCAATTTGTGAACGGCATCCTGCCAGCGGTTGAAATTTCCAATTACAGAAATAGCCTTTGCGTTGGGGGCCCACACTGCAAAGTAGGTCCCTTCCTTTCCTTTGTGTTCAGCCGCATGCGCACCTAACTTTTCATACAACTTGAAATGCTTTCCCGTCTTGAACAGATGGGTATCAAAATCCGTGAGGAGGGTAAAACTCTCCCCGATCGCAGATTTACGTTTTGGTGGAGTTTTCTTACCCATGATTTTGATGGTTTAATAATTCGTGATTGCTCAATTGTCACTGGTCGCGTTCTTCTTTCTATTTTCCTTTTCCATGAAATAACGGTTCACCTGATATTCAATCCCTCTCAAAGGTATCGCTGTCCATTCAGGGCGGCCATTGAGCTCATATCCAAGCTCGTAGACAGCTTTTTCAATCAGGTATGTACGGATGAGAACATCATCTTCATACGGTAGCTTTGTGCCAAGCCCCATTTTTTCCATATACGCTCCTAAATAGAACCTGCTCACATAATGCTGCCACTGTTCCGCCCATGATTCAAGGAACTGCATATCTTGTTCGCGGTAGTTTTCATTTAACAGTATTTTTCCGTAGGCGGCATAGTGGAAGGAGCGCATCATACCCGCTACATCTTTGTACGGGCTCTTTTTTAGCCTCCGTTCACTAAAACTGAATCCTGGCTCACCCTCAAAATCAATGATAATAAAATCCTTACCGGTAAAGAGCACCTGCCCCAGGTGATAGTCACCGTGAATTCTTGTTTTGATTCCGTTGATACGAATCTGGTAGATCTCACTGAAGCATTCAAGAATGCCATCTTCCAGTGCGAGTACCCGTTCGGCCAACCGTTTCGTTTCATCCGTCAGTTTGCCCATGGACTGCCGCAACAACTTAAATCTGTCTTTTAAAAGCTTGCGCAGCGAAGAATACAATGATCGTTGGTAATTGCTGGTGAAATATTCCGGAGCGAAAGCGGGGTTCGATGTATCGGAAGCTAATGCCAAATGCATCTCCGCCGTGCGTTGTCCCAGGCGGACTACACGTTCATAAAAACCTCTCCCAATAAATTCCTGTAATAACTCCGGTGCTTCTTCAAACTGTATGGCAGGTTTGTTCAAAAGTTTTGGGAGTTTTTCCTTCTTTGCCTTCGCCAGGACACGCTCGTAAAACCTGCCAACCGAGTCAATGGTCATGTTCCAGGCATCGCCCTGATTGTCAACTTTCTCCTGGAGCAATCCAAATACAATTGTCTTTCCTTCATCATCCTGATACTCCATACTGCCGGAGAATTTTGGACTGTTGCGGAAATTTGTATTCTCTGAAAGGAAGCGTACGATCTCGAGATCGGGGTTAATTTCCTTTTCAATTTTCCTGTAAAATTTAAAAAAGTACTGATCATTATAAATGATGGCCGTATTGCTTGAATCCGCCTTCAGGATTTTTGACTCAACGATGTCTGCTTTAATTTTTGAGAACACGCTAGCATTAAACTCCAAAACACCTTCGCCATCCTTTACCTTGACCCCTTTTTCCATGCTGGTAAAAAGGAAATCACGGAACACCCGGTCATAACTGCTGTCCATAATAAACCCTGTCTTGTTCTGGATCTCAGCCCTGCAAACCACACTTTGTGCTGTGTACTCAATTCGTTCCAATAAAACTTCGGACGGTACAAACGTCAACGGAAGGAAGTATAACTCCGGCAACCGCTGCACATAATGAACCTCAATTATCGCGAGGAAGTGCATGGTACCCTCCACTTTCAACGGCACTACCTTATGGACACTCATCTTGCTGATGACTTTGGCTTTGCCGCCAAACCACCGGCACTTCTTCATAAAAACCGGAAGTATTTTCCTCTCAAACGTCCTGATCTCATCATAATGATTGAAAACTTTTTCCCATGACGAATCCGTTTTGAAAAGCTGAAGTTCACCATTTGTTCCCGATTGCTCTTTCTTTTCCTGGTCGTCTATCTGGAACCAGAAATATCCATAGGGTCCAATGGTAATGGGGTAATCCCCATCGCCTACGCTCATAAACCTGTTCTGGCTAAAGGCCTCTGTGATATCGCACTCCTTAAACTCCGCCAGGTTCAGGGTTGTGGCCTGTGAAAATTGAGAGAGGTTTGCCACAACAATGATTCGTTGTCTTTCAAGTCTTCGCACAAAACAAAGGACTTTCGCATTCGTGCTTTCAATAAATTTCAAATCGCCCCTGCCAAACACATTCAATCGCTTACGCATGGCGATCACGTTCTTCACCCACCAGACCAATGACGAAAGGTTTTCTTCCTGAGTGGAAACATTCACTGATTCGTAACGGTACACAGGGTCGGAAATCACCGGCAAATAAAGTTTCTGGGGATTTGCAGTGGAGAATCCTGCATTGAGATTCATATTCCATTGCATCGGGGTTCGTATCCCAAACCTGTCGCCGAGATAAACATTATCGCCCATGCCGATCTCATCACCATAGTACAGAACGGGAGTTCCCGGCAAGGAAAGTAGAATTGCGTGGAGTAACTCAATCTTTCTCCGGTCATTATTCATTAAGGGCGCAAGCCTCCTGCGGATTCCAAGGTTGTGTTTGGTTTGCGGATCATTAGCGTACGCCTTAAATAAATAATCCTTTTCTTCCTCCGTCACCATCTCCAGTCCGATCTCATCGTGGTTTCTAAGGAAAAGTGCCCACTGGCTGTTGGGTGGAGTCTCGGGCGTTTGCTCCATGATATCGATGATGGGGTAGCTGTCTTCTGTTCGGAGTGCCAGGAACAATCGTGGCATAAGTGGATAGTTAAAGTTCATGTGACACTCCTGGCCGTCACCGAAATAAGAAGCGGCATCTTCGGGCCAAAGGTTTGCTTCTGCAATGAGAATTTTGTCCTTATACTCCTTATCAATGTGAGCGCGCAGCTTCTTGAGAAAGACGTGCGTCTGCGGAAGGTTCTCGCAACTGGTTCCTTCCTCTTCAAACAAGAATGGCACGGAAGGAAGGCGAAATCCATCCACACCCATCTTGAGCCAGAAGTCGGCCACTTTTATCATTTCGAGCTGGACTTCCGGATTGTCAAAATTCAACTCCGGTTGGTGGCGATAAAACCGGTGCCAATAATAGGCCTTTGCTTCCTGGTCCCACGACCAGTTAGAAGACTCTTCATCTGAAAACATTATCCGGGCCTCCTTGTAGCGATCCACTGTAGCGCTCCACACGTAATAATCTTTGTGACGTGAACCCGCCCGCGCTCTTCTTGATTTTTGAAACCAGGGATGTTGATCAGAAGTATGATTAAGAATGAGTTCCGTAATGACACGAATTCCCCTACGGTGCGCCTCCTTTAAAAATGCCTTAAAGTCTGCCAGCGTTCCGTAGTCAGAATGAATATCGCATTGCTCCGTAATATCAAAGCCATCATCCTTCAGCGGGGATGGATAGAAGGGCAATAGCCAAATAGTATTGATTCCAAGGTCCTCGAGATAATCAAGTTTTTGGAATAGCCCCGGAAAGTCTCCAATACCGTCTCCGTTGCTGTCGTAAAACGAGCGCACGCTCAATTCATAAAAGACAGCGTCTTTAAACCATAAAGGATCACTTTTACTCTGCGCAGCCATAGTTTGTGATCACATTTTGGATTCGTGAATTTCAACTTTAAAAAGATGGAATGGCATCTTATTCGGCTCAAGTTCAACATAATTCCATTCCTGTGTCCATGTATAGGTTTCATCGGTGATCAGGTCATGTAATTTTAGATTGATCTTACTCTTCAGCTGTAGCCGCTCTCGTGGCACCTGGATATAGCCTGCCTGCTTTCCATGCTGGTCGAGGTTTACAACGACCATAATAACATTAGAAAGATCATCGTTTGCCTTCAGGTAAGCAATAAGATTTGGATTTTCGATTGCACAGAAATGAAGGTTCCACGTGGATTGCAAGGCGGCGTTTTCATTACGCACTTTGTTCAACAACGTCAGGATATCCGTCATCCTGTTCGTCTTGCGCCAGTCGTAGAATCTTATTTCATACTTCTCCGAATTAAGATATTCTTCCCGTCCGTCCACTGGGCTGTTTTCGCAAAACTCATACGAAGGGCCATACATTCCATAACTAGCGGAAAGCGTTGCCGCCAGAGCAAGACGTATAATAAAAATGTTTTCGCCCTGGTATTGCAGGTGCCACGGTAAGATATCGGGTGTATTCGGCCAAAAGTTTGGGCGGAAATAATTACGGGACGCGCCGTCCACAAGCTCCGTCATATACTCAGTAATCTCCTGTTTGCTCATCCTCCAGGTAAAGTAGGTGTACGATTGGGTGAACCCAACTTTCCCCAGCGAAGCCATGATCCTTGGCCGGGTGAAAGCTTCCGCCAGGAAAATTATGTCGGAATATTTTTTGTTCACTTCAGCAATCACCCATTGCCAGAAAGGAATTGGCTTCGTATGTGGATTATCCACTCTAAAGATTGTGACACCAGCATCAATCCAAAAGAAAATTACGGTCCTCAATTCTTCCCACAGTTCTTTCCAATGGTCTGTTTCAAAATTGAATGGATAAATATCCTGATATTTCTTCGGCGGATTT
>JANXYC010000211.1 GCA_025350305.1 Cyclobacteriaceae bacterium | reverse complement strand
GTGTAATGGAGACCCGGCAACAGATCTTGAAGAAAATCAATTGGGATTATACGCATTCCGTAGAAGATCAGGAAAATATTTTGTCAGGCATGGACCTTCATGCCAAGCTTCCCATCTATCATAAACTTCTGAAATCGGTCCGGTGGTACACACTTCAGGCTATTCTAAGTGAAAATGAATTACGGGAAATTCTCACGCCGGAAGTAATCGACCATCTCCACCCACCTTCATTGCGCGCCAATTTTCAGCATGCAAGACACCTTTTATTTGGATAAGCTTTATCCGCTGCAAGACCAGGTTCTTCGCTTGCCGGCGTTGCTGGAGATTATTTATTTTCTCGATGTATGTTCTTTCGGTGCGGGCATTCTCTATAACGCTTTACCGTATTTGTAGTATTTTTCTTAGCGAAGCTCACAAAATCCCTTACCCAAAAAACTTTCCAGGCTATAATATGTAAATCGAATGAGGTGCATGCACACGCTTTTTAAGAATTATTCTCTGCGGGGTAACTGTTAAGCAGTTCCACCATTTAATATTTCACAATGCACCCGTCTCCAGAATTCTGATCGGGTTGGCTAAACGCCTTTACGCCAATGCCTAAACGAGCTTCCATTCGATTTTATAATCCCGTTATCGGGGTTTATATTTTTTGTTCCTCAAAAATGGTGAATTCTGACTAACGTTTTATAACTCGTTGATTATCAATATGCATTTTTCATTACATGATACCAACTATCCTTTGAATCTGTACCCCAACACTAGCTTTCGAAAATTAATTTCGTCCCGGAAATGGGGGCATTGCTGGCAACGTTTGACAGTATTTAACTCGTGTCGTACGTTTTCCGTTTTGTCACGGAGGATTAAAAACAAAAAAAGTCCTAGAGGGTAGGGCTATTAGTATAAGTTTAAAAAATTTATTTCAGTTTCTTTTTCGATTTGCCTTCTACGATTTGCTTGGCGTTTAACTTACTCACCACCTTGTCTCCGGTTCTTACTTCAATCTCTTTTCGTGCATTTCCTGCAACAGCTCCACTTTGCTTGGCAATTACTTTGCTTTCATCCAATGTGGTTGGCTTTTTCTTTTTCGAAATCTCGGAAGTGGTCGCCTCTGCCAGCATGTTCAATACCAATTCTAAGTTGGTCATGTGATCGCGAAGGTTTTCCTTCTTCAAGTCCTTGTGTTTCTTGTATTGCTTTACGGATTTACCGCTCCATGCCTTGGTAATTATGTCCGTGAGTATGGCAAAGTCCATCCCTTTCTGCACTCCACGTTTTTCCCATTCATCAGTTAATTCCTTTCTTACCTCGATACTTTTTAAGCGTTGGTTTATCCAAGCTTTGGTATAACCTTTTGCCAGATACGTTTCCATAGCTCGATCAAAGCTTAATTCCGGGTCTTCTGTTTCTTCAATGCGTTCGTAGCCTACTCTTGCCAACCAAATTTTAAAAGGCTCGGCCTTAGGAGAAGGAATGGACTGAATTAACCTAAGAAGCTGTTCCGTATCTGCTACATCTGTTTTGTAGAATTTGCCATCTGAGGACTCCATTTTCAGTTGGTTACAGTTTGTAACGGACTCATTTCCTTCCTTGCCCAAGCGATGCTTCAGTACTTTCCAGTAGTTATTTGGATTTGGGCTATCCGTTAAAACGCCTACCACGTCTACAATGGAGAAATACCATTTCTCCTGGACTTCATCCCAGTGGCTACGTATTTTTTGATGATTGAAAACCTGAATATTACTCATCTTAAATTTAATAGGTTACCCGTATTTTTCATCGAACTCCTTTTCTCCGCTTTTCCAAAGACGGTGAATGATTTGAAATGCTGTATAGGTTTTCCCTGTACCTGTTGCCATCACTAACAGAATTCTATTTTGTCCGTTTGCAATGGCTTCTACTGTTCTGTTTACTGCAATTTGTTGGTAGTATCTTGGCTTGCGGTTCGTGCTGTCAAAATAGTAATCCTGTGAAGCAATCTTCTCAGCATCTGGTGTCGTGAAATAGAAAACCGTCACCATTGCTGCTGAATATACAAGGGATATCAAGTATTTGAGCATAGTCTAATCCTTGCTGAATTCCTGCTCGTACAGAATGGTTGTTGTCTTTAGCCTCAATAATTGCAATAGGGATGTTGGGCTTGTAAAAGATACTTCTTCTAATATCTGCAATTGAGTATCCCAACCAGCTTTCTCTAAAGCCGGTGTGATAAACTTGGTGCAGATGTCTTTTTCAGATAAGCTCTTTTTATTCATTGTTCACTTTCGAGAATACATTATTGCAAAATACGAATTATTGTCTGTGCTCGTGTAATTTAATAACGCTATTGCTTTTTGCCATACACTATCTTATATCGACAGGGGTGCGGTTGGAATTGGCTCTTGCCATTGCTTTGGATGTGGGCGGCATGTGTGGCAATGGCATGTGCCAATGCGCGGGCAATCGGAGGACAATCTTTTTTAAAAATGCGAAGGATCTGCTTTTCTTGGTAACGAAATTGACTGGCGAAGTCTAAAACATGCCCTTTCAACTGAGCGGCATAGTTTTTTTCAAAATACCCGCTGGAGCAAATAATTGACAAATCCGGAATCAGATTCCGGATTTGTCAAATTTTTAAACACGTCAATTTGAAAAAACGGATACGGCTTTCCCTGACGAACTATTATTATACTTGTGTAATGGAGACCCGGCAACAGATCTTGAAGAAAATCAATTGGGATTATACGCATTCCGTAGAAGATCAGGAAAATATTTTGTCAGGCATGGAC
>JANXYC010000210.1 GCA_025350305.1 Cyclobacteriaceae bacterium | reverse complement strand
AGGCAATCTATTGAATAGCATAAGGTTGCAGCCCGAAGAGCGAATCAGAAGTATGGTCACGAAGAACACAACGAACCACTACGAGCACTACGAAATCGAGGTCCAGCGGATCATTGGCCCTGTTTCGTTGTGCTCGTTGTGTCATCTTCGTGCTCGTTGTGACCCCAAAAATCTAAATATGACAAAGTAGGATTAATAAACAGTTGAATAAAAATGTGCCGCTGAATCATAAAAAACCAATCAAAATTCAGAACCTCTCAGAGTAAGGTTTTGGCATATTGACAGAAATTGACATAAACGCTACATTTAAAAGAAAAAGCGGGTTTGCGACTTTTGTAACTATTCCAATTTCCTGAACTTGTTTTGAGAATGAACGTTAATCATACCCTTACTCCAAATAACTGATTGGTGCGGCTGTCTTCAATCCCTTCCCTGTGCACATTCTTTTTGTTACTTCTGATAACGGCATCGTGTCTTAGCGTCAATACCTTAAACCAATCACTCGAACAACCGCGCCTTGATATCGGATTGCATGAGCCTTTGCAGCAATCATTTGCCGGCCTGTCTATCCCGAAAGGAATTGAAATAGACAGTGTTATACGTCCAACAGGTTTTGCGCCTCAATCCTTCAGTTACAAAAGTGGCGTCATTATTATTCCGCTTTTGTTCTACAACCGTTTTCAATCCAACTACCTGATTACACTCGGTTCCAAACAATTCATACAACCGCTTCATGAAGCGTTCAAAGATCGCTTCCAGGCCTTGTCGGCCTCTTGTGAGGATCTCACCCGCGTTTTGGACCCAGGTCGTTACGTCCTTGGCATGGACCTGCAGTCATGTCTGGCACAGGGAATTTATGCGCGCGGATTCTGGACTGCCTTTTACGGGTACTCTGCCATGAATGGGAATATTGATCACGGCCGTAACGCCTCTTCCTTTGTAAGAATACGCTGGGAACTATCCGACGGAGACGAGACCGTAGCGGGGGGAAACGTGATGGTGACCTTAAAAGACTCCTACTATGGATCGATCAACGGGTTTCTTGTTGCCAATGGACATCGCAGGGAACTTTCAAAAGGTGATCTGAATTTTGGTGTACCGTTTCAGGCTGACTATGGGGGAAGCAGAAATCTCAATGCGAAACACATCAATCAAATGGTGCAAGTTATGTGCCTGAGCATGGACGAAGCGAGTGAAGAGATCATCAGGGAAATAAATCAATACTTCCAGGGGCTGGGTGACCACAAGTGAGGTGCGAATCCTGGATCAATGCATTTCTCTCCAGAATCTGGTGCCAGAACCCAGTACCAAGGACCCAGTGCTCAACATTCATCTTAATTTCTCCAAAAAAAACTTTATACTTGCAGCCGTATTGGTTCCCGGCAGTAACCGGGATTAAAAGGGAACCCCGTGTAAATCGGGGGCAGTTCCCGCTACTGTAAGTACTGTTAAGCGTTGCTACATCTTTATGTCACTGCTCCGTCCCGATAGCTATCGGGAGGATGGGAAGACCAGCAGCAGAGTACAAGCCAGGAGACCTGCCTTTACAAATTGTTATTCAGTGCTTCGGGTAAAAAGCGACTAGGATTAATGGGATTTCCATGATTGACATGATTGAAGAATGTCCATCACAGGAATCACACAATCAAGCAGCCTTTTACTCTTTTTTCAACCCTTAAAACTTTTTCTATTATGAAAAAAGAGAGAAAAGTCTGGGCAATGACTCTGATTGCCTTTTGGTGGCTGGCGCCAAATCAAACCAACGCCCAGCAGGATTCGATCAAGTCGTTCAACCTGAACGACGTAGTAGTTACGGCAACCAAATTTACAAAAAATGTCAATGAGACTGCAAAAGTACTCACGATCATTGATGAGGCGCAACTGGCACGCTCTGCAGGAAAGGATGTCTCGCAACTTCTCAATGAACAAGTTGGCTTGGTGATTAATGGTGCCAACAGCAACCCGGGCAAGGACAAGGGTGTCTTTCTACGTGGCGCCGGGAGCGCTTACACATTAATTTTGTTGGATGGTATCCCCGTCAACGATCCTTCGGGAGTTGGCGGTGCCTTTGATCTGCGTCTCCTGCCCGTAGATCAGATCGAGCGTATTGAAATTCTTAAGGGAAGTCAATCAACATTGTATGGCACTGATGCTATTGCGGGGGTGATCAATATCATTACCAGGAAAAAGGGAGACAAACCTCTTGGTGGATTCGCCACGTTGAGCTATGGCAGTTACAATACATTCAAGGGAACGGTTGGTGCATCTGGAAGCACACAAAAAATTGATTATAATGTTGGATACACGCGTTACACTACCGATGGTATCAGTGAGGCAAAAGATAAAACGGGTACCGGTAATTTTGATAAAGACGGATATAACCAGGACGCCTTTCAGGCCAATCTGAGTTTTAATGCTACCCCATCACTTTCGCTAAAGCCTTATTTCCGTTATAATAATTTCAATGGTAAATACGATGCTGGCGCATTTACTGATTCAAAAAAAAATACCTACTCGTCCAACTTACTGAACACTGGCCTGAGTGCGCAGTATCAACTAAACAAGGGCTCCGTCAATTTTCTGTATGGCTATGATAAGACGGACAGGAAATTTGATTCGGACTTTGGACTATTGGTATTCAAGGGAAGGTTCCAGCACACCGAGGTTTTTTTCAATTATGATATTGCTAAACATGTGCAGCTGCTTACCGGGCTGAGTTTTCAGAATATCCATATGATCGATACTACTGCTACGGAGAAAAATCCAACCGTTAGCATTAGAAGCCCTTATGCCTCACTCTTTCTCAAAAATCCGGGAGGGTTATCAGTCGAGTTTGGTGGACGATATAATAGCCATTCAAAATATGGAAATAACTTCACCTATAGTTTCAATCCATCGTATCTCCTAAACAAACAGATAAAATTGTTCTTTAACCTCTCAACTGGTTTTAAGACCCCGACTTTGGGTCAACTCTTTGGTCAATATGGACCCAACCCGGATTTGAAACCTGAAAAAAGTAAAAACCTGGAGGGCGGCGTGCAGTTTTTTAACACCAGAAAAAACTTTGACGTGCGTCTGACTGGTTTTCAGCGCGATTTAACTGACGTGATCTACTTTTCATTTGATCCGGTAACGTTTCAATCAAAATATATCAACCTCAACAAGCAACGGGACTTCGGTTTTGAAGCCGAGGTGAGTGCCCGGCCCTGGAAATCTCTGACGCTTCGTGCTTTTTATGCGTATGTAGATGGGCAAATCACGGACAAGAGTGGAACGAAAGACACAACCTATCATAATCTCATACGAAGGCCCAAGCACTCCTTTGGAATAAATTTAGGCTATCAGGCAACCCCGGAATTCTACATTAGCGCCAACCTCAAGACCTTCAGCAACCGTTCGGATTTATTCTTTAATTCCACTACTTTTGACACGGAAAAAGTAACGCTTGATTCCTACGCATTGCTGGATGTGTACCTGGAATACAAACTGTGGAAGGGGAAAATAAAATTGTTCGTCGACGCCAAAAATCTGTTGAATCAGGACTACATGGAGGTATATGGCTACAATACCCTGAAGTTTAATATTATGACCGGATTGAATTTTAGATTATAAAATCGTATGTCACTCAAAATACTACAACCCCGCGCTACCGCTCTGATCACGCTGATCTTGCTGGCGGCTGCCTTTCGCTTACTGCAATCGAGCAATGTCTTCAGCTTTATGAGCAACGTCACACCGGTAGGTGCGATCGCACTCTTTGGAGGATGCTACTTTGCTGACCGCTGGAAAGCATTCATCGTTCCACTTCTTGCCTTGTTCATCAGTGATGTTCTCCTGAACCGAATCTATTATTTCGATCATTGGACATTTTTTTATTCGGGCGCTTATTGGATCTACGGAAGCTTTGCTGTGATTGTTATGATTGGCCATTTCATAGGAAAAGTTACCATGCGTAATGTAGTCATAGCAGGAGTCGGAGCTGCCGTGACACATTGGCTTATATCTGACTTTGGTGTGTGGGCGGGGGGAGGAACAGACATTACTACCGGGCTTCCCTACACACCGGATCTGACGGGTCTTCTAAAATGTTACGCACTCGCACTTCCCTTCTTAAGAAACATGGCGATCGGTAACCTGGTTTTCTGCGGTGTTTTGTTTGGTTCTTTTGAATGGATGCAGCGAAAATATCCATCGTTGCGGATACAAGCAGTTTAATATAAATAATGAACCCCGAACCTTCGGGGTTTTTCATTTCCAATGAGACCTAAGAAATTCGTCACAAGCTGGAGCGGAGGTAAGGATAGTTGTTACGCATTCATGCAGGCCATAAAGGCGGGCATGCAGCCTGTTGCTTTGCTCAATATGCTGAATGAATATGGAAAGATCAGCCGAAGCCACGCCATCCCGAAAGAAGTTTTGCAAAGACAGGCAGACCTTCTTGACCTGCCTGTTATTACAACCCCTGCGAGCTGGCAGGATTATGAAAAGCTGTTTATTCAATCACTTCATGAAATGAAGGAAGTGTATCAAATTGATTCAGCCGTCTTTGGTGACATCGATTTGCAAGAACACCGGGACTGGGAAGAAAAGGTTTGCAAAGTTGTGGGTCTTGAAGCTGTCCTTCCTTTGTGGAAAAAAGATCGAAAGGAATTAGTGTTCGCGATGATGGACAGCGGAATTGAAGCAACAATCGTGTCTTGCAACGAAGTCATGGGCGAAGATTTTCCGGGAAGGGAAATAAACCGGGACCTTATTCCTGAACTTGAAAAAATCGGCGTTGATCCTTGCGGAGAAAATGGTGAGTATCACACGCTTGTGGTGAATTGCCCGTTGTTCAAAGAACGATTAACCGTTGGCTTTGGTAAGAAATTGAAGCATGACAATTATTGGTTCATTGAAATGACATAAGCTATTCAGGTTGGCTTATTATCTGCGCTCATCTGCGGGAAACAACCCATTTTTTCTCCCGCTGATTTCGCTAATTTTCGCAGATTTATCCGCAGATTAAGAAGAATTGTGACTACAGGAAAACCATTATTTGCTAACCATCACGGCATCTTCAAGAATAAAATTTCCATGCTCAATATTCCCTTCATTTAGTTTCAGCTTTCCCTTCACGCGCAGGTATTGATCCATCTCAAATTTACCAGGCTTGACTTTGAATGTCACTTCCGCAATGGACTCCGGGCCTGCGCCACCACAAAAGAAGCATTGGCTGTACGGAAACTTGGATAAAATAATATAGGCATCGGCTTCAATATCGATGGGCAAATAATATCCTTCCAGGGAGATTTCCTTACCCACCATATTCTTCAATTCGGGTACAAAAACCGGGTACAAAAAGTATTCAGCGGCCTTGTCATTGTACTTCGCCTCAAACTTTGTTTTTGCGAAAAGCGTCCAGCCATCCGATTGAGACATGGCAGAAAAGCTGATGAGTGTAAATAAAACGGTGGTGAGGTGATTATTCATATGGATTGATGACAAAACTAAAACTGTTCAAACTTCGATCCAAAATTATTGCAACGACCGCTCAACTTAATTACCGGCCAACACTTTATGAATATCTGTACGGTAAGCCTGCATGGCTGGGATCAGGGAACATAGAACACCTAGCACGACACTCCCCGCCAGGATGAATCCCTCTGCTGGATAAAATACGGCCGCTGTGACGCCTGCTTTCTGACTTTCCGCGACCAAACCTGTAAAAAGCCATAACGCGCCATGGCCCAATGTCAGTCCAAAGAGGCTGCCCGCAACGGTAAGAAAACTTCCCTCCATCACAATGGAAATGAACAGCTTGCTCCGGCTCGCCCCCATTGAACGCATGATGGCCAAGTCATATTGACGCTCTTTGAGAGAATTATAAAGTGCTATAAATATGCTCAGGCCGGAAATAAAAATTAGAACATACGCAAACCCGTGGAGCACGTCCACTCCTACGCCCAGGATTATAAACAGCCGGGCCGTTTCGAAAGCAGGGGAGGCCGCTTGCATGTTGCTATTGCTATTAATAAACCGGGGCAGTTGAATCACTGCGAGCGGGTTGCGGTACTGAATCAAAAGCGAGGTCACTTCTCTTGTCGAATCGCCAGCTTCCACACTCGGCACAAGGGATGACGGGTGTAGTGGAATGACAGTGGTGGAATCCTGTGATTGTTCATGTACTTTCCAAACACTCTCAATGTTGGTAAGAATAAGATTGTCAATTACGGTATTACTTTGTTGCAGGATTCCCGTTACTAAATACCGGCGTTCATCGTGATCATGACCGTCGGGTGTAAGTCCGTGAGCGCTGACAAACGAATCACCTGGTTTCAAGCCAGCCAGTTTGGCAACCGTTGCCCCCACGGTCACCTCGAGATCATTTTTCCACCAATCGCCCGAGGCAAGCTTGGCTTTGTAAAGCTCAGCATACATATGATTAGTGCCGACAATCCGATAACCATTGTAACTATCACCAAGCGCCATTGGAATGGCATTTTTCACCATCCGGTGGCGCACCACTTTTTCCGCCTCCGACAATTTGATATTGCCGGTGGGAAAGTCGATGTGAAAGATATTGCACAAAATAAGCTGCAGGGGACTTCCTTTTGCGCCCACCACCAGATCGATGCCTTTTGAATTTGTTGAAATTTTCTCCTGCAGTTGATTGTTGAACAACAGTAATACAGTTACGACCGCGATGCCGAGTGCCAGCAGAAAAATATTCAGCAGGGTGTTAAGCGGTTTCGCTTTCAGGTAATTCAAGACAAGAGAGAAGAGATTCATTCCAAGATGGAATTAAAGTTGAATTTGATTTGAAAATCTAGACTTCAGGCGCTGATCATGAGTGGCCACGATTAAGGTTGCTTTATTTCGTTCGGAGGTCTGCAACAACAATTCAATGACTCGTCCGCAATTTTTGTCATCCAAAGCCGAGGTGGGCTCATCCGCAAGAATGAAGGAAGGCTTGTTGAGTACAGCCCGCGCGATAGCTACCCGCTGAGCTTGCCCCTGGCTGAGTTCTTTTACACGGGAATTCCTATTTTCAGTCAATGCAAGTTGAGCCAGCACATCTGTTATTCTTTTCACATCTTGTTTTAATCCAGCCAGGAATGGTGCCATGCGCAAATTATCGTATACGGAGAGTGCATTTATCAGGTGGCTCTTTTGAAAAACAAATCCAAAATGATGGCCGCGGAAACGGTCAAGTCCCGATTCAGACAGTTGCGTAATGTCGGTGCCGTTTACTTCGATCCTGCCGTGCTGAGATCGTAACAGTCCTCCCAGCAAATGAAGCAAGGTTGTTTTTCCACTTCCCGATTCACCAAGCAATAGCCATTGTTCACCTTGCTGGATGGCAAAATCTTTAAAGCTAATTTTCTTTTGACTGGTGTAGGCATATACAAGACCATCGATTGCAACCATACGTTGTCTGCTACTTTACTTGATTCGTTTAGCTAATTCCCGCAAAAATCAAAATCATAATCTCCGATGGGTTGACCAGGAGGTGCTGGCAACAAGTTTTCCTGCTTGTATTGATCAGGATCGCTTTGAAGCTTTCCGATCTGTCCAACTAAATAGCTATAGAATGCTTTCCATTCTTCATCCACGGTGATGGCTGCTTTCACAGAGAGCCAGGATTTAAGTTGTTCGAGTTTCATTGCAGCAATCGCCCTTGTTGGAGCGGCAGCGTCCTTGTTCACAGTAAGTTTGGCCAGATTGGTAAAGAGCGCATAATCAATGTTCATCTGTACAGCCCCTTCATAACCAGCCTTTGGATTGGATTTAATGGTGGCGCTCATGATCCGATCGATTACGCTTTCCAGACTTGGCAGCCGTGCGTCGCGGGAGTGATGTTCAAATAAGCGATTTGCCCTGGCAGGATGGAACAGCAGGCTAAATGTAAGGTCCGCTGCCGTCTCTGCAGCAGCCAATGGGTCGAACGTCAATTCAGTTCTGATTTTCATCAACTCTTTATGACGGTTGTATCCGAGTGGCCTGGGTGGAATTATTTTCAAAATGTTTTCGGGTAGCATCAACGTAGCGGGTTGAACTGTCTTCATCAGCACTTCTAACGCATTCAATTCCTGCTGTGGAGTGAGCAATCCGGTAACTGGTTGTCCATCACCACGAAGGGCATATCGGTAGTTAAGGCCGCCCACAACTTTGGATGTAGCTTCTGTTTGATAACGGTGGAAAAAATACATCGGCACAAGAACTTCCTCCAATGTAGCCATGGGTGCGCCCGGCTTGATATTATTCTCCCCAAAGTTGCGCATTGCCACAGCACGAATTTCGAGGACACGGTTCAATTCTTCGGCAGGGTCTTTTCCATTGTCCCACAAATGCGTGTACGGATGAGCGCCCCCCATCGGACGGCCGTCCTGATCGGACAAAAAGGTGAGGCCAGCCTTCAATGAATTTTGAATAATATCGTTCAGGGCCTTGTTCTCATCGGTGCCCAAGGGAAAATCCTGGTAACCATAAGCGATCGCCACTTTATCAAAGGCTGCAATCTTGTCATCGTATGCATTGCTTAGATCAATTTTTCCATTCGTCAGTTTTACGAACGGGTGAGGATAATCCATCACCGAAGCCCGGCCTTCGCTGCTGGACGAATACGCGTGCGACAGACCCAGTGTGTGACCCACTTCGTGAGCTGCCAATTGCCTTAGGCGATTTAGGGCCAACTCCTCCATTTCCTTTGGCACCGGTTTACCTTCTTCATACGGCGCAAGCAGTCCTTCGGCAATCAAAAAATCCTGACGCACCCGTAACGAACCCAGGGTAACGTGACCTTTAATAATTTCGCCGGTACGTGGATCCGTTACAGATGCACCGTACGACCAACCGCGTGTGGACCGATGCACCCAGTTAATTAAATTGTAACGAACATCCATTGGATCGGCATCCTCCGGAAGCAACTCCACTCGAAAGGCGTCTTTATAGCCAGCCGCTTCATAAGCTTGATTCCACCAGCGTGCTCCTTCCATCAATGCCGATCGAATCGGTTCAGGTGCTCCGGGATCCATATAATAAATGATGGGCTTTACCGGTTCGCTTATGGCTGCAGAAGGGTCCTTTTTAGCCAGCCGATGACGGGTAATAAAACGTTTTTCAATTGGCTCACTAATGGGAGTAGCATAGTCGTAATACGAAAAGTTGAAGTAACCTGCACGGGGATCAAACTTTCTGGTTTTGAAATTATCGTCCGGAAGTTGTACAAATGAATGGTGCTCCCGGACCGTAACACTTGACGGAGTAGGAGTAACACTTCGAATGAATCCACCCATTGGCTGGCCGGTAAACGTCAACGTCACTTCAAACTCGGAATTCTGCGGAAAGTTTTTTGTGAGAGGCGTGTAGAATGCTGACCGCGATTTATCCAGTGCATAGTTTCCTTGCTGCGTACTTCGGAGTGCGCCGATTACATCATGGGCATCTTGTAAAAAGAAATCGGACGCATCTACCAGTACGTTTCCATTCTCTTCCGTCGTTACGGAAAATCCCCACAACACCGATTGAGCGAAGGCCTCTTGAACGGATTTGCGTTCGGCAGGATTATCGCTCATGGCGCGGAAGCCAAGATTGATTTCAGTAAGTAAAACTTTCGGGCCTCGTCGTTCAAACTTCACCACACGTTCCCGTCCCAATTGATTCCGGTCAAGACCAATGTCATTGGATCCAACGGCGGCTGTAAGCGATTCAACGTAAAGAAATTCAGAATTAAATTTATCGATCACGAGAAAAATTTTATCCTGCTTTTCATCGAAGTAATAATCAAAAAAACCAGTGAATTTTTTCATCCCGGCAGTTTTCCCATCGATGTTAGAAACAGTGGTCTGATTTTTCCGGGAAGTGGACTCTTCACCGGATGTTTTCTTCTTTTGAGCAAACGTGAAAACGGAGGCTCCCATCAGGAGTGCAAGAAGGACTTTTTTCATTTTGGAATTTTAAAACTCCAAAAGCTAAGGAATCAAAGAGGAGTTTTCAAGGAGAACAATGCCAGGCGGAAATAAAAAAAGGAGGTGGTTGCCCAAATCCACCCATGACCATGATGGCAACCACCTGACCTTACCCAAAACAGAAGTCAAAGATACCAACCTAATGGCTGAAAAGAATCACCTCTTGTTAGGGATTTTAGAAAACGAATTGCCACGGTCTTCAGGCCGTGGCAATTTTGCAGTAATGATAAAATTAACACCAAACCTCAAATTAACTTTTCCTGCGTGGCTTTCGCCAACGCTTGTGACTTGCTGTTCACCTGCAATTTGGAGTAGATATTCTTAATATGTGTTTTTGAAGTTTCTTTCGAGATGAATAACTCCTCCGAAATTTGCGTGTAGGTTTTCCCTTCGGAAATTAATCCCAGGATCTCCGTTTCTCTTTTCGTGAGCGGTGAGTTGGGGTTGATATGGAAATTATCAATCACCAAACGCGCAATCTTGCTACTCATCGGTGCACCGCCTTTCATGATCTCCTCAAGGGCTGCCAGCAGTTCCAGGTGGTTTGAACTTTTGGTGATATACCCGGTAGCTCCTGCCTTCATCGCCTCAAAAACAAGTTCATTGTCTTCGTACACCGTTACCATAATAATTTCGGCTGTCGGGTATTTGTCTTTGATAATACGCGTGCCTTGAATGCCATTCATGCCCGGTAATTCAATATCCATCAACACATAATCAGGCTTGTCTTGGCCCAGGTGTTTAATGGCATCTTCGCAACTACCGTAGGCATTTACGACTGCAAATTTCTGTGAGCTGTTGACAATTAAGACAAAGCTATTGCGGATCTCAGCATCGTCTTCAATGATAAGAACGCGTTTTTTCGTGACCGGTATCATAGGTTTTCTTTTTAGTTGTGGAAAATCGGAGTTGTACCCGGGTGCCTTGGCCACCGGATGTTTTTTCAAATATTAACGAAGATTGTATTTTTTCTGCGCGAGTGCGAATATTTTTAATTCCATTGGAGGATTTTATCGTCGCCAGGTCAAGACCCACACCATCATCCTCCAGCACCATTTCGTACCCCGTTTCGAAAGGACGTAAATAAAACGACACATTTACAGCATTTGAGTGTTTAAATGCATTCGTCATAGCTTCCTTAAAGATCAGGTTGACTTCCCGGCTAAAACCGTATGGAAGTTTCACTTTTTCCTTGGTCTCGTTGTAAGCCCGGAACTGAATGCTCTTTTCCTCGAATAATTTTTCTCCAAAGTCACGAACGTGTAAAAACAATTTCGCCAGATCGTCATTTACCGGATCAATGGCCCAGATAAAATCGCGTGTGCCATTGTACAAATACTTGGCTGACTCCTCCACTTTGTGGTAGAGATCCGGCCCATGGCCATTGACGTTGAGACGCATGAGACTCACATAATTAATAATCCGCGTAAGTTGGTTGCCCATCTCGTCATGAAAATCGCGCGCAATTTCCTTTCGCAACGACTCCTGTTCCTGGTGGCGGATTCGTTCCACCTCGATCACCCGGGAAATATTTTTTCTCATCCGCACCAGGACGAATAGCACCATCGACCCCAAAAATAAACCACCAATCACAAGATAGAACGCCGCCGTCCGGTAGAACGGTGCTTTGATCGAGAAAGAGTATTGCAACGAGCGTTCGTCCCAGCTGCCAATCTTGTCCGTGGCGACAACATTAAAAACATATTGCCCTGGAGGAAGATTACTATACGTCACACGGCCCATCGCAGTAGGCTGCGACCATGTTTTGTCAAAGTTCTTTAAAAAGTACTTGTAACGAACTGAACTTGGATAGCGCTTATCGGCCCGGTTAAAATGAAAGGTGATATGGTTCTTATCCGATGGTAACACTGGTGCAGCGGGAATTTTAAAAAAACCTGACTGATTTTTACCAAATTGTCGAAGGGAAACTTCACCATATTGAATTTCAATATCGGTCAGGTGCACCGGGTAGGACTTAAATGATTGACCATCTGATTCATTAAATTGATACAGCCCATCGATCAGTCCAAAGTATTTCTCCTGGGCAGACAAATAGTAGGCATTTTGGTTTGTTTCAATTCCGATCAATCCATTGTCATGGCCATAATCACGCGTTTCAGTAATTTCCAATTGCTTGTCAAGTTTCAGGCGCGTGATTCCTTTTTCTGTGCCTACCCAAATACGGTCACTTTCATCTGCCGCCACAAAAAAGACAAAACCGGAAGGAAGGCCTTCGCGCGGCCCCATCATTTTTTTTGTAAGCCGTTTGGGGTCAATCACCGCCACTCCTGCCCCTCCAGAGCCGGCCAGCAAAAGTGAGTCACGGAAAACAGCCAACGACAATACCGTGGTGTTTTCAAATTCCGGCAAGGGTATGGACGCAATTTTGTCGTTTTTTAAAACACTGAGTCCAAACTCCGTTCCGATGAATAAGGATTTCGATGAAGGCATATATCGGAGTGAAGAAATGTTTTTGGTTCGCAGCGCTTGCTGATCGGCAAATGGTTTAAACTGTTTTCCATCATAATAGTTTAAGCCCCCTCCCGTCGTGCCAATCCACAATCCTCCCTGATCATCAAAATCCAATGCGGTGACATAGGCGCTCGAGAGTCCATTTTCGCGTGTGTACCATGAAAAATTTTCATGCGATTCAGAATACCTTCCTAAACCTGAATACGATCCAACCCATACTTCTCCTGAAGGGCTTGTTCGAATGGCACGAACTCCGTCATCATCACCATTGGGCAGTGGGAATGACTTTGTCTTTCCCTTGGAAATCCGCCACAAAGCGACCGACCCCAGCCAGGTGCCACCACGTTTATCTTTTTCAATCGCCATGACGGAACGCAATTGATCCGATCCGCACTGATCAAAATCCCGGGCATAGTACCGATAGAGCCCCTTGCCTACAGTTCCAAACCAGGTATTTCCTTCTGAATCGAGCAATATTTGAGTGATCGGTACATTTTTTAAGACTGTATCCATCTCAATTTTTCCATCCGTCACATGTTCACGGAACAACGTACGCTCATCCCGTGTCCAATAAGTATCCTGAACGCCATCATAACAAACAATGTAGCGATCCATCATCTTCTTTCGCTTGCCGAAGGTCCCTGTCTTCAGATCCAATGCAAATGCACCGCTGTCAGTGTCTACCCATACCTCGTTTGCATGGTTAAAGATATTGTAGGCTTTGCCAAATGTTTTGGAATGAGAAAATCGGCGATAACCTTCACTCGAAGGGACAACAAACGAACTGTCATTTAGATAAAAACAGATTTGGTGATCAGCCGAAACATGCGTGAAAAAGATTGACTTGCGTGGAAAAATGTGTTTCGACCAATAGTAAACGGAGTCCTGAAAAATTTTACCGATCATGCCTGGATTAGAAACAATAAAAATAGTGTCATTGTGTTCCACCACCCTCCTCACGCGCTTGAGCCCTTCATTGGATACAGAAGGTTGGAATTTCTTAAAGTTCAATCCATCAAAGCGCGTCAATCCATGCGGATGCACGGCCCAAACGTTCTGTTTGGAATCAATGAAAAGAGATGTCACAATATTGCTCAGCAATCCGTCTCGCGTAGAATAAACTTTAAATTCCCGGCCATCAAAACGAGCCAATCCACCACCGGACGTAGCGATCCATAAATATCCATAGTGATCCTCTACCAGCGCATTGACCTGTGACTGTGGAAGGCCATCTACAGCGGTGTATTGCCGGAGCGTGAACTGTTGGGCTACCCCTATTGATGAGATAGCATTGAACAACCAGAATAAAATGAACCTCACCCGTCTGTGCATGAACTTTACAGCAAAATTCCGGATAATACCGGTCAATCCATTACCTCAAGTTACGTGATTATTGTTGAAGTGGCTCTCACCAGGAATGGCAGCTAAAAGCTTAAAGCTAAAAGCTTAAAGCTAAAAGCTAATAGTGGCATTAGCACTAAGGAACTGATTTCTGGTTTTTCATCAGGCTGCAAATTGATTCCAAATACAAATTGTTACTATGTGGTTTACAAGATTGGGATGAAGAGATCATGCAACGACTGCTGATTTACCTGAGAGATCTGCCTACGGATATGCTGCACGTATTACAGCTGAGGTTCTTTGAGGATAAAGACTTCAAAGAAATTGCATTTATAAGATTCTTGCAGGAACCGGGGAACCGTGTGAATTATGCTCTCGAATAAACCCTTATCATCATGGACTATAAAACAATTCCATGAAAGATGTACATCAGAATCATATCGCAATGATACTGATATTGTTTTTGACATCAGAGATTTGAATAAGGAAGTTATTCAAACAATCTTACCGACAGAAGGAATCCAACTAATATCGGTTATGTTTGACAAAATTTAAGACCCATGAGAAAGCATATTATCCTTTTCCTGACAGCCGTAGTTCTCGTTCCTGGAGCCGCTGTCGCCCAAAAAACAAAACAGGACGTAATCAAATCCATTGACGCCAAGTATGACTTGTATTCGTCTACCGCTAAAAAAATATGGGACTTCGCGGAAGTGGGTTTTCAGGAAAATCAAAGCACGTCTTTGCTCCAGCAAACTCTAAAAGAGGCCGGGTTCACGGTGCAAAACAATGTAGCGGGAATGCCCACTGCTTTTACCGCGACCTATGGCTCAGGTAAACCCATCATCGGGATTTTAGGAGAATTTGATGCGCTCCCCGGTGTCTCTCAAGAAGCAGTACCGGAATTGAAACCAATTCCAACCAAAATTGCCGGCCATGCTTGCGGTCATCATTTGTTTGGCGTGGCGTCAGCAGCAGCGGCCATCGCTGTAAAAGATTGGCTTATCGCTAATAAGAAACCCGGCACGATACGTTTTTATGGCACACCGGCAGAAGAAGGTGGTTCTGGAAAAGTTTATATGGTGCGCGACGGCTTGTTTAAAGATGTAGACGTCGTCATTCACTGGCATCCGAGTGCATCGAACTCAGCAGGATGGGGAGCTTCCTTATCGAACAAATCAGGAAAGTTCCGTTTTTATGGAGTCGCCTCGCACGCAGCAGCCTCACCGGAGCGCGGTCGCTCCGCTTTGGATGGAGTGGAGGCGATGGACAACATGGTTAATATGCTCCGAGAACACGTCAGCGACGCAACGCGAATTCACTATGTGATTACACGAGGGGGCGAAGCACCCAATGTTGTCCCTGCATTTGCAGAAGCCTATTACTACGTGCGGCATCCCAAGCCTGCAGAAGTGAAATCAACGTGGGAACGGGTTGTTCGTGCCGCAGAAGGAGCAGCACTTGGAACGGACACGAAAATGAAATACGAAGTGACCGGTGGAGTTTACAACATGCTTCCCAGTGAATCGCTTGCAAAAGTTATGGATGCAAACCTGAGGACCGTGGGAGGATTTGTTTATACAGCAGAAGAGAGAGCGTTCGGAATGAAAATCCAACAGACCTTTACCGACAATATACCTAAACTGGAAAGCAGCAACGAGATCGCGCCGTTGGGTGAAAATGAAAGTGGAGGCTCTACGGATGTAGCCGACATCAGTTGGATAGTGCCTACGGCGGGCTTGCGTGTCGCAACCTGGGTGCCTGGCACCGCCGCCCACAGCTGGCAGGCCGTTGCCGCTGGTGGAACATCCATCGGTTTTAAAGGAATGATGGTCGCTGCAAAAACGTTGGCGCTGACGGCGGTTGATCTTTACAATTCACCGCTTGTTATTGAAGAAGCTTGGAAAGAGCTTCGCAAAAAGACCGGAGAGAATTTTAAATATGAAGCATTATTGGGTGACCGGCCTCCGGCGTTGGATTACAGGAAATGATCTTGTTTTCCTGCTGCCAAAGTGCTTGACGTTGGCTGGCTTATCCATTATCTTGCATTAAATTCTTGTTAAAAAGATGAATGTTGAGAAGAGGATACTTGAATTGATTGAACTGCTTGCGGAATATCTTCAAAAGACAGACCGGCTTTTGGACAGGATGGACAAGCATGACGTACTATTCGAAAAACAGTTTGCACGGATGGACCTGGCCTATCAGGTCATTGTGACGCATTCTGAAAGGATTGAAATTCTTCAGGAAGAGACAAAAGATCTTCAACGGCAAACAAAAGATCTTCAGCAGCAAACAAAAGAGCAAACAAAAGATCTTCAACTGCAAATAAAAGAGCTTTATCAGCAAACAAAAGAGCTTCAGCTGGAGACAAAGGAAATTCAACAACGAAACGATTCCACATTTAAAGAAATTCTTTCCATATCCAAACGGGTTCAAACCCTTGAAGGTGATCAGTAGGCTTTACTAATACGGAGTCGGGTATTTTTTTTTGCGATTAATCCTACTTTATCATATTTAGTTTTTTTGGGTCACAATGAGCCCGAAGATGATACAAGGAGCACAACGAAGCAGGGCCAATGATCCGCTGGACCTTGATTTCGTAGTGTTCGTTGTGGTTCGTTGTGTTCTTCGTGACCATACTTCTGACTCGCTCTTCGGCTGCAACCTCACGCTATTCAATAGATTGCCTAACTTGACAAAGTAGGATTAACAATTCACGATTAACTTATCCAGGCTCTAATCTTCCTCTTCGCCCTCCGCAATCACTTTGATGAAAGCATTCCGCACGGGTGCTGGCATTTGGCTATTCAACCCTTTCACCGTTTTCCATATCACCTCGTTGAATGCGCGATCAGGAGCCGCATCCATAATCGTCAAGTTAAATTCAGCCGAACGCTTGGCGATGGCTGTTTGTTTCTTATTCATCTCGAGCATGTTGTAGGTAGCTGGTTTAGACTGATACGCACTCAGATCGGGTGACGATGTAAAGCACTCCCACATCGGTGGAGCGCCAGCATCGTATTGGCTCATCGGAGGTAGTCCCAAAATCAATTCCATCGTGCGAAGCATGGAAGCTGTCGAATACATACTGCTGATCACCGCGTTTCGTTTTGCATAGGGGCTAACCACGAATGCGATGGACCGGTGCGCGTCCACATGATCCGGACCGTTCTGAGCATCATCTTCCAAAATGAACACTGCTGATTCTTTCCACACGGTGCTCTTGCTGAGGTGCTCAATAAATTCTCCCAGGGCAAGATCATTCTCCGCGACCATGGCCCGAGGTGTTGGCATTCCTTCCCTGGCACCCGCGGTATGATCATTCGGTAACTTAATCGTACTCAACTGCGGTAATGCTCCTTTTGCTATCAGGGAATCAAAATCATGCTTCCATTTGCCTACCCGGACGCGGTCCGGAATTTTCAAGTCCCAGGAAGGAAAGTCGGCATCAAAATGATCTTTTAGTGATGGCAATTCTGTCGTTCCATTGTCCACAAATTCACCGTATGTCCGATAACTTACACCGGCCCGTTGACAATGGTCCCAAATGAAACCATCTTTCGGAAAGGCAATTTTCCGGCTGCCCTCATAATCATATTCTCCTCCCCGACCCCCGTAGCTGGTAGGCCAGGTTTTTTCAACGAAGTCATTGGCATAGGCCGCCATTGACCAATTATGACCGTCGGCGCTTACTTCCGCATTCACATAAAAATTATCCAGTAACACAAACTCACGGGCAAGGGCGTGGTGATTGGGCGTAACTTTTTGTGAAAACAGGCATAAGGTAGAATCACCATTTCCTTCCGGCATGTCGCCCAACACCTGATCATACGTCCTGTTTTCTTTGATTACATAAAATACATATTTGATCGGCGTGGGATCGCCGGGCTTGCGCGGGATGGGATTCTCCTCCTCACCTTCCGCCAATTTTTCTATCTCCTTGTTGTACGGTGTGTTTTTATAGGTTATGGACGAATAGATATTGAGTTCTTCCGTCGATGGCTGCGGAATGATTGACAATGTTCCCTTGAACAGGGAACCGATGTATTCGTTCTTTGGATTAGGTAACGATCGACCACCTTTTCCATTGGTCATCCATAGTTTCTTGTTCCATACTTTCACAGAAGTGGGGTACCAATCGGTAGGAATAAACCCAAGACTTTTGCTTTCACCTGGTTTTTTCACATCAAATACCGCCAGGCAATTGTTGTCAGCGTTGGCGATGTAAAGCCTGTCATCCTCTTCCGACAAGGCCACTGCATTGGGTGTGCTTCCCGCCGGAGAATCAGGATACAGTGCGGAAGAAATCACTTCAATCACCTTCTGAGAAGCTGTGTTAATGACCGATACAGAATTCTCATTAGAATTTGCGACAAAAAGATACTTACCGTCTCGAGTTAAAGTCATTTCGTTGGGGTGGCTGCCTACTGGTATTGTGGTCAGCAACGTTCCTTTTACGGCATCGAGGACAGCCACTTTTTCACCACCCCAGAGCGATACATACAACGTTTTCCGGTCGGGGCTAAGCAAGCACGCATACGCTTCATGACCCAGTGGTATTTTTATTGATTGTTTACTGGAAAGATCAGCGATGTATAGGGCGCTGTCTTCTTTCGTCGCAATAAATAATTTCCCCGCCTTATCGTCCAGTGCGATGCCGGTAGGTGAAATTCTTACCGGCCATGGTTTTCCCAGGACAATGGAATCGATTTTTTTCAGCGTTGCATCCTGGATCGCATAAATAAGAATCATGTTATCGTTACCACCAGAGGCAAACAACCGTGTTTCGTCGCGGTTGAAGGCAAGTCCGTACCATGATTTCCTGATTTCAACTTCAGTCAAAACTTTCTCGGTGGCGGGATCAATCAAGGTAAGGGTCTGTTTACCCTGACCATTGTTGGTAACGGCTATGAATTTGCCGGAAGGTGAGATGACCAGGTTCATGGGAAGATCTCCCAACGGCAGTGATACTCCTGCGGGACTTAGCGACCATCCATTCGGCAGCACAACACGTTTCGCCTCCAGTTGTTTAACTAAAGAATCCAGGTGCGCTTTCGGTTCGTTCGGCGGCTGGCAGGAAAACCAGGTGGAAGTCGTCAGGAGGAAAATCATCCAGTGATAGAGGGTCTTCATAGTGGGTAGGTTCAGACAACTACGAATATAATTAATATTTCTCCACGTGGGCGAAATGCGAGGTTAGTACGAAAGAAATGAGGTACGCCAAAGCTGTATTTCTTGGCGGCCTTTGCGTTCGTACTTTGCGTTCTTTGCGAGAAATCCGCACCTTGTTTCATGGAGTCACGCTCAACTACCACTCATCCCATCACCCGCTGGCTTCAAACCGCCAATGGGTTTTGGTTTTCATTTTATGTCGCAATCTCTGCGTTCTGTTTATATACCTGCATTTTTGCTTTACGTAAGACCTTTGGCGTAGCCACCTACGAAGGTCTCACTGTTTGGGGACATAGCTTCAAAGTGTGGATGGTCATCTCGCAAGTACTCGGTTACATGCTGTCCAAGTTTATCGGGATAAAAATTGTTTCCGAACTCGGGGCCCACGCCAGACTTAAAGGAATTTTGTTGATGGTGAGTATCGCCGCCCTTTCCTGGTTAGGGTTTGCCGTCGCGCCCACGCCCTACAATCTTATTTTCCTGTTCTTCAACGGACTGCCCTTAGGGATGGTATGGGGAATGGTTTTCGCTTACCTCGAAGGAAGAAAACTTACGGAAGTTCTGGGGGCCAGTTTGTCGGTGAGTTTTATTTTCTCCGCAGGTTTTGCAAAAACAGTGGGGGGATATATTATGCTTGATTGGGGCACGAGCGAATTTTGGATGCCCTTTGTATCAGCGTGCCTGTTCTTCCCTCCGCTTGTCCTGTTCCTTTGGTTGCTGGATAAGATCCCTCCACCCACTGCTGAGGACGAAGTGCTTCGTACGAAGAGAAGTCCGATGACAGGTGAGCAGCGAATTAAATTTGCGCTGACGTTTGCGCCTGGCCTCATACTCCTGATCCTGGCCTATGCGATGCTCACAGCGTACCGTGATTTCCGCGACAACTTCTCCGCTGAAATATGGCAGTCGTTGAACTATGGTGACAAGCCCGGGATTTTCGCGTTTACCGAATCCATTGTTGCCATCGTTGTTTTGATTGTAATCGGAAGCCTGATGGTGATTAAAAACAATTTCAAGGCCATGGTGATCAATCATATAATCGTTCTTACGGGGATGATCACGGTGGGCCTAAGTACGCTGGCCTTTGAGCATAAACTTATCAGCGCGCCCACCTGGATGGTATTGGTAGGAATGGGATTGTATTTTGGTTACATCCAGTTCAACAGCATCTTCTTCGACCGGTTGATTGCCACGTTTAAATATGTAAGCACGGTGGGATTCCTGATTTACCTGGCCGATTCGTTTGGTTACCTGGGCAGTGTGGGCGTTTTGTTATTTAAAGAGTTTGGAAACAAAGAGTTGAGCTGGCTGGAGTTTTTCATTTCTTCGGGGTATGTTCTTTCGATGGCAGGGTCGCTGCTGATGTCGGCATCGCTTGCGTATTTTGTTTTAAAGTTTAGGAGGTGGACTGCCTGATTGACTGGCGAAGTCTAAAACATGCCCTTTCAACTGAGCGGCATAGTTTTTTTCAAAATACCCGCTGGAGCAAATAATTGAAAAAACGGATACGGCTTTCCCTGACGAACTATTATTATACTTGTGTAATGGAGACCCGGCAACAGATCTTGAAGAAAATCAATTGGGATTATACGCATTCCGTAGAAGATCAGGAAAATATTTTGTCAGGCATGGAC
>JANXYC010000194.1 GCA_025350305.1 Cyclobacteriaceae bacterium | reverse complement strand
CGGTCACTGGCCACCATCACCATGCGATCACCAAAATAGTACACATCGCGAACCTTGCCCCGGTAAAATCCGGTTTGACCTTTGAAGCTGAAGTTGGTTTCTTTGATGGCTGACATTGGCCCAAAGTAAAATCAAATGGATTGGTTGGCCTAGCGATTCTGAAAAAAAATGTACTGCCACAGATTTCACAGATTACCACAGAAAATTCCACGAGGCAAAAGAATGAATTTCAATTTTTGCAGGCCTCAGATTGCGGATGGGTATAGAAAATTCAGAAATATTTCCATAGCCAACCGTGCGCACTGTTTCTTTATCATCTGTGGTAATCAGTGCCATCTGTGGCTAATCATTTTTCCTCCACCAGTATTCCTGCATTAAAAACATAAATCTTAATAACCTTTCCCTCCTTATCAAATTCCTTCCACTCCTTGTGCTTCCTGCCCGCTACGAATTCCCCCTGCTCTTTCATTGCACCAGCGGGATAATAGCTCGTAAACAAACCGTGCGGTCGACTGGCGCGATATTCGGCAACGGACTCCAGTTTTCCATTTTCAAAGTAATTCTTCACTGCTCCGGTGATCAGATTAAATTGATACATTTCTTCTGACTTTTTTTCCCCATTCGCATAATATGATGTGCGCAGCCCTTGAAGCTTTCCATTTACATAAGTCTCTTTCACGGCGGGAGATTTTCCGTCTTCAGCATAGAAAGTCCAGACGCCATGCTGTTTTAGCTTGCGAAAATGCTTCTCGTAGGAAGGCTTTCCCTTTGAAGTAAAACCCTCCTCGGTGACATCAATACCATTGAGCGATACCTGCTCTTTCGTTTTCATTGTACCGTCGGGAAAGTATTCAAAATTTGTCCCCGTCTTGGCGCCCTCTTTATAATGGAAGCGATGGCGAATCGCGCCGTCGGCATAATAGGCCACGTTTTCATCTGTGAGCCGGCCATTGGTAAAGAAGCCTTCCAGGAGTAAATGACCCTCTTTATCGTAGTTTTTAAAGTTGCCTGTTTTTTCCCCCTCTTTCATAGTGGAAACCGTTTCCAACTGACCATTCGGATAGTACGTTTTATAAAAGCCATTAATCACTCCATCTTTGAAATTGGATTCTGTTTCTATCTGACCGCTTTCATAAAAAGTTTTGGTTATACCGTTTGGCTTGCGGTTCTTGTACATGATCTCTTTCCGGATTTTTCCGGAAGGATAGTATTCCTTCATAAGTCCGTCGGGCTTCCCTTTCACAAAAATAGTTTCATGTTTTGTGTTACCGGTCAGGTAAAATGATTTGACGCTATCCACCAGCAAGTTGTTTTGGTAGTAAGCTTTTTGGATGCGCTTGCCGGTTTCATCAAAGACTTCTACCGGACCGTGCCGCATGCCTTCCAGATACAATATTTTTCGCTGCAGCGTTCCATCAGAAAAATATTCAAGAAATGTTCCGGAGCGGTTGCCGTCTTTGTAGGCACCTTCCATTTCTACTTTGCCATTGGGGAAGTAGCGTCTGTAGGGTCCGTCAAGAAGCTGATCATTTTCGGCTGAAACATAGTAGTCCTCTTGCACACGCTTCCGCTCGCTGTCATAATATACCTTGATGTTCTTTTGGGCAAAGAGTGACGTTGAGCTTATTAAGAAAAGTACAAGGACTCGAAACATTGCTGTGTGTTTAACTAGTGCACGAAGTGTAGTAACAAAACGAAAAAATCAATCCGTTGTTGTTCTTAAAAACCACCACAAAATTGCCCCTACCTTAAGGTAGTGGCAATTAAATCCGCCCCACCTTCTGTCCTTGAATTAATGTTACCCTGGACATCATCCGTTCATCCGTTCAATGACAATCGCTGAAGCGCCACCGCCACCGTTGCAGATGCCGGCCACGCCGATAGTTGCATTGTTTTGCTTCAGCACGTTGGCCAGTGTCATGGTGATTCTGGCTCCTGATGCGCCCAGCGGATGACCCAATGCGACGGCACCTCCGTTTATATTTACTTTTGCCGGATCAAGCCCAAGCTTTATGTTATTGGCGATGGCTACTGCTGAAAAGGCCTCATTGATTTCGTAAAACCCAACATCCTTCTTATCAATGCCGGCGGCCTTCATTGCTTTGGGTATGGCAATGGAAGGAGTTGTCGTAAACCACATCGGGTCTTGCGCCGCGTCGGCAAAACCAAGGATTTTTGCGATCGGTTTTATTCCAAGTTCCTGTGCTTTCTCCTTGCTCATTAACACTACCGCAGCGGCGCCGTCGTTGATGGTGGAGGCATTTGCAGCCGTCACTGTACCATCCTTTGTGAAGACTGGCTTCAATCCGGGAATTTTTTCAAAGTTCACGTTCTTGAATTCTTCGTCTTCCGCGAAAAACGTGACATCACCTTTCTTTCCAGCAATCTCAACTGGAATAATTTCATCCTTGAATTTTCCGGCCGCCCAGGCAGCAGCCGATCGCTTATAGGAATTGATAGCATAATTGTCCTGATCCTGGCGGCTGATGTTCATTTCTTTTGCCGTGTTATCGGCACACACGCCCATCGCGCAATGGTTATACACATCTGTTAGTCCGTCATAGGTGAGGCCGTCGATCAATTCACCGTTGCCGTACTTGTAGCCATACCGCGCTTTCATGAGATAGAAGGGTATGTTGGACATACTTTCAGTACCACCGGCCACTACCACATCATTTTGACCCAGCATGATCGACTGAGCCCCGAGCATGATCGCCTTCATCCCGGAGGCACATACTTTATTCACCAATGTGCACGGAATTCCATAGCCAAGTCCGGCGCCCACCGCTACCTGGGTTGCCGGCGCCTGTCCCAGGCCTGCTGAAATCACATTACCAAAGAAAACTTCTTGTATCGTTTTTGGATCAAGGTTAATTTTCTGAAGAGCGCCTTTCACTGCGATTGAACCAAGCTTAATCGCGCTTATGCTTACCAACGATCCGCCAAAACTTCCAATGGGTGTTCGGATGGCGGAGACTATATATACTTCTTTCATTGTTTGAGAATTTGATGCTATGTTCAGAGTTCAAAGTTTAAAGTTCAAGGTTCAAAGTTCCTTGAACCTTGAACTTATACCTACCAATCCGGTTTACCCTTACTCTTCGGCTTCGTTGCCTTGCGCTTGTTTTGTTGCAAATACTGCACTTCCTGGTTTTTCATTGCTTCCAGGACCATGCGCGCTTTGTCTTCGCTCATTTTCATTTCCTTTAGTTTTTCAGAAACGGAAGGGTTCTCTTTTTTGTCTTTTTGATCTTTTTTCTCCTGCTCTTTCTTCTGTTCTTCTTTTTGTTGCTTGTCTTTTTCCTGCTGCTCTTTACTCTTCTGATCTTTTTCCTTATCCTGCTTCTCTTTGTCTTCTTTCTTCTGATCGTTTTTGTCTTTCTGGTCCTTGTTGTCCTTATTCTTCTGGTCTTTCTTATCGTCTTTCTTCTTATCCTTGTCCTTCTTTTTCTCTTCCTCTTTTTTCTTTTCTTCGAGTTTCTTCTTTACCATTTCGTAGTTGTACCGCGCTTCTTCGTTTGATGGATCCGTCTTCAGGGCATTCCTGAAATAATTCAAGGCTTCCTCGAATTTCCCCTCACGGTTGGCTAGAACGCCTAGTTGCTGGTTGGCCAATGACTTGATCTTTGCATTTG
>JANXYC010000190.1 GCA_025350305.1 Cyclobacteriaceae bacterium | reverse complement strand
CGAGTTTGATACGGAGATCGATGTGATTCAGAAAAAGAGAACGACCACCTCCGACAGCATAGAGAGGTCGGGTATCGTGCGTTCCCCGGAATTCAAGTCCGGCAACCCTGCGGCCTATGAAGAAATCATGAAACTCGCCTTCCGTCATTCGTTCGCAGACCCTGGCAAATCATCCAGGTTGCAACTAGATCTGCCTGACAATTTCTTGAAGGCCAGCCGGGCGCTGTTTACTGGTTTGGGAAAGGACCTGGGAAATTATGATTACTACGACGCTGTTAACAAGTTCACTTTTCCGGTATTGGTACTTCATGGACAATATGATGCACTCCCGTTGAAGATCTCACAGAAAATTCAGTCCAGCATTCCCCGCTCCAAACTAATGCTATTCGAAAACAGCGGGCATTTTATTTTTATCGAAGAGCCGGAGAAATTCAGGGAGGCACTTGAGACGGTGATAAGGCAAAGGTGAATTTGAGGTGAATTTGAGAACCTCATGGTAAAATTGAGGCCTTCCCCTATATTTGCCGACTATTTCAGAATACCAGCAACTTCAGGAGAAGTGGGTGAGTGGCTGAAACCAACAGTTTGCTAAACTGTCGTACGGGTTAAACTGTACCGGGGGTTCGAATCCCCCCTTCTCCGCCTTCGCCCGCCGAAGCTCCGTCTCGGAGCGAAGGCGGGCTTCGCCAATCAACATCCGACTTCAAACGTGAAGTTGGTAAGCGGGCTTCGGCGGACAAAGTCCGCAGCTAACTTCGCCCGCCGAAGCTCCGTCTCGGAGCGTAGGCGGGCTTCGCCAATCAACATCCGACTTCAAACGTGAAGTTGGTAAGCGGGCTTCGGCGGACAAGGTCCGCAGCTAACTTCGCACGCCGAAGCTCCGTCTCGGAGCGTAGGCGGGCTTCGCTTTCACTACCCGTTTTCCAATAGTAAGAGTTGGTAAATGGGCTACGGCGGACGATGTCCACTTTGCAAGTTTAGCCTGCCGAGCGAATCTGGCGATGGAATGGAGTATTGCAGGCATAGTATGGTCCGGTAGCTCAATTGGATAGAGCATCAGCCTTCTAAGCTGACGGTTCGGGGTTCGATTCCCTGCCGGATCACGACAACTTGTATTAGTTGTTTCGGAACGGAACATCAAACAAGACCCTTATTTAGGAATGCCTGGAATCTCCTTTCAAGTATTTCTCAAACTCGAAGGCTTTGTATTTATCATTGAATTCAATGTAAGTGCCCGTCGAGCCAACTTTGTTCCGAAAAACAATCCTGAAAAGTAAAGCTCGCCTTCGCTTCGAGACGATTCAACTCGGACAGCCAATAGTTGAACCCTATTTTATTCTTAAATCAGAAAGATATGATGGTCGTCAAACTTGGATTACCCCTGATTCAATCAACGGTAGCAAGATTCACGATTCCAAATATGTTGGAACGGTGTTAGGAAAAATAGATTATGAGATCGATTACTACAACGTTCTGTTAGATTCAGTCTCAATTCATCTTTTGAATTTTGATACCCTTGACTATGAAACAATAATCCATGAAGCACACAGTCTTAAGGACAAGTAGAAACTTCAGCGCCATTCATTTGAAGAGCAAAAAAATTCTGAATTTTCTTACTAACTTTTTAGAAGGCATAAAAAAACGCTGTCTTATGATGGTAAAACAGCGCTTTTTTACAACTCGTCGGGGCGGCCAGATTCGAACTGACGATCTCCTGGTCCCAAACCAGGCGCGATACCGGGCTACGCTACGCCCCGTAACCCAATTGAGGGCGCGAAGATATTAATTGTATTTGGAAGCGCAACACTTTGAGAATGACAAAGAGTGATCCCGGCTGGATTCGAACCAGCGACCTACTGCTTAGAAGGCAGTTGCTCTATCCAACTGAGCTACGAGACCAGATTTACGCATCAGCTTCGTCAGGTAAGGTTTTCCTGCGGACCTTATCTTCCTAAACCCGCATTCCAACTTCTCGTTTGAAGTCGGATGTTGATTGGCGAAGTCCGCCTTCGCTCCGGGACGGAGCTTCGGCGGGCGAAGGCGGAGAAGGGGGGATTCGAACCCCCGGTACAGTTTAACCCGTACGACAGTTTAGCAAACTGTTGGTTTCAGCCACTCACCCACTTCTCCTGAAGTTGCTGGCAATCTGAAATAGTCGGCAAATTATAGTAGAAGGGGTTAATTTAACCATAGAAGCTCCGAAATTCCCTTCTGTCCGTAAACCAAGCTAATCGACAGTCTCAAATTTGAAAAATCCAAGATGCAGGAAGGATGGTCAGGTCGTCACCAACTTGCAAGAAGAAATTGGAATTGGTTTCTCCCCTTTCCATTTGCTAATTGCACGTTCAACGTAAATGGCACGCACCGTCTCATTCGGATGCCGCAAAATAAAGTTTTCCAATAGAAAACTTTATTATCTTTGCCTGTGTTCAACATAATAGCGCGAAAGACCTTGTTGGAATATTGTAAAACTTATCCAAAGGCGGCTAACGCGTTAATGGAATGGTACCACGAAATGATCACCAAGAATTTTACAAGTTTTCAAGAATTAAAACATATGTATAGCAATGCCAGCCTGGCAGGGGACGACAGAGTCGTGTTTAACATAGCAGGAAACAAATACAGACTTGTTGTCCGGATTTTATTTGAATATAAGGTTATTCAGATTAAATGGTTTGGCTCCCATAAAGAATACGATAAAATTGAAGTAAAAAATGTAAAATTTTTAAAGCGATGAAGCTGAAGCCGATAAAAAACAAAAAAGAGTACCAAGCCAGTCTGGACTGGGTGGATGTAATGTTTGATAAACATGTGAAACCAAATTCTAAGGAGGGTGAAGCTCTTCAGGTAGTACTTCTTTTGATTAAGGCCTATGAAGACAAAAACTTCCCCATACCAACACCTGATCCTATTGAAGCTATTAAATTGAGAATGGAAGAGAAGGGCCTTAAAAATAAAGATCTTGTTGATAAAGTAGGAAGCAAAGGCTATGTCTCAGCAATACTAAACCGAAGAAAACCGCTTACACTTGAATTGGCCAAGATCTTTTTTCGGGAACTTGGGATTCCGGCAGAAGTGCTGTTATCGTAACCTGGCCTACAACACCCATCGGCTGGGCCAGGCTTTTCAATTTTCTGCATAATCCTCCTAATTTTGTCCCCCATGGAATGGTTCCGCGAATTTAGTTGGGTAGAAATAGTGCTGATTGTTGCATTTGCGGCATTCTACGGCTTCTATATCGTACGCGTGATCCGCATCAGCCGGACCTTAAATACACCGTACTCCTCTGTTTTTGGTAAATTATTTCTTCGCACCACCTTCTTTATCCTGCTGATCATTTCTTTCCTGGGACCCTCCTTTGGCGATTCCAAAAAGGAAATCAAATCCGTGGGCAAAGACATCATGATCTGCGTGGACCTGTCCAAGTCGATGGACGCGTTTGATATCCAGCCCAGCCGACTGGAGAAAATAAAATTTGAACTAAAAAAAGTGGTGGACGCTTTTAACTCCGACAGGATCGGAATCATCATCTTTTCATCAGAAGCGTTTATGCAATGTCCACTCACCTATGATCAAAACGCGCTGGACTTGTTTATCGAGACCATGAGCACCAATTTGGTACCCTCCTCTGGCACTGACTTCGGTCCGGCCTTGCACATGGCACTGCAAAAACTGGAAGACCAGCAAGGTGCCCAAAGGAGTCAAAAGTCGAAGGTTATTATTTTGATCAGCGATGGCGAAGACTTTGGCGATGAAACAGATAAATATGTCCGCGATATCGAAAAAGAAGGAATAAAACTTTTCACGCTCGGGATAGGCACGGAGCGGGGAAGCCAGATTTATGCAGGGCGGGGTTATAAGACAGATCAGCAGGGAAATACGGTGATATCGAAACTTAACCCATCCTCGTTAAAGAAACTGGCTTCCGAAACAAACGGTCAGTATTTTGAAATTAATGACGCCGTGAATGATGTGTCCAGACTCATCAGTACCATCAGCAAGATTGAAGGTGAAACCCGTGATGCGAGGCTCGTGGATGTGTCCGCCAATCGTTACTTTTATTTTTTGCTGGCCGCCCTGGCATTGATTGTTCTGGATATAGTTTTGAGCGTGAAGACGATCAGCATATGATAAAATACGGTTTATTGTTATTGCTTTTACTTTGGATTGACCCCAACAAGATCGGGAAAGTGAACAAGGCAAAATCAGAGGCCAAGGAAGCATTCCAGCGGGGAGAATTCAAGAACGCTGTGGCGCAATACAAAACACTGGTAGATTCATTGGGGGTAAAAGAAGATGAGGTGACGATGAACCTCGCACACTCCTACTTTCAGTTGAATGACACCGTTAACGCAAAGAACACCTATTCTCCGCTCACCGCCAGTTCAAATGCAAAGATCAAGTCATTGGCCAACCAACAACTAGGGGTGCTTGCCAATCGTGAAGGGAAATTCGAAGAAGCATTAAATTATTTCAGGAATGCGCTGAAGGCGGATCCAACGAACGAAGAAGCGCGGTACAACTATGAAATGGTGAAGAAGAAACTCGA
>JANXYC010000186.1 GCA_025350305.1 Cyclobacteriaceae bacterium | reverse complement strand
TGAAACTGAACCAGCAAATTCAAACCAGCACGATCTTAAATCAAGCCAGTGTTTTCAACGGCTCCTGCCGGATTTATGCTCCCTACTATCGTCAGGCTCATTTGGCTGCTTTTCATCCTCCATTTAAAAATGAAGGTGATAAGGCACTTGACTTTGCCTATCAGGATATAAAATCAGCCTTTGAATACTATCTGGAACATTACAATCAGGGTAGGCCCATTGTCATCGCATCCCATAGTCAGGGCAGCTATCACACCGAACGCTTGCTGAAGGATTATTTTGATGGAAAAGATTTACAGAAACAATTGGTAGCTGCGTACATCATCGGTCGCGCCATGAAGCCAGATGCTTTCGCAAACATACACCCAACGGAACAGCCTTATGAAGTGGGGGTATGGGCGTCATGGAATACATTCGAAAAAAATTACGTTCCGGAAAATTATGAGCGTGAGTTAAAAGGTTCAGTTTCCACGAATCCATTGCTGTGGAATTCAAGCGAAGAATTTGCTTCACGAGAATTAAACCATGGTGGTGTCGCGCTGCGATTTACCTATGCCCCTCACCTGGTTGATGCACAAAACCATGACGGCATGTTGTGGGTAAATAAGCCTTATTTTAGAGGCCGGGCTACTATTCGTACTAAAAATTGGCATTGGGCAGACATCAATTTCTTTTATATGAACATCCGTGAGAATGTGGCAATCCGAGTTGACAAATTTTTAGAAGGAAAGATGATGGCGGTCAGCAAAAATTAAATAATAAGAATGACTTTGTTGAAAATAAATGATCCTTTCAACATGATGGTAATTTGTTTCAGTGATTAAAAACATCGCATAAATTCTTTTTATGCGTTTTAGCTTTATGCCTGTTCGTCTTCCAGGTTCAATTTAAATTCCCATTTAAAACCTGAGTGGAAAAAGCTCTACAATTTTTTTGTGCACACATCACGAATTCAGTAATTCACACCTAAACAATTGATTTTGAATTACTCAATGTGTGGCATGTATTTTTCATGACAAAGTTTAGTTTACATTAAGGTTTTATGAGCTACTACAAAATAATAAATGGCATTAAGATGGATGGGCATCTGGTGGATAAGGCTAACCATGGAGTAGCGGTGAGTGTTGATGGAAGGATTTCAAGAAAGGAAGCTGAGACCATTATCGTTGCTGTTACCTATGGCTTTGGTTACAACGATGTAGAAGAAGACACACTGAATTATATCCGCGACAATTACAAATGGAGCAAGGGTACGGATGTTTGGTTTAGAAATCAAATCAGAGACTGGGTGGCTACAAGGAATTACCAAATAGGACGCGTGATTGCCCGGTAAGCTATTTGCTTTTACTAGTCAGACTAAAAAAGTAATTTGAGTTCTCAAATGCACTGCGGTTAGAGCACCTTGTTCATAAGGTAATATGGAGGAGCACAATCCGTCATGGTTTGATACATGAAGGCTATGCAAAAAGTTCTTACCCAATTAAAACGGAAATTTCAATTCCTTTGTATGATGGGATATCGTCTCCTGTGGAGATATCCCCGATGGCGACCTTACCTTGTTGTGGCGGGCCATTACTACCGACGAGCCCACCGATATCTCAAAGACCATCCCCGGACGAGACTAATGGTTAAAATAGCAAGTCCGCCACTTGTACTATTTCTTCTGTTTGCATTGATCGCCTGGATCGAAACGCCGGGCAACCGCGAACTCCGTAACATCCAAAACCAGGTGGCTTCCGAAGTGTATAGCGCGGATAGCGTATTACTTGGACGCTATTTTCTTCAGGATCGAACCGAAGTGCAGTATAAAGACATTGCGCCGGCCGTAGTAAATGCACTCATCGCTACTGAAGATGTTCGATTTTATAACCACAGTGGTGTTGACTTTAGAAGTCTTGGAAGGGTCTTGATTAAGTCGATCATACAGCAAGATGAATCCTCTGGCGGCGGTAGCACGCTCACTCAACAACTCGCAAAAAATCTGTACCCACGAAAACGATATTGGGTTTTGCCGATGTTGCTGAACAAACTGCGGGAAGTGAGGATCGCGCGGAAACTGGAAAGTATTTATTCAAAGGAAGAACTTCTTACCCTCTACCTGAACACAGTTCCTTTTGCCGACAATGTCTTTGGCATTCAAGCGGCCGCAGAACGTTTTTATTCCACCTCCGCCCGCAACCTTACCATCGACCAGTCAGCCTTGCTGGTAGGAATGTTGAAAGCCACCCATAGTTATAACCCTCGGTTGTTTCCTGAACGCGCTCTGATAAGGCGCAACGTCGTAATCAGTCAGTTGGTGAAATATAATAAGTTAGACAGCCTAACAGCAGATTCTCTTAAGGGTCTGCCCGTGGAACTCAATTATAATAAAATATCGCATCACCAGGGATTGGCACCTTATTTCAGAGAACAACTAAAAGCCGATTTAGAAACCTGGTGCATGAATAATGAGAAAGATGATGGAAGTGCATATAATCTTTACACAGATGGACTAAAGATTTATACAACGCTGGATGCTAAACTGCAGGAATACGCAGAAAAGGCAATGGTCCAGCAAATGACCGAGATTCAAAAAACATTCTTCGACCATTGGGGAAAGGACAGACCCTGGAAGGGAAAAGAGGAAGTGCTGGAGCAAGCAATACAACGGTCCACACGTTATCAACAATTGCAGCTGCAGGGATTATCAGAGGAAGAAATAATGGAGGA
>JANXYC010000173.1 GCA_025350305.1 Cyclobacteriaceae bacterium | reverse complement strand
ACCCGTCACCCTTCTCCGGAAGAGAAGGGTACAAGGAGTTTTTAGAGATGCCCATAATAACAATTGAGTACTTCCAAATATTTAGATGATGGGTAAAGAATACCGCACGATGATCAATCCAATCCAAAAACTCCGAGATCTTTGGCATAAGGATGTCGTAAAAAGTACTCCAATCTTCGGGATAATTTCAAAAGAAATCTACCCCTATTGACTAAAACCCGATAATCATTTTTAATTTACCTTAATTTACCACCTTGTAAACCTTACCTGAACCGCATTTGAGAAGGCCTCTATTCTTTTTTTTCTTTCTATTCAGCTTCGCTTCGTTTTCACAATCGATTCTCGACACTAAACTTGACGGTAGCGAGAAGGGAAAAAGCCTAAACGTTTTTCTGCTGGAACTGGAAAAAAACCATTCTGTTCACTTTTATTTTCTCGACGACTGGATCGACCAGCTGACTTTTAAAGAAAGCTTTGCGGGAAGCACCCTGCGGGAAGCGTTCTATGAATTGTTCCTGAGCACGGATCTCAACTATATTGAAATCAATGCCAATACATTCGTCCTCGTAAAAGACCCGACCCAGGCCCTTCAGCGCAATAGAATCATCAATGCCGCCGTACGAGGCCAAAAGAAAATAGACAAACTTGTCATTGGCGGGGATAAAAAATCGGTTGCCAAACAGCGAGTGACCCTTTCAGGTTCTGTCATCGACGGTAAATCGAAAGATCCGATGGTGGGGGTGACCGTTTTGGCAAGTGACATTCAGGTGGGCACGGTTAGCAATGCGGAAGGTAAATTCGAGCTGAGAATGCCCAGTGGTTCACACGTGATCAATTTTAGCTACATCAACTTTGAAGATAAAGTCATTGACCTGGAAATTTATACTAATGGAAATGTGAATCTCGTGTTAGAAGAAACTCCGACGGTATTGGATGAGGTTGTCATTCAGGATCGCTCCGCCCGCGAAATAACCACCAGTGGAATTGGCCAAACCCAGATTAGCATGAAGGAGGTAAAGCGCGCACCGGCACTTTTGGGTGAGGTGGATTTAATAAAGCAGATCCAGATACTACCGGGTGTTACCACCGTTGGTGAAGCCGCCTCCGGATACAACGTACGTGGGGGCAGCGTGGATCAAAATCTTATTCTGTATGACGGCCTGCCGGTATTCAACAGTTCCCACGTGTTTGGTTTCTTTTCAGCCTTCAATTCGGAGGCCATCCGGGACGTAACATTTTACCGAGGCGGCATTCCTGCTGAATTTGGTGGACGTGTTTCTTCTGTTCTGGACATCCGATCAAAAGAAGGCAGTTATGAAAAATGGGGAGTGAGTGGCGGTATTGGATTGATTTCAAGCAATTTGATGGTCAATGGTCCTATTGTGCGGGATAAGACTTCCATCGCTGTATCCATGCGGACCACTTACTCCGACTGGTTAATAAATTCGATTCGCAGCAATTATGTTGATTTGAACAAGAGCACTGTAAAATTTTATGATGGAACCGCTAAGCTTACGCACCTCTTCAGTGAAAAAACCAAACTTACACTTTCTGGCTACATCAGTCATGATCAGTTCAGGTTACGCGGCGATTCCACGTACAGTTGGGATACCCAGTTGACTACATTACGGTTGGATCATGAATTCACCAAGAAATTTACATCCGCTTTCCTGTTAGGCTATGGCAGTTATACCTATGATGTTTCCGACAAAGACCCACTTAGTGGTTTTAATTTAAAATACAAAATCTCGTATCCTACTGCGAAAGCAGATTTTCATTACGCCCGCGAGAGCCACAAATTTGGCTTTGGAGCACAAAGCATTTTTTACGATTTCAATCCCGGAACGTTTACTCCCTCCTCTCCTACATCCAATAAGAAATTCATTCAAATGGATCAACAGAAGTCCATTGAAACAGGCCTTTACCTCTCCGATCAGTTTGACATGAAGCGATTTCATGTAGATGGGGGGGTGCGTTTTTCTATTTTTCAAATAATTGGGCCGGCCAACATCAATGTCTATACACCAAATGTGCCGCGGGAAACTTTGAGTTTGGTGGATACCCTGCATTTTAGCAGTGGTCAAAAGGTAAAATCCTTTTTTAATTGGGAACCCAGGTTGGGCTTGCGGTATGATCTCTCCTCCGAATCTTCCATCAAAATTGGATACAATAGAATATTCCAGTACCTCCACCTGGTGACGAATACAACGGCTATCACACCGGTTGATATCTGGCAACCAAGTGGCTATTACTTTAAGCCACAGTTGGCTGATCAGTTTTCCATCGGCTACTTCAGAAATTTCAAAGAGAAGAAATACGAAGCATTCCTGGAGGTGTACTACAAAAAAATCCAGAACGTCCTTGATTTTAAAGACGGCGCACAGCTCATCCTGAATCCTCAGATCGAGACCGATCTTCTTCAGGGCAACGCCCGTGCGTATGGTGCTGAAATGCAGGTTGCAAAAACAATTGGCCGCCTGGTAGGCTCTCTAAGCTATGCCTACTCCCGTTCATTACGGACTATCGTAAGTGTTTTCCCTCAAGAAACTATTAATGGTGGAAAAGAATACGCTGCCAATTATGATCAGCCACATGTGGTCAATCTTACCTGGAAGTACAATATTTCGAGAAGGTATTTCTTTACCGGAGGTTTTACCTATCGAACCGGCCGACCGATTACCTTACCCCTCTCGGCATTTTCGGTTGAAAATTTTACTGTATCGTCTTTTTCTGATAGAAATCAATTCCGGATTCCCGACTATCACCGGTTAGATATTGGATTGGTCATAGAAGGAAATCATAAGCGCAAGAAATTCTGGGATGGCACCTGGACCTTCTCCATCTACAATGTGTACGGACGGAAAAATCCATACACCATCTTTTTCAAAGAGGCCAGACCGGGGATTCTTCGCCCCTATCGCTTAGCTATCATTGGTACTGCGTTGCCCTCCATCTCTTACAGCTTCAAGATTTAAACGACATGAGGCAGGGGCGTTCATTATTTTCAATTTTACTGATTCTGTGTTGCAGTGCATGCGTCGATCGAATTAACATTGACGTAGGAAGCAGTTCCGTCTTCCCTGTTGTGGTCAATGGCTTCATTTCTGATCAGCCCGGACCCTACCAATTTCTCATAACAAAGGCATTCGATATTGAATCAAAATTATCAATTAAGACCCCCATTCAGGCCAAGTCCGTTATACTTTCGGATAATAACGGAACAACGGAAGTTCTTTACGCGATAGGCGCTGGTGTTTATCAGACCAGTCCAACAGGCATTCGTGGAACGCTGGGAAGAGTCTACAAACTTAACGTTGAACTCCTCGATGGCCGCATTTATGAATCGATTCCTGACACCTTATTGGTTTCGGGCACGGTAGACAGCGTTTATTATAATTTTAAAGAGGAGAAGACTGTTGATGGTGCTGGTAAATATGGTTTTGATGTATTCTTCAATTCTACAGCAAACCCCAAAAGCAATTATTATCTCTGGAAATTTATCGGTACGTATAAATATGATACCAATCCAGAATTACACGCGGAGCCATGTGGCGAAGGACGTTGCCCCCGACCAAGGCCCTGCAGTTCGTATGTATTGGAGAATGGCCAATTGCGTTATACAAAAAGTTGTTCATGCTGCTCGTGCTGGACCAATCTGGTAAACCCTGATCCGATTGTTAGCGACAATCAATTTGTGCAGGCGGGTCAATTTAAAGGAATCAGGGCAATGTATGTTCCGCTCACACCGTGGACATTTATGTACAAGGTGCATGCGCAAGTGAGCCAAATGAGTTTGTCTCGACAGGCGTTTGCCTTTTGGAAGGGAGTGAAAGCCCAAAAGTCAGCGACTGCCAGTTTGTTTCAACCTGTTACGGGCAAGATCCGGGGTAATTTTGTGCAAGTCAGCGGAACGCAAGCGCCGATGGAAGGTTTGTTTTTTGCTACTTCAATTTCCAGCAAGGCTGTGTTTATTAACAGGTCCGCTGTTCCTAACCAAAGTATCATCCCTAACGTGGAACTTCCATTTTCTGATAATTGCCTGAATTTATTTCCAAATTCGACACTCGTAAAGCCTTCCTATTGGGCTGACTAATCGGTGGTATGCGTGCGGTTACTTCTGAATTATGAGAGGCCAGACGTTCAACCAAATATTAAACCAGCCTTCTGGGTAGACTAGCAACATGAGAAGTTATTCATTACTTTCCTTTTTACTGGTGCTTTTCACCGCGGCTTGCATCGATAGAATTAATATTGACATTGGTGCCGGCGCATACACTCCTGTTGTGATCGATGGATACATTTCCGATCTGCCAGGACCTTATAAAATTCAAATAACAAAAGCATTCGATATTCAATCCATGTATTCGTTGAAAAACCCCATTTCCGTTAAACGGTTGATCATGTCCGACAATCATGGCACAAGCGAAGTGCTGAAAGAGGTGGGCTTCGGAGTATACCAAACGAGCCCTGCCGGCATCCGGGGAACGGTCGGCAGGGTTTATAAACTAAACATTGAATTACTGGATGGCCGTGTGTACGAAACGAAACCGGATACGCTTTATCCTGCCGGTACCGTTGACAGTATCTATCATAAGTTCAAGGAACTAAAAACGGACACACTTACCACTTACGGGTTTGATGTCTTCTTCAATTCATCATCCGGCATGAAAAACAAATTCAATTTTCTCTGGAAATTTGTGGGCACCTTTCAGGCAGACACAAATCCAGAGTTATATGATACGTTGTGTGTAGAAGCGCGTTGTCCGAAGCCCTTACCCTGTAGTTCATACATCCTTAACAAGATAACGGGCGAATTGAAGAATGATTATAAACCCTGTTTATGTTGCAGCTGTTGGTACGACTTCTTTAATATTGAACCCCTGATCAGCAGCAATCAGTTTATACAAAATGGCAGTTTTATCGGAGTGAAAGCTGTGTATATTCCCGTTACTCAATGGACGTTTATGTACAAGGTGCACGCTGAGGTGCAGCAGTTGAGTTTGTCCAGGCAGGCCTTTGAATTTTGGAAAGCCGTGAAAGCACAGCAAGGTGCCGCCGCCAGTCTGTTTCAACCGGTAACAGGCAAGGTTGTAAGCAATTTCGTGCAAATCAGCGGCCCGAAGGCGGAGATTGAAGGATTATTTTTCGCCACTTCCATCACCAGCAAATCTGCCTTTATCACCCGGGAGGATGTGCCAAATCAATTGTACATTCCACCTCAAAATTTACCATTTAAGAATACCTGCCGGGCGCTGTTTCCAAACTCAACGACAATTAAACCATTGTATTGGAATTAAGTCTATAAAGCTGTGGTCGTTTAGATAAAAGATTAAAAAAGCACCGAATAAATTAATTACTTTAGAATTATAGATCTGCTATGAATAAAAAAAACTTTTTTTTGAAAATGAGTGCAGTGTTCTGCTGGTCAGTAGTGCTTATACTCTGCGCCTGGCGCCCACTCGATTTCCTGCAAGAGTTGCAGGGCCGTTATGATCGTTACAGAGAAAAGTACCCGGCGGTAAAAATCAATATGATCTTTAATCAACCCACCTTTACTCCGGGTGATACCGCTTTCTTTTGCGCCTGGTACCTGAACGAAGAACTGTTACCGGTCAAGGGTGATCACATTGTTACACTTGACCTGTTGGGCGGCGATGGACACACGTACCAGAAAATCCGCTTCAAAGTGCAGAATGGAAAGGGCTATAATCAACTAGTTTTCAGAAAGGACTTGCCTCCAGCCGATTATACGTTCGTTGCCTATTCCGATTGGATGAAGAATTTTGGAGATGCCTGGTTTTATCAAAAAAAAATCCAGGTAATTTCAAAGAAGGAAATAAACACTACTCAGAAACAGGAGATTCTTATCAGATTTTATCCGGAAGGTGGCAATTTGATTGAAGGGATCGTCAACAATGTTGCTGTGCGGGGCCCACTTGCCACTGAATTAGTAATCACCGATCAGACTCGTGTAGAAATTGCACGAGTATTATTGGATTCAACTGGCGTTGGCAGTTTTGCTATTTCACCCAAACCAAATCAAACGTACTCGGTGGAGCGACCAACAGGAAAGCGCTGGGCCCTTCCGGAAGTAAAAAAAGATGGCATATCGGTACGCATAGAAACGGGGGAACGTTGTGAAGTTTACTTGACAGTGCCGACAAACTCCCCATGGGCGAATCGGGAATTGTATGTCCTTGTGAATTCAAGGGGAAAAATACTGACGAAGCAAAAAGTGACAATGCCATCAGATCAGGCTTTTCATTTACAAATTCCTAAACAGGACCGGTCCGATGCACTCCATCAGTTGTTTGTGTTCGATTCGGAAGGAAATGTGGTAGCACAGCGGGTATTTGTGCCTTATGCGATAAAGAATATTGAAGTCAAAATGCAATTACCTGCCGAAGTTAAACAGCGTGAAAGTATCCCGTGTGCATTCGAGGTCGTGGATGGAACTGGAAATTACCTGGAATCGGACCTGAGCGTTAGTGTGTTTCAGCAACGATTATTCAAGAACCAATCAATGTGGAGTGATTTTTATATGTCAGACTTGCCAGAGGTTGCAGAGCGGGCAGAAAAATTTGGGATCAAGCACGTATCCTCACTCAACACCTTTCTTATCACCCAAAAATGGAAACGGATAAATTGGGGGGCAGTACTTAGCGATAAGACCCTTGATTTACATTTTTCATTTCAGAGTCAGTCTAAACTGAAAGGCCAGGTTCTGTCGAAAACGACTGGACAGCCAGCACCTGATTCAACCGTTATTGTAAGTTATCTTCAAAATAATAACGTTGGCTTTGAAGCCTACGCAAAAAACGGAGAATTCGAAATCCCCTTCATTTTTGATTTCTGGGGTGAGGATATGATCTTTTGCACCCTTCAGTACAAGTCAAAAAACATTGACGACAATTACGCGATCACCATCCTAAGGGATTCGGTGACAATCTCTGAGAACTGGTCTTCCCTCGAGAACTCTGAAAATTCTGTGTATGCTGAGTATGCCCTCAACAAATCCCTGGTGTCAAAATCATACTCCTTTTTTGGAAGCAATCAAAGGCGGGGCGGGCGGCAAGACCAGACTGCCAACAATATTATTGAAGAAGAGTTTCTGGGAGCGGATTACGGAATCAATGTAGCCGACTACGTAGTGTTCCCGAGTATGGAAGACCTCCTGCGGGAAGTGGTGCCCTTTGTTCAATCCCGAAAAAAAGGTTCACAGTATAGCGTGCGTATATCGTTTCGGTTAGAGACATCAACACGAGTATTCAATGATGACCCTCTATACGTTATTGATGGCACCATGACCCGCAACACGTCCGTGTTCATGGAGCTGAAACCGGAGAATTTAATTTCAATTAAGATCATAAACAATCCCAATAAGCTGGCCCAGTTGAGCAGGCTTGGTGAAAACGGGGTCATTTTTGTTCAGACAAAAAAGGGAGATTTTTCAAATTCCAGAGTAAACCAAAACCTGTTTCCAATCGTGGGGCTTAGCCGCCCAAGCGATTCATTCAAAATAAACTATTCAAAAGTAGCACCACCCTCGCGCGTTCCTGACTTGCGATCCACGCTTTATTGGAACCCCTCTCTCGAAACCGATCGAACAGGCCATGCAGACATGGCCTTCTTCGCCAGCGATGACATGGGGCCCATGAATGTATTGGTTCGGGGGTTAACAAAAGACGGACGGCCTTTTTCGGCTTCACAAGAAATTAAGGTGGTTTTTAATCCTGCCCTGAAATAAAACTGTACATCGAAATCAATAATTATAAAATCTCCGCCCCTTGTTGGTGTTCACGCAGGCCCACGCGGGAGGCGACACCAACGCGCCTGCCCACGATCAGTCTCAGGCACGAGTGCAGCGAGGCGGTCACACCAAAATGCAATTGCCTGGCCAGCTCATCATCCTTCGTAGTGCACCAGGAAATCCCAGCCTTTCTCATTACAAATGTAAAACCGCGAAGCTGTCAGACGAATCAAATCATGTTTTCCATACAACGTTTGATGCCCGCGGCAACTTCGAGAGGGGTCGGTACGACCATTGA